>NZ_CP104002.1:0-300000 GCF_029201565.1 Devosia sp. SD17-2
ATGACCGATACCAATTCCGAAGCCCAGCGCGAACTCTGGAACCGGGTGCGCGCCCGCCTCAAAACGGCTGTCGGCGAAGATGTCTTTGCCTCCTGGTTTGCCCGGCTTGAGCTTGAAGAGCTCGTCGACGACCTGGTGCACCTGTCCGCCCCGACCCGCTTCCTCTGCTCCTGGGTCCAGTCCAATTACGCCGACCGCATCGTCGAGGCCTTCCGTCACGACGTTCCCGAAGCGGGCCGCCTGCAGGTCACCATGCGGGTCAATGGCCAGGCCCGCCCGCGCCTCTCGGTCGCTCCCGCGCCGGTCGCTGAAGCGCCAGTGGCCCAGATCGCCGGCCCCGCTTCCGCTGACACCGCACCCGCTGACAAGGCCGCAGCTGCTCCGGCAGCGCCGCGCATGAGCCGCGAGCCGGCCAAGGGCGACGCCCTTTCGGGTAGCGCTATCGATCCGCGCATGACCTTTGACAGCTTCGTTGCCGGCGATGCCAATGAAATGGCGCTGGGCGTGGCCAAGCAGATCGCCAATGCGGCGATCAACAACACGGTCACATTCAACCCGGTCTATATCCATTCGACCGTGGGCCTGGGCAAATCGCACCTGCTCAACGCCATTGCCCACGCTGTCAGCCAGGCCGATTCGACCAAGAACATCGTCTATCTGACCGCCGACCACTTCATGTACCATTTCATCACCGCCGTGCAGCGCCAGTCGGCGCTCGGCTTCAAGGAATGGCTGCGCAAGGTCGACCTGCTGCTGATCGACGACATGCAGTTCCTGCAGGGCAAGTCGGCCACTGAATTCGGTCACACGCTCGGTGCGCTTCTGACCGGCGCCAAGCAGATCGTGGTGGCCGGCGATGCGCCGCCGCGCGATCTCGAAATGCTCGATGAGCGCGTGCGCTCGCGCCTTTCGGGTGGCCTTGTCGTGCCGATCTCCAATTTCGACATCGACCTGCGTCGCGCCATCGTGCAGCGCCGGGCCGAACACGCCACGGCTCGCTTCGGCATGCACTTCCCGCTGCCGGTGCTCGACTATGTCGCCCGCGCCGTCACCAGCCACGGCCGCGACCTCGATGGCGCCGTAAACCGTCTCGTCGCTGCCAACCAGTTGACCGGTGAGCTGATCACCGTGCCGCTGGCCGAAAAGACGCTGGCCGACCTGATCCGCGCCCGCGACGCCAAGCGCGTCCGTATCGAGGACATCCTCAAAATTGTCTCTCGCCACTACAAGGTGCCGCGCAACGAACTGCTGTCCGCCCGCCGCTCGCGCGATGTGGTGCGTCCGCGCCAGATCGCCATGTATCTGGCCAAGGCGCTGACCAGCCGCTCGCTGCCCGAGATCGGTCGTCGCTTCGGCGGCCGCGATCACACCACCGTGCTGCACTCGGTGCGCAAGGTCGAACAGATGATCAAGGACGATCTCGAACTCGGCCAGGAAATCGAACTTCTGAAGCGCATGCTCGAGGAATAGGCGCGACATTTTTCCCGCACTATCGGTGCGAGAAAGCGCTGCCGCCGCTCTTTCGAGGCCCCAGCTTTTACAAGCCTCTGGCAGCCCCTCATTTTTATGATGAGGGGTTGCGCTCGTTTGGCCCCAAGGCGATGCTTCGCCTTAGCGCCCGGGGGAAATAAAGCTGGGCACTCTTTGGCAACGGCCATGTTTCGGCCCGAACAAGGCGGCACCAGCGGGGGATGAATCGCTTCTTATTTGCCGTCGCCCTGGTTTTTTCCCTTTCCGCTCCGGCCTTCGCCCAGCAGCTGACCCCCGATGCCTATCTCAAGCAGAGCCAGGCCATCGCCATTCGCGTGCAGCAGCAGCTGATCGACTGCTGGAATGTGCCGGAAGGCGCCGAGGGCCTCAGAATTGCGCTTGATGTCGGCTTTTTCGGTAATGGTCAGCTTGACGGAACGGCGGTTATTCCCGCTGAGAGCCTCAAGCAGGCCAGCAAATATCCGGTCCTCGCCGAAAGCGTCCTCAGGGCCGTATCCGACTGCACACCCTTCACCGGGCTCGAGGAACTTGGGGCCGGAACAATGGAGCGCTTCTCCATCACCGTCTATTTCCAGAGCTGATCCACAGTTTGGCGACCGGCAAATCCCCGCTGGCCTTGCCAATTCCTTATGAAACTGTAAACGTCCTGCCCCGGCCCTTCGCCGGTTTTGCTGTCGCCTATCGCCAGGAAAGTGCCGCTATGAAAGTCACGCTCGAACGCAATCACCTGCTCAAGTCGCTGAGCCATGTGCATCGGGTGGTGGAGCGCCGCAACACCTATCCGATCCTGGCCAACGTCCTGTTCAAGGCCAGTGAAGACCATATCGAGCTGCGCGCCACGGACCTCGACATCGAGGTCACCGAGAGCGTGCCGGCCATGGTCTCGACCCCCGGCACCACCACGGTACCGGCCCATACGCTTTATGAAATCGTGCGCAAGCTCGCCGACGGCGCCGAAGTCCGGCTCGAGACCGATGGCGGGGAGAACATGGTTCTCACCTCCGGCCGCTCGCGTTTCAATCTGGCCTGCCTGTCGCCCGAGAGCTTCCCCGATCTCAAGTCCGGCGCCTTTGCCCATGAGTTCGACATTGCCGCTGCATCGCTGCGCGAGCTCATCGAACGCACCCAGTTCGCGATCTCCAACGAAGAGACGCGCTACTATCTCAACGGCATCTATTTCCACGCCGTCGAGAATTCCCAGACCGGCTGGCTGTTCCGCGCCGTGGCCACCGATGGTCACCGCATGGCCCGTGCCGAGATCGCAGCCCCCGAGGGCGCCAGCGGCATGAGCGGCATTATCGTGCCGAAAAAGACCGTGGGCGAAGTTCTCAAACTGCTCGACGGCGTCGATGGTGACGTTCATGTCGAGGTTTCGGACACAAAGATCCGCTTCACCGTCGGCCCGGTCGTGCTGCTGTCCAAGCTCATCGAAGGCACGTTCCCCGATTACGACCGAGTGACGCCCAAGAACAACGACAAGCAGATGATCGTCGACAAGCAGGGCTTTGCCATTGCCGTCGACCGCGTCTCGACCATTGCCTCCGATCGCGGCGGCAAGGCGGTCAAGCTTGCCGCCCATGACGGCCTGCTCGAACTCTCGGTCACCAATCCTGACCATGGTACGGCAAGCGAAGAACTGGCGGTCGAATTCGAGATCGAGAATTTCGAAATCGGCTTCAACGCCCGCTATCTGCTCGACATCGTCAGCCAGATCCGCAGCGAAAGCGCGATCTTCCTGTTCAACGACGCCAACTCCCCGACCCTGGTCAAGGAAGAAGGCGACGCCAACGCCCTTTACGTCCTGATGCCGATGCGCGTGTGATCGGGGCGTGTCCAGCACTCACCTTGATATCCACCCCCCTCACCCGTCTCGCCCTTTGGGCGATCCACCCTCTCCCTCCAGGGGAGAGGGGCAGGCTGGCGATTGCCAAGAACGCGATACCCCCCTCTTCCCTTGAGGGAGAGGGTGCCCGAAGGGTCACCGAATTCGCTACCGAATTCGGTCGGGATGAGGGGTGTACTTCCTCTGGCGGTCCGGGCCGAGCGTTGGGTACCAGCAAATCATGATCCGCCACATCTCCCGCCTGCGGCTCACCGCCTTCCGCAATTACAGCGCTGCCGCACTCGACCTCGACGAGCGCCATCTGGTGCTCACCGGCCCAAATGGCTCGGGCAAGACCAATCTCCTCGAAGCAATTTCTGTTCTGTCGCCGGGGCGCGGGTTGCGCGGGGCGAGTTTTGAGACCCTGCAGGCGCAGGGCTCTGACATGGGCTGGGCAGTAGCCGCAACCATTGAGACCGACAATGGCCCCGCCGATATCGGCACCGGCGCCCTGCCCGAGGGCGGTCGGCGCGTGCGCATCAATGGCGCCAATGCCCGCTCCATCGAGGCGATGAGCGACTATATGCGCGTGCTCTGGCTGACGCCGGCGATGGACGGGCTCTTCTCCGGCCCGGCAGGCGAGCGCCGCCGCTTCCTCGATCGGTTGGTGACGACGCTCATTCCCTCGCACTCCTCCTCGGTCGCCGATTTCGAAAAGGCCATGCGCCAGCGCAACAAGCTGCTCGAAGAGGGCGGCGACGCCCATTGGCTGGGCGCCATTGAGGCGCAGATGGCCGAACTGGGCGCCTCCATCCACCTGGCGCGTACCGACAGCCTCAGCCATCTCCAGAGCCTGATCACCGACAGCCTTGAGGACGCCAGCTTTCCGGCCGCGCTCCTTGCCCTGACGCCGCTGTTCGAGACCGGAGCAGAACCGGCCACATCGGCAGCGCTCGAGGCCGAGCTGGCGCAGCGCTGGCATGCGTTGCGCGGCCTTGATCGGGCTGCCGGGCGCACCACATTAGGGCCACACCGCGTCGATCTCGAAGTGGTGCACGCCCAGAAGGCCATGCCGGCTGCCCTGGGCTCCACGGGCGAACAAAAGGCCCTCCTCATCGGACTGATCCTTGCCCATGCGCGGCTGGTGCGCCTGCGGACCGGGATCGTGCCCTTCCTGCTGCTCGATGAGATCGCCGCCCATCTCGATCCCGAACGCCGCCGGGCGCTGTTTGCGGCCCTCGACGGGCTGGGCACGCAGTGTTTCCTCACCGGCACCGACCCGCTGCTGTTCGAGGCTTTGGAAGACCGGGCACAACGCATCACGGTGCGCGACGGACGCTTGACGCACGAGTAATTTTTACTCTTGCCAGCCTCTGGCGCCCCGTTACGGACCAGAGCAAGCCCTGCGGCCCAAAAACTTGTCCTTATGCCCAGCAAAAGCCTTAAAAACCGGCAATTTTCTTGGGGTTCAAGCCCCATTCCGCTAGAACTAAAAGACTTCGAAAAGGACTGATTCGGACCCCATGAGCGAAGCCGAAAACACCACCCCGAACGAATATGGCGCCGACAGCATCAAGGTGCTCAAGGGTCTCGACGCGGTGCGCAAGCGCCCGGGCATGTATATCGGCGACACCGATGACGGTTCGGGCCTGCACCACATGGTCTACGAGGTGGTCGACAACGCCATTGACGAGGCCCTTGCCGGCCACGCCGATCTGGTGACGGTCACGCTCAATGCCGATGGCTCTGTCACCGTAACGGACAATGGTCGCGGCATTCCGGTGGGCATCCACAAGGAAGAAGGCGTCTCGGCGGCCGAGGTCATCATGACCCAGCTGCACGCCGGCGGTAAGTTCGACCAGAACTCCTACAAGGTTTCCGGCGGCCTGCACGGCGTGGGCGTCTCGGTCGTGAACGCGCTTTCGGTGTTCCTCAAGCTGCGCATCCGTCGCGACGGCAAGGTCCACGAGATCACCTTTACCCATGGCGTCGCCGATGCGCCGCTCAAGGAAGTGGGCGAATACGAAGGCCGTTCGGGCACGGAAGTGACCTTCCTGCCGTCGTCCGACACCTTCACCATGGTCGATTTCGACTTCAAGACGCTTGAGCATCGCCTGCGCGAACTGGCCTTCCTCAATTCGGGCGTGCACATCCTGCTCGCCGATCGCCGCCATCCCGAGCCGATCGAGATCGATCTGTTCTACGAAGGCGGGCTCGAGGCTTTCGTGCGCTATCTCGACAAGTCCAAGCAGCCGGTGATCGAAACCCCGATCATGATGCGCTCAGAAAAGGACGGCATCACCGTCGAAGTGGCGCTGCAGTGGAACGACAGCTACCACGAGAACGTGCTCTGCTTCACCAACAACATCCCGCAGCGCGATGGCGGCACGCACCTTGCGGGCCTGCGCGGTGCGCTGACGCGTCAGGTGACCGGCTATGCTGAAAGCTCCGGCATTTCCAAGAAGGAAAAGGTGACGCTCTCGGGTGATGACACCCGCGAAGGGCTTACCTGCGTCCTCTCGGTGAAGGTCCCGGACCCGAAATTCTCCTCCCAGACCAAGGACAAGCTGGTCTCGTCCGAAGTCCGCCCGGTCGTCGAGAACATCGTCAACGAAAAGCTCGGCCAGTGGTTCGAGGAGCACCCGAACGAAGCCAAGACGATCGTCGCAAAGGTGGCCGAGGCCGCTGCGGCGCGCGAAGCCGCCCGCAAGGCGCGCGAGCTGACCCGTCGCAAGGGCGCACTCGAAATCTCGTCCCTGCCCGGCAAGCTGGCCGACTGCCAGGAACGCGACCCGGCGAAGTCTGAAATCTTCATCGTCGAGGGTGACTCGGCAGGTGGTTCGGCCAAGCAGGGCCGCGACCGCTCGAACCAGGCTGTGCTGCCGCTGCGCGGCAAGATTCTCAACGTCGAGCGCGCCCGCTTTGACCGCATGATTTCGTCCGACCAGGTCGGCACGCTGATCACCGCGCTCGGCACGGGCATCGGCCGGGAAGAGTTCAACCCGGACAAGCTGCGCTACCACAAGATCATCATCATGACGGACGCCGACGTCGACGGCGCCCATATCCGCACCCTGCTGCTGACCTTCTTCTACCGGCAGACCCCGGCCCTGCTCGAGCGCGGACACATCTACATCGCCCAGCCGCCGCTCTATAAAGCCACGCGTGGCCGCTCCGAGCTCTATCTCAAGGACGAGCGCGCGCTGGAAGACTATCTGCTCCAGGGCGGGCTTGAAGACGCCGTGTTCAAGACCCGCGACGGCATCGAACATGCCGGTCCGGATCTCCTGGGCATCCTGCAGCAGGCGCGTGACATCACCTACGCCATCGACAATCTCAACACGCGCTACAATCGCAGTCTTGTCGAGCAGACCGCCATTGTCGGCGGACTGGATCCCGATGGCATGTCCGATCCGACCAAGAGCGGGGAGACGCTCAAGCGTGTCGCCAGCCGCCTTGACCGGATTTCCGACGAACTCGAGCGCGGCTGGACCGGCGAGATCACCGAGGACGAGGCCCTGGCCTTCTCGCGCACCGTGCGCGGCGTCACCGAGACCCACCAGATCGACCGCGCCCTCCTCCAGAGCGCGGACGCCCGCAAGCTGCGCCAATTGGCCGAACGGCTCGATGAATTGTTCGGCGGCGTGCCGACGCTCACCCGCAAGGGCGACACCATCAACATCTTCGGACCGACCTCGCTGTTCAAGGCCGTCACCGATGCCGGCCGCAAGGGCGTGTCGCTGCAGCGCTATAAAGGCCTCGGCGAAATGAATGCCGAGCAGCTCTGGGAAACGACCCTCGATCCCAATGCCCGCACCCTGCTGCGCGTCGAGATCGACAAGACCGACGAGGCCGACCAGATCTTTACCGCCCTCATGGGCGACCTGGTCGAGCCGCGCCGCGACTTCATCCAGGACAATGCGCTCAATGTGAGCAATCTGGACGTCTAACCAACAAAGGCCCGTTTTTCGAAACGGGCCTTTTGTTATTGCTGCAGCCTATTGGCCCAGCATGCAGATCCGGTTCCGCCCAGCCTGCTTGGCGCGATAGAGCTGGGCATCGCTGGCTTCAATCAAGGCCACTGGATCGAGCCCCTCGCCCGACACTCCGGCAACGCAGCCACAACTGATGGTCAGCACGGACCCAAGCGGCGAGGCGGCATGGGGAAGCGCCAGCCTGCGCACATTGTCCATGATCCGCTCCAGCACCTGGCGCGGATTGGAGGACTCGGGCAGTACGAGGCAAAATTCTTCCCCGCCATAGCGCGCCGCCGTGTCATAGGGTCGCCAGGCGGCCGAAGCGATGGCCTCGGCGACCGCGGCCAGCGCCAGATCGCCCTGCCGATGGCCGTAATGGTCGTTGTAGATCTTGAAATAGTCGATATCGATCATCGCGACCGAGAGAGACGTGCCGTCGCGCCGGGCGAGGCTGCAGGCTCGCTCCAACTCCTGGTCCAGCGCCCGCCGGTTGCTGATCCCGGTCACCGGGTCGATCAGCGCCTGCCGCATGAGCTGGCGGTTCTCCTCCCGGAGAAGATCATTGTTCCTCTTGAGCTGCTGCTCGGCCAGCCAGCTGTCGGTGACGTCGATGACATAGCCGACGGCCCGCGCGGGATTGCCATCGCGATCGTCAAAGATCAGCGCCGAGGAGCGCACCCAGCGGATTTCACCATCCGGGCGCACGATGCGAAACTCTATGCCGTAGTTCTTGCGCTCCGAGAGCAGTTCACGCGCCGTGCTCTGCACTTCAGTGGCCCGCTCCCGGTCCTCGGGGTGAATGACGCTCTGGAAGTCGGCGACAGTAACGATGGGTCTGCCGGGGTCCCGCCCCCATGATCGCATACCAGCGCCGGTCGCAGGTCATGCGGTCGAGAGCGATATCATAATCCCAGACGCCGAGCCCACCCACCTGGGCTGCCAGTTCAAGGCGCTGCAGCTGTTCGATCAAATGGACGCCGGCGACAATGCCCTGACCTTCCGCTTCCGGCGCGGGCCGGTCAGCGTGAGAAACACCTGTCTTACCGTCAATATGCATGTGTCCCCCAGCCTGGTTCGCGACCGCCAGTGGACATCCCTCCCCCGGGAACCGCAAACCTCTTTGGCGCGGAGATAATCAACTGGTTCCGCGCCCCTCGACATTGCCGCATATGCGCCGGGCAGGCGATACAAAAAAAGCGGACCTTGCGGCCCGCTTTTAAAATTGTCCGGATGGGGCGTCGCCTTACTTTGGCGCCAGCACCATCACCATCTGACGGCCTTCGGAACGCGGCTGGCTTTCCACCTTGGCGATGGCGTCCATCTGTTCCTTGACCTTGATCAGGAGCTGCATGCCGATGTCCTGGTGAGCCATTTCACGGCCACGGAAACGCATGGTGACCTTGACGCGGTCGCCATCGTCGAGGAAGCGCTGCACAGCCTTCATCTTGGTGTTGTAGTCGTGATCATCGATGTTCGGCCGGAGCTGAACTTCCTTGACCTCGATCACCTTCTGCTTCTTGCGCGCTTCAGCTGCCTTCTTCTGGGCCGCATACTTGTAGCGGCCGAGGTCTAGCATCTTGGCGACAGGCGGGTTCGAGTTCGCGGCGATCAGGACCAGGTCCAGACCCGCTTCCTGCGCTTCCGCCATGGCGTCGCGCGTGCGCACGATGCCACGGTTCTCGCCCTCAGCGTCGATCAGCTGAACGTCGGGGCTGGTGATGTCCTCATTGGCAAGCGGCCCATCCTTCTGGGGCGCCACGGGTCTCATTGGACGGCGAATGGCAAGCGTTCCTTGTGCTATTGGTGCAAGGGGGTGAAATCGGCCCTAAAATCGTGTTACCGGATCAAGAAGTCAACTGGCGGAAATGCTGAATTTAGGCCAGTTGAGCCGGATAAGCGCCCCATTTGGGAAGCAAAAGCGACAGAGTGCCGATGAGTTCCCTTATACAGCAGAAACTTCGCGTCGGCCAGAGTGTCTCCGGGCGTGATATTGCCGTGCTGCGGCGACAGGGTCGGCACCCCGGACTTTTTTGGCTCAATGGTTTCCGATCGGTTATGACGGGGGCCAAAGCGAGCGCTGTCGACCAGTTTGGCGCCGAAAACGGACTTGGGGTTACCCGCTTCGATTATTCCGGTCACGGCGCTTCGGGCGGCGCTTTTGAAGATGGCACCATCAGCCGCTGGCTCGAAGAGGCCGAGGCGGTCTTTGCTCTCACCGAAGGCAGCCAGATCATCATCGGCTCCTCGATGGGTGGCTGGCTTGCCCTGCTGCTGGCGCGCCGGCTGCTCGCCAACAGGGATGGGCGCGTGAAGGGGCTCGTGCTCATTGCCCCGGCGGTCGACGCCACCGAAACGCTCATCCCGGCCCGTTTCACGCCCGCCCAGCAGATCGAATTGCAGCGCGACGGTTTTGTCGAGCTCGACAGCCGCTATGGCGACGGCCCCTATCGCTACAGCCAGGCGCTGCTCGACGATGGCAAATATCATTTGCTGCTGGGCTCGCCGATCGAGACCAATTGCCCGGTGATTATCCTGCAGGGCGGACGCGATCCCGACGTGCCTCCGGCGCATGCTGAGAAACTCCTGATCCATATCCTCCACGACCCGGTGACCTATAGCCTGATCCCGGATGGCGACCACAGGTTGAGCCGCCCCGAGGACCTCGAGCGCCTGACGGCAGCCATCCGCACGCTGCTTTAGGCTGCGGCAGTCGCCAGCAGCTTTAGGCTGCGGCTGGCACCAGCGGCTTACGCCGCGGCTGAGGCCAGCTGCTTGCGCTTGAGGAAGGGGTCGTTGAGAAACGTACCGAAGGGGAAGAACGAGGCGATTGTCGTCCGCGCCCATTCCAGCGGGGTAAAGCCCCGACCCCAGAGACACACAACCATGGCGACCAGATAGATCACGAAGGCCGCCCCATGCAGGGCGCCGATCGGCGGCACGAGATCGGGAATGCCCAGCCAGTATTTGGCAGGCATGGCGACGAGGAAGAGGGCCAGGGTTGTAATCCCCTCGAAGACCCCGATATATCTGAATGCGCGTATCATGATATGTCCCTAGCGCATGGGTTGTATCCAGCGCCACGCGACAAAGCAGCGCAAATTGACCTTGCGCCGCGCCCAAACTCAGATATTTTAGAAGCGTTCTAATTTCGCCGGAGGTACCATGTTCATCCAGACCGAAGCCACTCCCAATCCGGCGACGCTCAAATTCCTGCCCGGGCGCGACGTGCTCGTCGGCGAGCCGCGCGAGTTCCGCTCCGCCGAGGCTGCCGATGTCTCGCCGCTGGCCGCGAGCCTTTTCTCCATCTCCGGCATCACCGGCGTGTTCCTCGGTTCCGATTTCATCTCGGTCACCAAGGACGACACCAACTGGGCCCATATCAAGCCGGCCATTCTCGGCGTGATCATGGATCACTTCCTCTCGGGCAAGCCGGTCATCGCCGAAGGCGGCTTTGACGCTTCCGCGCTCGACGACGGCGACGAGTTCTACGACGCCGAAGACAAGGAAATGGTCGAGGTGATCAAGGAACTGCTGGCGACCCGCGTGCGCCCGGCCGTTGCCATGGATGGCGGCGACATCACCTTCAAGGGTTTCAAGGAAGGCACCGTGTTCCTGCACATGCAGGGCGCCTGCTCGGGCTGCCCGTCCTCGACGGCAACCCTCAAGAACGGCATCGAGAACCTGCTCCGCCACTTCGTGCCGGGCGTGGAAGCCGTCCAGCAGATCTGATCGCGCTCAGGCGCCAAGCGAATTTATGAAGGCTCCGATATCGTTTATCGGGGCCTTTTGCTTTCCGGCAGGTATTTCTTGGGCATGTGGCAGGCCATCGTATAGGCGGGGTCAAACACATTGCCGACCTCATAGCGCACGAGCTGGCCCATGATATGGCTCGCAGCGACGCTTGAGAGGCCATATTCCTCGCCCGTCAGCCAGTCGAACATTTCTGTGGTGGCGTGCTGCAGCGCCTGGTCGAGCGGCCGGGCATTGCCGATCGTATAAATCGTCTCGGCCGTCTCTCCACGCGGCCAGGCCTGGCGGCGATCCTTCAGCACGGAAAGGCGGAATTCTACCTCCATCGCCGTTTCAACGCCGGTGCCGACAATCTCGCCATCTCCCTGGAGAGCGTGGCAATCGCCAATGAAGAACAGCGCGCCCGGCTCGAACACCGGAAACCAGATGCGCGCGCCGGGCCCAAAACCGCGATAATCCATATTGCCGCCATTGGCGGCGCTGGTCGCCGTCGAGATGGCTTCGCCGCCTGCCGGCGCGACACCAAAACAGCCAACCATGGGCTCGAGCGGCAGAACCAGATGCTCAAGCCCGGGAACGGTTTCGCGCAGCCGCAGGGTGCGGGCGGAGAGGTCGATATCCCAGTCGATCCGGTCACGCGGGGGCAGCTCCCGAACCCGCTCGGGGTCGACGACATTGGCCGCCAGCGCGCCGCGGGTCCAGCCATGGGCCCGGATCGGGTCCATCCGCAGGATGTCGACCTGAAGCACGTCGCCCGGCATGGCGCCGTCGACGTGAAAGGGACCGTTCATGGGATTGGAGCCGCTGGTGCGGCGCACACCCTCTTTGTCGAAGCCATTGGCGTCGATGGTCTGGGTGATGATCACATCCCCGTCCGCCACCCTCAGGGCAGCGGGGACGGCCGCCAGCACACTATGCCAATGTGCTGGCGTGAAGTGATGAACCGCCACTATTCGGCGGCCAGTCTTTGGGCGTCGCTGCGCTGGTCGGTTATGGCCAGCAGCTCGTCGGTGTCGCCCTCCCGCTTGCGGCGAATGCGCAGGCGCTTGATGCGGCGCGGATCGGCCGCCAGGATCTCGAACTCGAAACCGTCGAGCCCATTCACCTTTTCGCCGCGCTTGGGCACATGGCCGGCAAGGTCGAACACCAGACCGCCGATCGTGTCGACGTCGTCGGCATGGTCACCCGGATCGAAATCAGGGCCGACCACCGCCTGCACTTCCTCGAGCTCGGCGCGGGCATTGGCGATATAGGTGTCTTCACCCACCTTGCGGACCATGGCGCTGACGGCTTCGTCGTGCTCGTCCTCGATCTGGCCGACGATGGCTTCGAGCAGGTCCTCGATGGTCACGAGACCGTCGGTGCCACCATATTCGTCGACCACGATGGCCATATGGGTGCGGCTGGCGCGCATCGACTGCAGGAGATCGCCGGCCGGCATGAAGCTCGGCACGAACATGGCCGTGCGGGTGATGCCCAGCTTGCCAACCTTTTGCTTGAGGGCCGCGGTCAGCAGTTTGACCGAATCTTCCTTCTCGGGATCGCTCAGTGGCGCAGTAATCTTGGCCATGGCGTCCTTGATGTGAATGAAGCCCACGATGTTATCGAGGTCATTCTCATAGACCGGAAGGCGCGAATGGCCCACTTGCCGGAACCGGGCGATCAGTGCGCCCAGATGGATATCGGCGCTTACCGCCTGGATATCGGAGCGCTCCACCATGATGTCGTCGATGGAGACTGCAGAGAGCTTGAGCACGTTCTGCAGGATGGTGCGCTCGCTCTCGGTAAAATCCGAGGTTTCGGAGCCAGCATTCTCGTCGAGCGCAACTTGAAGATCGTCGCGCAGCGATACCGTCCTGAGAGTCAGGAGGGATTTGATGCGATTGATCAGGCTCGGCCCCCGCGCCGCAGGTGCGAGGGCGGGGCTAGAAGGAGGGTCGGGATTATCGGGCACCCGTTTGCCCCTATTGTCGCTGTCGGTCATCGTCTCAGGCCGCAAGAGCGGCGTATCTATCCTCAGTGCTTATAAAATGCGCGTATCGGCCCACGGCTATCCGAAGGCTTAGTCTGCGTAGGGATCTGCGATCCCGAGCCCGCCCAATATCTGGGTTTCCAGGCTCTCCATTTGAAGGGCCTCGGCCTCTTCGAGATGATCATATCCTAAAATGTGCAAAAAACCATGCACCACGAGGTGAGTGAAATGATCTTCGGGGCTCTTGCCCAATTCGGCGGCCTCGCGGATCAGCGTTTCCCGCGCCAGCGTGATGTCGCCGAGCAGCCCGATGACCGGCCCGAAGGGCTCGATCTGGGGGAAACTGAGCACATTGGTCGAGCTGTCCTTGCCGCGCCACTGCGCGTTGAGATCGCGCTGCTCCTCGTCATCGGTGAGCAGCACCGAGATTTCGGCAGCTCCCTTGATGCGGGCGCCCGAGCCGGCAAGTGCGGCAAGCACGGCGCGTTCGGCGATGGCGTCGAAATGTTCGGGCCAGTCATCCGCATTGCGGATGACTGCAATTTCAAGCGGCGGGGTCGGCGGCATTGCACTCATTCATCGATAGGGTCGAAGACGGAACGGCACCGCCGTCACGTACGTGGCAGGGTGCCCAGTGTCCGCGCGAGGCCGGTGGTATCGCCTTCCTTTTCGGCGAGCCGGCGCGCGGTATCCGCCTCATAGGCCCGCACGATGCGGCCGACAAGCGCGTGGCGCACCACATCCTTGTCGTTGAAGCGCGAAATATGGACGCCTTCGACGCCGTCGAGCAGGTTTACCGCCTCGACCAGCCCCGATTTCTCCCCACGCGGCAGATCGACCTGGGTCGGATCGCCGGTGACGATCATCTTAGAGTTTTCACCAAGGCGTGTGAGGAACATCTTCATCTGCATCGAGGTCGTGTTCTGCGCCTCGTCGAGGATGACCACAGCATTGGCGAGCGTGCGCCCGCGCATGAAGGCGAGCGGGGCCACTTCGATGATGCCCGAGGTGATGCAGCGCTCGACGTTTTCGGGCTTCATCATATCGTAGAGGGCGTCATAGAGCGGGCGCAGATAGGGATCGACCTTGTCCTTCATGTCGCCGGGCAGGAAGCCCAGGCGCTCGCCCGCTTCCACCGCCGGACGCGAGAGAATGATGCGGTTGATATCGCCGCGCTCAAGGAGCGAAGCGGCATGTGCCACCGCCAGATAGGTCTTGCCGGTACCTGCCGGACCCACACCGAACACCAGCTCGCTCCGGTCCATGGCGCGCATATAGGCGTCCTGCGCCGGGGTGCGCGCAACGATGGTGGACTTTCGCGTGGCGATCTGGGCCATGCGCACCTTGCCGCGCTTTTCGAGCGTCGGCAGGGTCAGCTGGCTGTCCTCGGTCTCGACCATGCGGATCACCGCATCGACATCGGCGATGTCGACGGTGCGACCCTCTTCGAGGCCGGTATAGAGCGATTCAAGGACGCGGCGCGCCTGATCGACCTTGGACGCGGCACCCTTGAGCAAGACGTGGTTGCCCCGCGGGGTCGCGGAAACGGCCAGTCGCTGTTCGATGAGGGCGAGGTTCTGGTCGAAATCGCCATAGAGCTGTGCAGCCAGGCGATTGTCTTCAAAGGCGAGTTCGAGTTGCGATGCGAGGGCGTTATCTGCTGTGGGTGGCAAGTGCCTGCTCAAACCTTTTTGGCTCCCGGAAGGCGGCACCCATGCGCCGCCAATGCGTTAACGAGGCTAAGACGAATTCGCTGCGCTGTCTGCACATTTTTTACCTGCGGCAGCAGCGCGGCGACGGCGATTCTCAGATCGGCAGACCCGAGAGGAGTTTGGGGCCGCCATGGGAAATTCCCGAGGCGGTGCGGATCAGCGCTGACTTGATCGGGCTCACCCGATCAACGAGCCCCAGCCCGAAGTCGCGCAACGCCCGGACCGGGGCGATGTCGTTGGAAAACAGGCGATTGAGCCCATCGGTCATCACCGCCATCGAGGCCGTATCGAGCCGGCGCCACGACTGGTAGCGCTCAAGCACATCCTCGGCCCCATGATCGAGCCCCAGGCGCATCGCCTCGACGATCACCTCGGCCAGCGCCGCAACGTCCTTGAGGCCCAGATTGAGCCCCTGCCCGGCGATCGGATGGACCACATGAGCGGCGTCGCCCACGAGGGCCAGCCGTGGCCCGATAAACTCGCGCGCGATCTGCAGCCGCAGCGGAAAACCCATCAGCTTGTCCTCGAGCGTCACCGCGCCAAGGCTCGAGCCCATCACCGCCTCGATCTCAGCGGCCAGCTGTTCGGGCGTCATGGCCAGAAACTCCGGCGCCCGCTCGGCCGTTTCCGTCCAGACCAGGGACGAGCGATTGCCCGGCAGCGGCAGGCTTGCGAAGGGACCGGACGGGCGGAAATGCTCATAGGCCACGCCGTCATGCGCCAATTCGTGCGCAATCGTCGCCACCAGCCCGGTCTGGCGATAGTCATGGTGGACGACGGAAATCCCCGCCCGCTGCCGCAGAGAGGATTGCGCGCCGTCGGCCGCGACGATCAGCCCGGCTTCCAGCACACGCCCATCGGCCAGCACGAGCCGCGCCCGCGCGCCCTCGCCCCTCCAGTCTGCGATCTCGGCCGGCGCGATGACATCGACGCTCTCGCCCAGCGCCTTCAGCAGCGCGCCCGAACTCGCCTGGTTGGGCACCATATGGGCGAAGGCCTCGCCAGGCGCCACTTCGCCGTCAAACTGCAAAAACAGTGGCCTGGCAATGTCGCCCTCGCCCGAATCGGTGATGCGCATGGCGCTGATCGGCTGGGACTGCGCCGCCATCTCGCCCCAGACGCCCAGCGCCTCAAAAATCCGGCGCACACCGGCGGCAATGGCCGAGGCACGATTGTCCCGCGGCACGCTCAGGGGCCGCCGATCGACCAGCGCCAGACGAATGCCGCGCGCCGACTGGGCCAGCGCCAGGGCCAGCGTCATGCCCACCGGGCCACCGCCAACGATGATGACGTCGAATTGCTCTGGCTTGCGGTCGATCATCGTCAATCTCCTTTGTCGCCACTGTTCCAATTGCTGGCGTCACGAGCAAGCGCGTCATTGCCGCAAGGTCGTGATTAACTTTTAAGCTCGTATAATCAGACTGCCAAAATATTGGGCAATCAAGCCTCTGGAACAGGACGCGGTTTCCTTAGCACTCCCGCCGCCAATCTGCAAAACCCCAGCAATTCCGGCCTTTCTCGTGCCGCCGCGCCGGTTTGGCACGGCTTTTGAGTAGGAGAGTGGGCGAAGTGATCAGAAGCACTGAAAGGGGCACATATGAAGCTGGTGGTTGCCATCATCAAGCCGTCGCGACTGGAAGAGGTGAGACAAGCGCTCAATTCCCTCGATGTCCACGGCATGACCGTCACAGAAGTCAGAGGCTACGGGCGCCAAAAGGGCCATTCCGAAATCTATCGCGGCACGGAATACGCGGTTCATTTCCTGCCCAAGCTCAAACTCGAAATCGCCGTCGATACGGACCTCGCCGACCAGGTGAGCAACGCCATTCGTGACGCTGCACAGACCGGGCGCATCGGCGACGGCAAGATCTTCGTCCTCGACCTTCTGGCTGTCACCCGCATCCGCACCGGTGAAACCGGCGCGTCCGCCCTCTAGTCCCGCTTCAAGGAGAAAAACAATGACAGGGTTCAAACTCCCCCTCGCCCTCCTGGGCGGCGCTGCTTTCAGCGCAACGCTGATGACGCTGCCGGCGCTCGGCCAGGACGCTGCAGAAGCCGTGGAAGCGGTCGTTGCTGGCGATACCCCGCTGCAGACCCAATTCATCCTCAACAGCTTCCTGATGCTGTTCGGCGGCATTCTGGTGTTCTGGATGGCTGCGGGCTTTGCGATGCTCGAAGCCGGCATGGTGCGCAAGAAAAACGTCTCCATGCAGCTGCTCAAGAATATCCTGATGTATTCGCTGGCCTGCCTTGCCTACTACGTCATCGGCTACAAGCTGATGTATCCGGGCGACGCATGGATGATCCCGAACATCCTTGGCGCCGTCGGTATTGCCGTGCTCGAGCCGGTTGGCCTGACCGCCGACGCTGCAGACCTCACCTATGCAACGGTCAGCTCGGACTTCTTCTTCCAGGTGATGTTCTGCGCCACCGCAGCCTCGATCGTGTCGGGTACGGTTGCCGAGCGCATCAAGCTCTGGCCGTTCCTGATCTTCGTGGCCATCCTGACCGCGCTGATCTACCCGATCCAGGCCTCCTGGAAGTGGGGCGGCGGTTTCCTCGATGCCGATTTCGGCTTCCTCGACTTTGCCGGTTCCACCGTGGTTCACTCGGTTGGTGGCTGGGCCGCTCTCGCCGGCGCCATCGTTCTGGGCGCACGCAAGGGCAAGTACAATGCCGACGGCTCCGTGAACCCGATCCCGGGCTCCAACATGCCGCTCGTCGTCCTCGGCATGTTCATCCTCTGGATGGGCTGGTACGGCTTTAACGGCGCTTCCCAGCTCGCCATGGGCACGATCGGCGACATTGCTGACGTGGGTCGCGTCATGGCCAACACCAATGCCGGTGCCCTCGGTGGCGCGCTTGCAGCCGCCGCTCTCGCCGCCATCATGTACAAGAAGGTCGACCTGACCTTCGTCGTCAACGGCGCGCTGGCCGGCCTGGTCTCGGTCACTGCAGAACCGCTGACCCCGGGCCTTGGTACCGCCTCGCTCATCGGCGCCGTCGGTGGCGTGATCGTGGTCTTCGCTGTCCCGCTGCTCGACAAGTTCAAGATCGACGACGTTGTCGGCGCCATCCCGGTCCACCTCTTCGCCGGTATCTGGGGCACCATCGCCGTGGTCTTCACCAACCCCGATTCGAGCCTCTTCGGTCAGCTGGTTTCGATCGTGGCAGTCGGCGTCTTCACCTTCGCCATCTCCATCGTCGCCTGGATGGTGCTGAAGGCCGTCATGGGCCTGCGCCCCAGCGAAGAAGACGAAGAGCTTGGTCTCGACGTGGCCGAAGTGGGCGTCGAAGCCTACCCCCAGTTCAAGTAAACCCTTCGAGGTGGCCGGTTTCCGGCCACCTCACCCCGCCGCTTGCCGGCAGCGTGCAGTTCGCGCCCTCTTGGCCCGCCACAGAGGCTTCCCACTCGCAAATCGTGCGGACTGCACACTCCTGGCAATCGCGCCTAAAAATTATGCGCAAATCGCCGGCGCTGCTGAAATTTGGGGCAGTTTATTCGCTCCTCCGCGCACCACTCCTCCCCCTCCCCGGCAAGTCCCTGACTCAACAATAGAATCCGCCGTGTTCCGACTTGGCACGGCGCTTGAGTCTGTTTGGGCGTCCAGCACGCGCCGCGTGGCGCCAAGGGGGTTCTATGAAACTGGTGGTTGCTATCATTAAGCCGTCGCGACTCGAAGAAGTCCGTCAGGCTCTGACTACCCTCGATGTTCATGGCATGACCGTTACCGAGGTTCGGGGCTACGGCCGACAGAAGGGCCATTCCGAGATTTACCGCGGCGCCGAATATGCCGTGCACTTCCTGCCCAAGCTCAAGCTCGAAATCGCCGTCGATGACGCGCTCGCCGATCAGGTGAGCACGGTGATCCGCGATGCCGCCCAGACCGGGCGCATCGGCGACGGAAAGATCTTCGTGCTCGACCTTCTTGCCGTCACCCGCATTCGCACCGGCGAATCCGGCTCATCCGCGCTCTGAGCGTCACCCCTTCCGGAGGCAATTCTTCTATGAAAATGTCCAAACTCTTGGGGAGCGCTGCATTGGCCTCCCTCCTTCTGACTCTGCCGGCCCTGGCCCAGGATGCCGCCCCCGAGGCGGCGGCAGTGGTCGAGGAAGTCGCTGCCATCGATACCGGCGATACCGCCTGGATGATCGTCTCGACCCTCCTCGTCATCCTCATGACCATTCCCGGCGTCGCCCTCTTCTACGGCGGGCTCGTGCGCGGCAAGAACGTGCTCTCGGTCGTTACCCAGGTCTTCGGCGCGTTCTCGATGATCGCCCTGCTCTGGGTCGCCTATGGCTATTCGCTGGCCTTCTCCGGCCCCACCGAAGGCGGGCTCTCGGCCTTTATCGGCGACTTCTCCAATTTCTTCCTCGCCAATGTCAGCCCCGATTCGGTTTCGGGCACCATTCCCGAGCTGGTCTTCGTGGTCTTCCAGCTGACCTTTGCCTGCATCACCGCCACGCTCGTGGTCGGCGGCATTGCCGAGCGCATGAAGTTCGGAGCCATCATGGCGTTCCTCGCCATCTGGTTCACCTTCTCCTATCTGCCGATCGCGCACATGGTCTGGTCCGGCGCCGGGCTCTTCTTCAACATGGGCGCGCTCGACTTTGCCGGCGGCACCGTGGTCCACATCAACTCCGGTGTTGCAGCGCTCGTGGCGGCCATCGTCCTCGGCCCGCGCCTTGGCTATATGAAGGAACCGCTTGCCCCGCATAACCTCGTCTTTGCCTATATCGGCGCGTGCCTGCTCTGGGTCGGCTGGTTCGGCTTCAACGCCGGCTCGGCTCTGGGCGCAAACGGTCTGGCCGCACAGGCCTTCCTCAACACCATCACCGCGCCTGCCGCCGCTGCCATTGCCTGGGCAATCGGCGAAAAGATCACCCGCGGCCACGCCTCGGCCCTCGGCTTCATCTCCGGTGCGGTCGCTGGCCTCGTCGCCATCACCCCGGCTGCAGGCTTTGCCGGCACGTTCGGCGCGATTGTTCTGGGTGCCGTCACCGGCTTTGTCTGCCTCTGGGCCGTCGTCACCCTCAAGCCGATGCTGACATATGACGACAGCCTCGATGTCTTCGGCATCCATGGCGTTGGCGGCATTGTCGGCGCCATCGGTACCGCCATCGTCGCCGATCCTGCCCTCGGTGGTTTCGGGGCCGAAGGCTATGCCATGGGCGGCCAGCTGGTCACCCAGGTGCTGGCCGTGCTGGTGGCGATCATCTGGTCGGGTGTCGTGGCATTCGTTGCCATGCTCATCGTCAAGGCCATCTTCGGCGGCGCCCGCGTCACCGAGAATGGTGAGAGCGATGGTCTCGACCTCACCACCCACGGCGAACGCGCCTACAACTGAGCCAATCTGCGGGTGGCGCTCCGGCGCCGCCCGCCCGCGATTCTCGGCGCCATCGCCGCCGGAACCTTAAAAAATTCATTCAAACCAATTGTTTACCAACAATTTCCGATGGTTAGCATGCGATTAACCACAGCCCGCTAGCATGGGCCCACTCGGGTCTGCGAATGGTCGCTGCCCGGTAAAAGTATTGCGTGACCATGCCCAGCTCCCCCGTACCAACGCTCGATGACGTCCGTCCCGTGCCGCCCCGCGGTGCACGGGGCAAGGCCCGGCCCAGCGCCGCCATGCCAAAACCGGCCCCGATCATCTCCATCCGTATTCCCCTGCGCATCGCAGGCATGATGCTCTTGGCGCTCTGTGCGGTGATGCTCGTGTCCATGGCCACATGGTCGGTCGATGATCCGTCGCTGTCCTATGCCACCGCCAAGTCGCCCGCCAACTGGCTGGGCTATCCGGGCGCGGCAATTGCCGACATCCTCTTCCAGTTCCTGGGGCTCGCCTCGCTGGTCATGGTCGTGCCCGTCGCCCTCTGGGGCTGGGCGATGTCGCGCCGCCTGCAACCCACCAAGTTGGGCCTGCGCGTATTGAGCTGGATCGGCGCCACCATTCTCGCCACCGGCGTCCTCGCCTTCATTCCGCTGCCCGAAACCTGGCCGCTGCCCACCGGGCTGGGCGGTCTCTCCGGCATGCTGTTCTCCAATCTGGCCGCCAGTGTCGCCGGCGCCGAGCCACAGCCGATCACGGCGGCGCTCTTTGCCGTCATCATCGCCGCGCCCGCCATGGCCCTTTTCTGGATCGCCATGGGTCTTGGCACCGCCATCCCCACCGCCCCGCGCAAGGCCCGCAAGGGTGCTGCCGAGGATGACAGCGTCGACGAGCGCGAACCCAACCCGCTGGTCGAGGTCGCCATTGGCGCCGTCGTCCACATGGGCTATTCGCTGCGCACCGCTTTCCGTCGCGCCCGTGCCGATCATGCCGCCCGCCACGCCGAGGAGCAGGAATGGCGCGATCATGCCGCCGAGCCAGGCCTTGAGCCACAGCAGCCCGACGTCGAGGTCCGCGAACCTGCCTTCGCCGCGCCGCAGCGCCGCATCCATGCCCCGGCCGTGCACGCGCCGTCTGCCCATGCCGCTCCCGTGGAACCCGTCTTCGAGCCGCAGCACGAACCGGTCTCGGCGCGTTTCAATGCGCGTCCGGCCTATGACGAGACCGAGATCGACTATCCCGACGAGGTCGAAGACGCCGACATCCCGTTCACACCCGATACTTCGGTGCCGGTGGTCAGCCACACCCAGCGCGGCGATTCCCGTTTTACCCCGGTCGATCACGCAGCGCCCCGCGTTGCGGCTCCCGCTCCGCGTCCAGCCCAGGGCCAGCGCGTCTTCCGCGAAGCCCAGCCGAGCCTGCTCGACGAACCCGCCGGGTTCGAGCTGCCCGCGCTCAGCCTCCTGGCCGAGCCGCGCGTCGGCGGCCCTTCCCCCGAGCACGCGCCCGAGCGTCTCGAGGCCATGGCCCGCAAGCTTGAAGAAGTGCTGCAGGATTTCGGCGTCAAGGGCGACATCATCAATGTCCGCCCCGGCCCGGTTGTCACCCTCTTCGAACTCGAGCCCGCGCCCGGCATCAAGTCGAGCCGCGTGATCTCGCTCGCCGATGACATCGCCCGCTCCATGTCGGCCATTTCCGCCCGCGTCGCCGTGGTGCCGGGCCGCAATGCGATCGGTATCGAACTGCCCAACCAGAAGCGCGAAACCGTCTTCTTCCGCGAAATGCTGGCTTCGTCCGATTTCGAGAAGATGAAGGGCAAGCTCCCCATCTGCCTCGGCAAGACCATCGGCGGCGAACCCATCATCGCCGACCTCGCGCGCATGCCCCACCTGCTCATCGCCGGCACCACCGGCTCGGGCAAGTCCGTGGGTATCAACACCTTCATTCTCTCGCTGCTCTATCAGATGACCCCTGAGCAGTGCCGCATGATCATGATCGACCCCAAGATGCTCGAACTCAGCATCTATGACGGCATCCCGCATCTGCTGACGCCGGTTGTCACCGACCCGCAAAAGGCCGTCGTGGCGCTCAAATGGGCCGTGCGCGAGATGGAAGACCGCTATCGCAAGATGAGCAAGATCGGTGTGCGCAACATCGACGGCTTCAACCAGCGCGTCTCCGAAGCCGCCAAGGAAGGTCGCACCATCAGCCGCACCGTCCAGACCGGCTTTGACCGCGAGACCGGCGAGGCGATCTATGAGAGCGAAGAGTTCGATCTCGAGCCATTGCCCTATATCGTCGTCATCGTCGACGAAATGGCAGACCTGATGATGGTGGCCGGCAAGGACATCGAAGGCGCCATCCAGCGCCTCGCACAGATGGCCCGCGCCGCCGGCATCCATATCGTCACCGCGACCCAGCGTCCGTCGGTGGACGTCATCACCGGCACGATCAAGGCCAACTTCCCGACCCGTATCTCGTTCATGGTGACGTCCAAGATCGACAGCCGCACCATTCTGGGCGAACAGGGTGCCGAACAGCTCCTGGGCAATGGCGACATGCTCTACATGGCTTCAGGCGGCCGCACCAAGCGCCTCCACGGCGCCTTCGTGTCCGATGCCGAGGTCGAAGCCGTCGTCAAACACCTCAAGAGCCAGGGCGCGCCGGATTATCTCGACTCGGTCACCGCCGATGACGAGGAGGGTGGCATGGATGGTGGCGCTGCCGGCGGCGGCGACGATTATGCCGGCTCGGGCGACGAGCTCTACGACAAGGCCGTCCACATCGTACTTACCGACAAGAAGGCCTCCACCTCCTATGTCCAGCGGCGCCTCGCCATTGGCTACAACAAGGCGGCCACGCTCATCGAGCGCATGGAGCGCGAAGGCGTAATCTCCCCGGCCAACCATGCCGGCAAGCGCGAGATCCTCGTGGGCAACAACGCCGACGGCTACTGAGCCGGATCTGGTTTGTGAAAACAAAAAGGGCGCCTCTCCCGGGAGGCGCCCTTTTCAATGGGTTCTGCAAAATCCTTATTTGACCGGCGGGCAGTGCGGCGCCTCGGGCATGGCGGAAAACTGGCGCGGCCCGACCATGCCGCCTCCCTTGCCCGGCAGGTCGACGATGCGCACCATCATGGTGCAGTCGCCGAACCGAACTTCATAGCGGTCGGCCTCGACAAGGCTCACGCCATCCACGGGCTTGGAAATCCCGAGCACTTCCACCGCTGCCTCGAGCACAGCCTCGATCTCCGCCTGCCGCTGATAATGCGGTGGCAGCGCGGCAAGGCTTGGCAGCGTGCCCACAAGCACCAATATGAGAATAGAGGCAAAGCGCTTCATCTTAAGGGTCAACTCCGTCACAATGGGGGGAACCGGCGGATGGAACTTTCCACCTCTTGCCGTAATTGCTGCCTAGCCTAGTCTGACCTGAAAACGCCCGCGAGGAAATCCCAGACGATGATTCGCCGTCATGCCCTCCTGCTTGGTGCCGCAATGGCCCTGGTCCCCATTTTCCCCGCTCTGGCCCAGGGTCGCACCCTCAGCCCTGAGGAACAGCAGCTCATCGGCGAAATCAACGCCCACAACACCGCCATCCGCACCATGGCTGGCCGGTTCCTCCAGATCGACACCAATGGCGGGCGCACGGAAGGCACGTTCTTCCTCGAGCGCCCCGACAAGGTGCGCTTCCGCTACAATCCCCCCTCCCGCGAGGAAATCGTCTCGGTCGGCCGCGGCTTTTACGTGCTGAACCGCTCTGACGAGACCTATTACGCTTATCCGCAGGACTCGATCCCGCTGCGCCAGTTCCTCGGCGACCAGATAAACCTGCTCAATGCCAATGTCGTCGATGTCTCGACTTCGGACGGCTACATGTCGATCACAGTGGTTGACCAGACGGTCGCCGGCACCGTCCAGGTGTCGCTGATCTTTGACGTCGATACCAAGGATCTGGCGCAGTGGAGCCTCGTCGAGCCGAGCGGCGCCGAACTCACCTTCTCGCTCTACGACGTCCAAAAGGGCGTTGAGATCCCGCGCTCCTATTTTTCCATCCCGGCCAACTACAAGGGTCTAGACCCCTCGACGCGGTAAGGGTTTCAGCGCCCCCTCCTAGCCACCCCCTGAAGTAGGGGGAGGAGTTCCTGGGGGCTCACAACCCTCTCAACAAACGCGATGCGTCCCTCCCCCTACCAGGGGGAGGTTAGGTGGGGGTCTTAACTCCACAAAAAGCTTCAGCTGCCCATCACCAGCAGCGCAATCAGCCCCGCACCACCGACAACAATCCGCCACCAGGCGAAGGGCGCAAAGCCGTGGCGCGACACGAAATCGAGCAGATATTTCACCACCAGCGCCCCGACCACGAACGAGGCGGCAAAGCCGATGGCGATATTGAGCCCCAGGCTCATGTCGATGAGATCGCGGCTCTTGTAGAGATCATAGCCGAACGCCCCCACCATGATCGGCAGGGCGATGAAAAAGGTGAACTCCGCAGCCGCCCGCTTTGTCGCGCCAAACAGCATGGCGCCGACCACGGTCGAGCCAGAGCGCGACACGCCGGGCACGAGGCTGAGCATCTGGAACAAGCCCACCACCACCGCGAGATGCCACGGGAAGGTATAGATATCGTCGTATTTTTCCGCTTTCGGCATGCGATCGACGATCAGCAGCACCACGCCACCCACCAGCAGCGATATGCAGATCACCAGCGGGGACTCGTAGATCACCTGCTGGATATATTCCCGGAACAGCACACCCACCAGAACCGCCGGAATGCAGGCCAGCACCACCGCCACGGCGAAGTGCCAGGCATAGGCCTTGCCCATCAGCGCATCGCGAATGAGCAGCCCCAGCTTGGCGAAGTAGACGGTGATAACCGCCAGGATCGCCCCGAGCTGGATCAGCACGATAAAGGTAGCAGGTTGGCTCAAACCGAAAAAATGGCCGGCCAGCAGGAGATGGCCAGTCGAGCTCACCGGAAGGAATTCGGTAAGCCCTTCGATAATTCCCAACACCAAAGGCACAAAAAGACCTTGATCGGCGTTCATCTCATCCCCTAACTCATTCCTTGGGCTGTGCGTCCTCTTAGCTTTGTTCGCGATAATCGCCAAGCAAGGCAGAAGACGTCGGCCGTGATCCCAGACAGAGCCCGTTCATGCCCACGCTTGTGCACTACCCCCTCGATCCAGCTTCGCGTCTCATTCGGCTGATGTGTGCCGAATACGGCGTGCCGCTCGACGTCGAAGAGGTAAAGCCCTGGCTGCGCGAGGACTATCTGCTCGATCTCAATCCGGCCGCCACCTTGCCCATCCTCGTCACCGAAGCGGAAATCCCCATCATCGGGATTTTTGCCGCCATTCATGCGGTCGAGGATTTTTATGCGCCCCAGGCTGTCGCAGGCCTCCTGCCAGCCGAGCCGCTGGCGCGCGCCGAAATGTGGCGCCTCGTCGAATGGATGCTGGTGAAATTCAACGACGAGGTCACGCGCTACCTCTTCGAGGAAAAGATTTCCAAGCGCGACCTCAAGGGCACGCCCGAGCCCTCCGTCCTGCGCGCCGCAAAATCCAACCTTGCCGAGCACATGCTCTATTTCAACTGGCTCCTCGCCAGCCGCAACTGGCTGGCCGGCGATGAAATGAGCCTGGCCGATTTCGCGCTCGCCGCCCATCTCTCGACGCTCGACTATCTCGGCGACATGGATTGGGCCAAGGCCGCCGAAACCCGCGACTGGTACTCGCGCATAAAGTCCCGCCCAGCCTTCCGCACCCTCCTCAACGACCGCGTCGTCGCCATGCCCCCCTCAAAAGGCTACGCCGACCTCGATTTCTAGTTTTTTGGGTTTTTGGGATTTTCGATCCGGCGTTTTCGCGGCCAGACACGCGAACAGCCGAGGCGGCATCACGGCGTCTCCTCAGAGCCATTCTCCATGTGCCGCCGCATCACTCGGCTCGTCCGGGTGATCCATCCTTCCGCGCACTCCCGCTCACGGCACACCCGAAAAAACCCAAAAAACTACCGCCGGAACCAGCCGCCCTCGATATGGGTGCGATCGCCATGCCGCGTGAGCTTTACCCGCAAAGCGTCGATCTCGGCCGCAGTGAGGTCATCGGCCCCGGTCACTGCCACCCAGCCATCAAAATAATCCTGCGGCGCGTAGACATGGCCAAAGCCGGTCGGCGTTGTCTGGGCCAGCGCCATGTCGAGCGCCAGCTGCAGGAAGGTAACCACCGGATACCAGTTGAGCAGCGGCGACACTGAAGGCGCCCTTTCGCCCGAGAGCCAGGCCGGCTCGCGATAAAGCAGGGTCGTATCGAAGAAGACGATGGGGTCGGTCGGATATTGGAGATAGACGATGCGCAGGGCCCCCCAGTTGTCGGCCCCATGCAGATCCTCGCCCCGATTGGCAAAGCGCACCGCGGAGCCGTCGCCGATCATCGGCCGCCATATGGGCGACCCCTCGTCGCGATTGGCCGTCACCGTCCGCCAGGCGGCCGTGGCGAACGGCGGGCCCACCCAGAGCGCGCCGTCGAAGGGATCGTCCAGAATATCGTAGAGCGAGCTCGAGGCGGCAGAACTATAGGCTCCAAGGCTGAGGCCATGGAGGTAGAGCCGTGGCCGCGCCGTTTCCGGCATGTCGCGCCAGCGATCATAGACGACGTTGAACAGCGCCCGTGCCGTTTCCACGCCCACATCCGGCTCAGAGACCAGCGACAGCCAGCTGGTGAGATAGGAATATTGCACCGCAACGCTTGCGACGTCCCCGCCATGGAGGATTTCCAGCGTGTCGATGGCCGCCGGCTCCACCCAGCCGGTGCCGACCGGCATGATCAGCACCAGCACAGAGCGGTCGAAGGCGCCGATGCGGTCCATCTCTGCCAGCGCCATCTCGGCGCGCTCCAGGGGCGTCTCGGCCGAACGGAGCCCGACATAGACGCGCAGCGGCTCGATCGCCGGGCGACCTGTAAGGTCAGCGATATCCTCGGCCCCGGGCCCGCTCTCGACATAGACGCGCGCATCCATGCCGATCGTGTCCCAGTCGATCACGGAGCCGGCACTGCCTGATTTCAGCGGATCGGTGGGGGCTGGTGCGGTAATGCCGGCGAGCCGGTCGAAATCGCCGTAGAATCGGTCGGCCGAATAGAGAACGCCACGCACGATGACGCCGTCGCCAATGGTCGCTGTCGTCAGCCCGATCAGGATCATGGCCCCGACCAGCGCGACGCGCCGGGGAATCAGTCGGCCAAGCCAATGGGCGACGAGGCGCACGCCGTGAACGATCAGCGTTCCCACTCCGATCAGCACAAGGGCCGGCGGCACGGCCAGCAATGCCACCAGCAGGGGCTGGGTCGCCTCAAGCGGGGCCTCGCCCATGCCGGCGCGGATTGAGTTCTGCCAGCCGGTCCAGAACCAGAGGAAGGACACCACCAGCACAAGGCACAGCCCGGCATAAAGCCGCCCGACCCAGCGCGCCACTTTGCGGTTCGGCCACCTCAGTTCGAGAAAATTCCACAGCCATTCAAGGAACACCCCGATGCCATAGCCGGCTGCAAAGGCGCAGCCGCACAATATGCCCTGGACGACGGAGGTGCGGGGAATCAGCGAAGGGGTGAGCGAAAGGGCGGCAAACAGAAGGCCGAACAGCCAGCCGCCGGTCGAGACCGCGTCAAGCCTTCGGCCGGCGAAGCGGCGCAGCCGTCGCAAGCGGCTTGGCGGCGCTGCGGCCGGCCTCAGATCGGTGTCTTGTATGGACGACAAAAAGCGCGCCCCTCAACTGCAGGGACGCCCACTATAGGGAGCGCGTCGGGCGAGACAACCGGCAAGCAACCAAAGCATGACGCATTCGCATTTCGGCAAGGCCAAATGCTAACAGTCTGCTAACCAATAAGGGGGAAATGGTGGAGCCTAGCGGGATCGAACCGCTGACCTCTTGCATGCCATGCAAGCGCTCTCCCAGCTGAGCTAAGGCCCCATTTTTTCTAATCGGTGGGGTGGGAACCCGTCCGAACGAGGCGGAACCTAGATGATGATTCCGCGCCGCGCAAGTGCCTTGTGACACTTTTTATTTCCATCGGTGGAAAACCCCACCGATGGAAAAAGGTAAATAGAATCAGCGGTCTTCGTCGCTACCGACGTCAAAGCCCAGACCGTCGTCCTCGTCTTCGTCTTCCTCGAGGAAAACGTCTTCCTCGTCGTCGCCGAGCTCTTCGTCGACCACGACGTCCTCAACATCAGGGATATCCTCGCCGCCGGATTCCTCGGCGTCGGCATCCTCGAGGCTGACCAGCTCGGGCGCTGCTGCGTCCTCGACCTCATCCTCCTCGACCTCATCCTCATCATCAACCTTGCGCGCCGCAACGGCCTTGCCGGAGACGAGCTGGTCGAAGAAGGACCGCGGATAGGACTTGCCGGTATAGGGCGAGACGATCGGGTCCATGTTGAGGTCGTAGAACTTTTTGCCGGTATCGGGGTCGGTACGCTTGGTACCGCGTTCGGAGTTGGCCATTCTCATGCCTCGTCGTAGGGGGATTGCTCAAGGCTTCGACCGCCGCGGTCGCGCCATATAGTCGGCCAGTCCGGTTAGGTGCAAAGCCGGGTCCTGTCAAATCCAAAATGCGTCGAACATGCCGGTGGCCCGGGCCCGCAAACCCGTGTTAAAGCCGAAGCCGATAGCCAGAGTTTGGGATGAGGGTGTCATGATTATCGCCGTAGACGGCCCAGCCGCGTCGGGCAAGGGAACCCTGGCTGCCGGCCTTGCCGACCACTACGGCCTGCCCCATCTCGACACCGGCCTGCTCTACCGTGCGGTCGGCCGCGCTGTCCAAGGCATTGAAGAGGGCCCCGAATTCGTGGCGCGCGCCATTGCCGCAGCCTGCAGCCTCGACGCCAAGGCCCTGGGCGACCGGGACGCCCTGACGACGGCGGAGGCCGGCGCCATGGCCTCCAGGGTGGCCGTCATTGCCGAGGTCCGCGCGGCGCTCTTTGCCTTCCAGCGGGAGTTCGCGACGCAGCCGGGCGGCGCCGTGCTCGACGGTCGCGATATCGGCACGAAAATCTGCCCGGACGCCGACGTCAAGCTGTTCATCCAGGCCGACAGCAAGGCGCGCATGGAACGCCGGGCCCGTCAGCTCGAAGGCCGGGGCCTCGCCGTCGATCGCTACGCGCTCTATCACCAGATCGAGGAACGCGACGCCCGCGACATGCTCAACCCCCATGGCGGCTTCTATAAAGCGGACGACGCGCACTTGCTCGATACGACGCAACTGAGTATAGAGGCGGCACTCCGTGCTGCCATCGCGATCATCGATCGGACCATGGCGCTCAAGGCAGGGGGGCAATAGCCCTCCTAATTCCCTCCTTGGGCCTTTGTCCGCGATCTCGCACCATAATGGCCCCGGATTTTCAGACTACCAGATCGTCCTGATCAAGGAGGCGGTGCTCCGTGCGCCGGCTTTGGCATTCGCCAGAGCGGACCCGTGCTCAGACAGGATTTCAACCCCCAACGACCGGCGCATGGAGATGAAGTTTGGCACAGCAAACTGTGACGAAAGAAGATTTTGAATCGATGCTGCTCGACAGCTTTGTCGACAATGATGCCGCTGAAGGCACCGTTGTTCGTGGCAAAGTCGTCGCCATCGAAAAAGACCTCGCCATCATTGACGTTGGTCTGAAGACTGAAGGCCGCGTGCCGCTGAAGGAATTCGGCCAGGCCGGCCGTGACGGCACCATCACCGTGGGTTCGGAAGTCGAGGTCTATGTTGACCGCGTCGAGAACGCCATGGGCGAAGCCGTCCTGTCGCGCGAGAAGGCTCGCCGCGAAGAGAGCTGGGTCAAGCTCGAAGAGAAGTACAACGCCAATGAGCGCGTTGAAGGCGTCATCTTCAACCAGGTCAAGGGTGGTTTCACCGTCGATCTCGAAGGTGCAGTGGCCTTCCTGCCGCGTTCGCAGGTCGACATCCGTCCGATCCGCGACATCGCGCCGCTGATGAACGTTGCCCAGCCCTTCCAGATCCTCAAGATGGACAAGCGTCGCGGCAATATCGTCGTTTCGCGTCGTGCCATCCTCGAAGAGTCGCGCGCTGAACAGCGTTCGGAAATCGTCCAGCAGCTCGAAGAAGGCCAGGTTGTTGACGGCGTCGTCAAGAACATCACCGATTACGGTGCGTTCGTTGACCTCGGCGGCATCGACGGCCTGCTGCACGTCACTGACATCGCATGGCGTCGCGTCAACCACCCGTCGGAAGTGCTCACGATCGGCGAGACCATCAAGGTCCAGATCGTTCGCATCAACCACGAGTCTCACCGTATCTCGCTCGGCATGAAGCAGCTTCAGGCCGATCCGTGGGAAGGCATCGAGGCCAAGTACCCGATCAACGCCAAGTTCACTGGCCGCGTGACCAACATCACCGACTACGGTGCATTCGTTGAGCTCGAGCCGGGCATCGAAGGCCTGATCCACGTCTCCGAGATGAGCTGGACCAAGAAGAACGTCCATCCGGGCAAGATCGTCTCGACCTCGCAGGAAGTCGACGTGGTCGTGCTCGAAGTCGATCCGGACAAGCGCCGCATCTCGCTCGGTCTCAAGCAGACCCTGCAGAACCCGTGGGAAGCTTTCGCCGAGAAGAACCCGGTTGGCGCCACCATCGAAGGCGAAGTCAAGAACAAGACCGAATTCGGCCTGTTCATTGGCCTCGAAGGCGATGTGGACGGCATGGTTCACCTCTCCGACCTCGACTGGCAGAAGTCCGGTGAAGTCGCTCTCGACGACTACAACCGTGGCGACATCGTCAAGGCCAAGGTTCTCGACGTTGACGTCGAGAAGGAGCGTATCTCGCTCGGCATCAAGCAGCTCGCTGCTGATGATCTGGCCGAATCGAGTGCAGTTGCAGGCGGCGAGACCGGCGGCATCCGCAAGAACGCGGTCGTGACCACCGAAGTCATCGAAGTCAACGAAGGCGGCATCGAAGTGCGCATCGCTGACAGCGAAGTCACTGCCTTCATCCGTCGTGCTGACCTCTCCCGCGATCGTAACGATCAGCGTCCTGAGCGTTTCAGCAAGGGCGAAAAGGTCGACGCACGCGTCACCCAGTACGACCGCAAGACCGGCCGCATCCAGCTCTCGATCAAGGCGCTCGAAATCGCCGAAGAGCGTGAAGCAGTGGCCAACTTCGGTTCGTCCGATTCGGGCGCTTCGCTCGGCGACATCCTGGGCGCAGCCCTCAAGGGTCGCGACGAGAAGTAAGTCTCTCTGAAGACTGAATATTTCGGCCCGCGCCTTTTGGTGCGGGCCGTTTTGCTTGAAAGGACTTGTCATGCTGCACAGGGACATCGCCTGGCGCGCCATGAGTGGATATGACCTCGATGCGGTGTTCGACATCGCCAACAAGGTCCATCCCGATTTCTTCGAGGCCCGCGAGGTTCTCGCCGAGCGCCACGAGCTCTATCGCAATGGCTGCTATCTGCTCGAAGTCTCCGAAAAACCTGCCGGCTATGTGCTGAGCCATCCGTGGCGTCTGGGCAGCCTGCCCGAGCTCAACGTCCCGCTCGGCGCCCTGCCCGAAGATGCCGACACCTATTATATTCACGACATCGCCCTCTTGCCGCTGACCCGCGGACTGGGCGCCGCCGGGCAAATCATCGAGGCCCTGACCAAGCACGCCAGGGTGATGGGTTTTGCTACCATGAGCCTTGTTGCGGTGAACGGATCGTTGGCATTCTGGGAGCGTCAGGGCTTCTGCACCAGCGATCGGCCCGAGCTCGCCGACAAGCTAGCGAGCTACGAGGATGCTGCCCGCTACATGATCAAGGACCTCGATCAAACACGCGCGTGACCTCTTGCGGGAAATGTCCGGGGCGCTTAGGTCGGATGACAAGCGACCCGGAGACCATGCGTGACCGATCCTGCCTCCAAAATCCATTCGCCCGCTCATGAAGCCCTGGCGGCGGACCGCTATCGCCGCTCACGCGGGTTCTGGCGCTGGCTGGCCTTCCTGGCCGCTGCCATTGCCATCTTTGCGCTCGTCGGGCGGTTCGTGCTGCCCGGGGAAGCGGGCGGCGAGCGCATAGCCCGGGTGACCATCTCCGGCACGATCAGCACGGATGCGCAGCGCGTGGCGTTGCTCGACGAGCTGGCCGAGGATGACGGCGTCAAGGCGGTGATCGTCGCCATCAACTCGCCCGGCGGCACCACTGCGGGCGGGGAAGAGCTCTATGAGGATCTGCGACGGCTTTCGGAAGCCAAGCCGACTGTTGCGGTGATCCGCGAACTCGGCGCTTCGGCCGCCTATATGACGGCACTGGGCACCGACCAGATCTTTGCCCGGCGCCTTTCCATCGTTGGCTCGATCGGTGTGCTGTTCCAGCACGTCAATGCCGGCAAGCTGCTCGACACCATCGGAATTGATCTCGACAAGGTCGCCTCCGGACCGCTCAAGGCGGAGCCTGATATCAACGAGCCGATCAGCCCAGAGGTGCGCGCTTCGATCGCAGCGCTGGTCGGCGACAGTTTTGACTGGTTCGTCGACATTGTCGCCGAGCGCCGCAACATGGACGAGGCGCGCGCCCGATCGCTGGCGGACGGTCGCATCGTCACCGGGCGAGTCGGGGTCGAGACCGGGCTGATCGACGCCATTGGTGGGGAGCGCGAAGCCCTTGTCTGGCTCGAAAGCGAACACGGCATCGACAAGGATTTAAACATTGTCCAGGCCTGGCCCCTGCCCCGTGGAAACTACGGATGGGTGGCGGATTTTGTCTCCGGATCGGCCCGCAGTATCCTTGGCCTCGAGGGGCAAGGCCCCGTAATGCTTGACGGTTTGATTTCGCTTTGGCAGGTTGAGCCCATTCCCTGATCGGGGCGGCGTGGAAACCGGAGTTTTTCATGATCAAGTCGGAACTTGTCGAGAAGCTCGCTGCGGAAAATCCGCATCTCTTCCAGCGGGATATCGAGAATATCGTCAACGCCATCCTGGATGAGATCGGCGATGCCATGGCGCGCGGCGACCGCGTGGAACTGCGCGGTTTCGGAGCCTTTTCAGTCAAGAACCGGCCGGCCCGTGTCGGACGCAACCCGCGCACCGGCGAGCAGGTCGATGTCGGCGAAAAATATGTGCCCCAGTTCAAGGCGGGCAAGGAGATTCGCGAGCGTCTCAACCGCTCCTGACGGGCGGCAGACGGCGAATTTTAGGAAAATAGATGCTCAATAAGATCGTCGGCTGGTTGGTCCTGGTGCCGCTCTGTTTGGGCCTGGTCGCCTTTGCATTGGCCAATCGCCAGCTCGTGCCGGTCTATTTCAATCCCTTTGCGACGCCTGCAGCACTGGACCCAGGTTCAGCGGGCATTCCGCTTTTCATCATTCTTTATGTCGTACTGCTGGTCGGCGTCCTGCTCGGCGGAATCGCCACCTGGTTCGCACAGGGCCACCATCGGCGCCGCGAAAAGCACTGGCGGCGCGAAGCGCAGCACCTGGGCCAGGAGCTTGAGGCGCAACGTCGCAAGCAGGGTCTGGCAGGTTCCAATTCGGTTTCCGAGGTCGATGACCTGCTGGAATTGCGGTAATGTCCGCGCTCAACCGCCTTATTTTCATCTTCCTGATCCTTTGAGTCCGACCACAAAATGGCCGATCCCCTGATCGTCAAAATCTGCGGCATCAAAACCCTCGACCTGCTGGACGCCACGATCGATGCGGGAGCCGACATGGTCGGCTTCGTGCATTTCGTGCGCTCCCCCCGCCACGTCTCCATCGATCTGCTCGCCGATCTGATATCGGCGGCACGCGGACGGGTGGAAACCTGTGTGCTTCTGGTCAACCCCGACAACAGCAGCGTGGCGGAAGTGGCTGCGCTCGGGCCGGACTGGATCCAGCTCCATGGCCCCGAATCGCCGAATCGCGTCGACGCCATCCGCGCTGAGGCGGGCGTCGAGATCATGAAGGCGCTGCCGATCGGCTCGGCCGACGATGTCGCCCAGGTGACCAATTTCGTCGATGTGGCCGATCGCATCCTGCTCGATGCCAAGCCACCAAAGGGCGCCGACCGTCCCGGTGGATTGGGCGATACCTTTGACTGGAAGCTGCTCGAAGCGCTTGACCCTTCCGTCCCCTTCATGCTTTCGGGAGGGCTGACGCCAGAGAACGTCGCCGAGGCGATCCGCACGGTGCGTCCGCCCTTTGGGGTGGATGTATCTTCGGGGGTGGAAAGCGCGCCTGGCGTTAAGGACAAGCGGCTGATCGAGGCGTTCATCCGAAACGCCCGCGCTGCAGTATAAGGCTGTGCGACCCCCTGCCCCTTTTCGGGCCGGGACACGCTGAAATTCTAGTCTCCAGCGCCAATCGGGCGATGGGGGCGGCGAACAAGTTAGGACTTCCGCCAATGGATGGCACCAATTCCCTGCGCAACGGCCCGGACGAGCATGGCCGTTTCGGCATTTTTGGCGGGCGGTTCGTCGCGGAAACGCTGATGCCGCTGGTCCTCGACCTTGAGGCAGCCTATCGCGCCGCCAAGACCGACCCTGCCTATCAGGCCGAGTACAAGGACCTGCAGACTCATTACATCGGCCGACCGAGCCCGATTTATCACGCCAAGCGGATAAGCGAGCACCTCGGTGGTGCGCAGGTCTGGTTCAAGCGCGAAGAGCTCAACCACACCGGCTCGCACAAGATCAACAATTGCATCGGCCAGATCCTTCTGGCCAAGCGCATGGGCAAGACCCGGATCATCGCCGAAACCGGCGCAGGTCAGCACGGCGTTGCCACGGCCACCGTCTGCGCGAAATTCGACATTCCCTGCACCATCTTCATGGGCGCCACCGACGTGGAGCGCCAGATGCCGAACGTGCTGCGCATGAAGATGCTCGGCGCGGAAGTGCGTGCGGTCACGGCCGGCGCCGGGACCCTCAAGGACGCGATGAATGAAGCCATCCGCGACTGGGTCACCAATGTCGAAAACACCTATTATCTGATCGGCACCGCCGCCGGCATGGCGCCCTATCCGGAAATGGTGCGCGATTTCCAGTCGGTCATCGGCCGGGAAATCAAGCAGCAGTTCCAGGACCTGCACGGCAAGCTGCCCGACGCCGTCGTCGCCTGCGTCGGTGGTGGCTCCAATGCCATCGGCTCCTTCCACGCCTTCCTCGACGACACGGACGTTGCCCTTTATGGCGCAGAGGCCGGCGGCCACGGCATTGATGTCGAAAATGGTCACGCCGCGTCCATGACCGGCGGCCGCCCGGGAGTTCTCCACGGCAACCGCACCTATCTTCTCCAGGATGATGACGGCCAGATCCTTGAAGGCCACTCGATCTCGGCGGGCCTCGACTATCCCGGCGTCGGGCCGGAACATTCCTGGCTGCACGACGTCAAGCGCGTCACCTATCAGCCGATCACCGACAATGAGGCGCTGGACGCGTTCCAGCTCTGCACGCGGCTGGAGGGCATCATTCCGGCACTCGAATCCGCACATGGCCTGGCACAGGTCATGAAGATCGCGCCGACCATGGGCGCAGACAAGAACATCGTTCTCTGCCTCTCGGGCCGCGGCGATAAGGATGTCGAATCTGTCGGCAAGCATCTGGGGCTGCTCTAATCATGTCGCGTATCGAACAGCGCTTTGCCGCGCTCAAGGCTGAAAACCGCCCCGCGCTCGTCACCTTCATCATGGCGGGCGACCCCGACCTCGCCACCGGACAGGCGATTTTGAACGCCCTGCCCCAGGCCGGCGCCGACATTATCGAACTGGGCATGCCCTTTTCCGATCCCATGGCGGATGGCCTTGCGATCCAGCTGGGCGGCCAGCGCGCGCTTGCCGCGGGCCAGACGCTGCTCGGCGTTCTCGGCATGGTCGAAGAATTCCGCCGCAAGGATGAAAACACCCCGATCGTGCTGATGGGCTATTACAATCCCATCTATTCCTTCGGCGTTGAAAAGTTCCTGGTGCAGGCCAAGGAAGCCGGCGTCGATGGGCTCATCGTGGTGGACCTGCCGCCGGAAGAGGATGACGAGCTGTGCCTTCCCGCGCTTAAGGCCGGGATCAACTTCATCCGTCTCACGACCCCGACCACCGATGACAAGCGCCTGCCGGCGGTTCTCAAGAACACATCCGGCTTTGTCTATTATGTCTCGATGACCGGCGTGACCGGCGCGGCAATCAAGTCGCGCGGCGCAGTGGGCGAGGCCGTGGACCGCATCAAGGGCCATACCGACCTGCCGGTCGCCGTGGGCTTTGGCATCAAGACCGCCGAAGACGCAGCAGAAATCGGGCGCCATGCCGATGGCATCGTTGTCGGATCGGTGCTCGTCGAGGCCGTTCGCACCTCGCTGGTTGACGGCAAGGCGACTGACAAGACCGTTGACGCGGTCCGTACCATTGTCGCTGACCTATCCAGCGGCGTGAAACGCGCGCGTTCTTAACCAAAACGAGCATTGAGGGCTTGTGGATTGGCCAGGCGGGCTTTGCCCTGGCCCCTCCGCCCTGATAAGATTTGCCACAATTGACGAGTAGGTGATCCCGAGCGTTTCGGAGAGACGCTCTCGAGATCACCGCGAAAGGCCGTGCCATGAACTGGATCGACAATTTCGTCCGCCCAAAAATCCGTTCCTTCCTGTCCAACAAGCGGGACACGCCCGAAAATCTCTGGGTGAAGGATCCGGAATCCGGCGAGATGGTCTTTTATCGGGACCTCGAGGCCAATCAGTGGGTTGTGCCCAATTCGGGCTACCACATGAAGATCAAGCCGGTGGACCGGCTGAAGACCTTCCTCGATGATGGCGCATATGATCTGATCCCGGTCGCCTCGGTGCCGGTCGATCCGCTCAAATTCCGCGACCAGAAGCGCTATACCGACCGCCTCAAGGAAAACCGCGCCAAGACCGGCTTTGAGGACAGCGTCATCGTTGCTGTCGGCAAGCTCTATGAACGCGCCGTCACCGTCGCCATCCAGGATTTTGATTTCATGGGCGGTTCGCTCGGCATGGCTGCCGGGCAGGGGATCATCACCGGTCTCGATACCGCCGTCGAGCGCAAGACACCCTTCGTTCTGTTCGTCTCCTCCGGCGGCGCCCGCATGCAGGAAGGCGTTCTGAGCCTGATGCAGATGCCCCGCACGACCGTCGCCGTGCTGCGCCTGCGCGAGGCGGGGCTGCCCTTCTTTGTCGTGCTGACCAATCCGACCACGGGCGGCGTCACCGCGTCCTACGCCATGCTCGGTGACGTGCATCTGGCCGAACCGGGCGCATTGATCGGCTTTGCCGGCCAGCGCGTGATCGAGCAGACGATCCGCGAGAAGCTGCCAAAGGGCTTTCAGCGCTCGGAATATCTTTACGAACACGGCATGGTGGACATGGTGGTGCACCGCCACAACCTGCGTTCGACCATCGGCTCGCTGGCCAGCATTCTGACGCGCGGACCTGAACATCCCGAGCTCGCCGGGACCTCCGAACGCGCCCAGGCGGCCCAGGCCAGCATGCGCGAAGTTGCCGTCGCTGCCGAGGGCGACGACGATATCGTTCCGCCCGCAGCACACGCCGAATAGATTTGATCTCTCGGCCAGGGGCAGGCGCCCTGGCCACACTGGACAAGACCGGGCCACCCCGGTCTTATCCGGCCATGGAAAAGCCTGACCGATTCCCCGATGTAATGTTGCTTGCTGCCGGCCTCGGCACGCGCATGCGGCCGCTGACTGAAACCATGCCCAAACCGCTGGTGCCGGTGGCCGGGGTGCCGCTGATCGAGCGGGTCATGGCCAATGCCCAGGCCGAGGGTGCCAAGCGCTTTGCCGCCAATGCTCACTACCGCGCCGATCAGGTGCTGGCCCATTTTGGCGGACTCTTGAAGGTCCATCGGGAAGAAGTGCTGCTCGGCACCGGCGGCGGCGTCAAGGCAGCGCTGCCCATGCTTGCGACCGACCCGTTTTTCGTGATGAACACCGACGCTTTCTGGCCGACGGGCAGCGATACGCCGCTGGCGCGGATGCGGGCGCGCCATCAGGGGGATGAGGACATTGTGCTCCTCTGCATCCAGCCGTCGCGGGCCACGGGCTTTGGCCGCAGCCATGATTTCTGTCTCGATCCCTCGGGGCGGGTGACGCGGGACTATGGTGCTCCCGTCATTTATGGCGGCGTCGCGCTGATGGGGAAGGCGCTCTTCCGCGATGCGCCGGATGGCGCCTTTTCGATCACCGATCTCTTCGACGCGGCGCTGGAGCGCAAGACGCTTTACGGCGTGGTGCTGGATGCGCCCTGGTATCATGTGGGTGACCCGCAGGCGCTGGCCGCCACAGAGGCGCTGCTGACACCATGAGCCTTTTTTCCATCCCGCCACACGCGCCTTTCCTGCCAACGCTGGCGGCGGCGGTGATGGATGGGCGCCTGCTCGGCGACTGGCCACGCACGGGACCGTTCTGGCTCAGCGATGTCACCATCGTCCTGCCCACCCAACGCGCCAAGCGCGTGCTGGCGCAGGCTTTTCTCGAGCATCCCGACTTCAGCGGGCTCTTGCCCGACATTCGCACCTTCGGTGGCGAGGTGGAGGACGAAGAACCCTTCCTGCCGCCATTCGAAGCGGCGGCATTGCCCCGGCCCGCGTCCGTGCTGCACCGGCGACTGGTGCTGTCGCGCCTCGTCGCGGCATGGGCTCGCACACCCGCGGGAAGCGAGGCGTTCTCGACACCCCCGACGGCCGCGGAAATTTTCTCCATGGCCGATTCGCTCGGGCTGGTTTTCGACGATCTTGCCATTGAGGAACGCGACGCCAGCGCGCTCAAGGTGATCGCCGAGCAACTCTCGCCGACGCTGGGCGCCTATTGGCAGCAGACACTGACCTTTCTCGATATTGCCCTCACCGTCTGGCCGCATGTGCTGGCAGACATGGGCCTCGCAGACCCCGCATTCCTCCGCGGGGCGCGGCTCGATCGCCAAGCCGACGCCGCTCCTCTGGTCTACGGCGAAAAGCCAGTGATCGCGGCAGGGTCGACCGGCTCGATTCCGGCCACGGCGCGCCTGTTGCGGGCCATTTCCCGGCTGCCGCGCGGCGCGCTGGTGCTGCCGGGGCTCGATACTGCGATGAGTGCCGATACCCACGCCGCGCTGCTCGATCCGCTCAAGAGCCCGCATGGCCATCCGCAATATAATCTGGCGCGCCTGCTGCGGACGCTGGGGGCCGGGCCGGGGCAGGTGGTGGACCTCGTCGCGGAACGGCATCCACGCACCCATCTCGTCAGCAAGGCGCTGGCGCTGACCGAGGAAACGGCCGGCTGGTATGAGGCGCGGCTTGACGGCGATCGGCTGGAGACGGCGCTCAAGGGCATGGCGGTGATCGCCGCACGCCACGAGGACGAAGAGGCGCGGGCCATCGCCCTGGCGACGCGGGCCGCGCTGGCCGAGGAAAAGACCGTCGGCATCATCACCCCGGACCGCAATCTGGCGCGGCGGATTGCGGCTGAACTGGCGCGTTTTGACATTTATGTCGACGACGCTGCCGGTGCGCCGCTGTTCCATGCCCCGGTCGGGCGGCTGGCCCGACAGATCCTCAATCTGGCGGTATCGCGCTGTGGCGCGGTCGATCTTGTTGCCCTGCTGCGCAGCCGCTGGGCGCTGTTCGGATACACCCGCGCCGAGTTGGGCGCGCTGACCGATGCCATCGAGCTCGGTCTACTGCGCGGGCAGCGCATTGCGCCCGGACTTGCAGGTCTCCGCGCCGCACTTGCCGCCCATGTCGCCGAGCCGCCAAAACATGCGGCGCGCAAGCTTTCGAGCGAGGATGGCGAGGCCATATCGGCGCTGCTGGATCGGGTGGAGGCGGCGATTGCGCCGCTCGTGGCGCTCGTCGACGGCCAGAGCATGGATGCAGCTGACCTCGCACAGGCACTGCGGCTGGCGCTCGTGGCCACCGCCGATGGCGCGTCCCTGCGCGGCCGCGACGAGTTTGAGGGCTGGGCCGACCAGATGGTCGGACACCGCGGGGAGGGGCACCCGTTCCCGCCCATCGCGCTTGATCGCGTGCTATCGGCGCTGATGACCGGCTTTCAGGTGCGCAACCATGCCGAGCGCCGGACGGACATCGCCATCTGGGGGCAGCTCGAAGCCCGGCTCATGTCGCCGGACCTGGTCATCCTCGGCGCGGTCAATGAAGACAAATGGCCCGAACCGGCCGATCCCGGTCCCTGGCTCAGCCGCGGCATGCGGCTGGCGGCGGGGCTGGAGCCGCCTGAGCGGCTGCAGGGCCTTGCGGCCCATGACTTCGCCCAGGCCATCGGCAACAGCGATGTCATCGTCGCCTATGCCCGAAGGATTGGCGCAAGCCCGGCCAGCCCATCGCGTTTTCTGCAGCGGCTGGATGCCTTTATCGGAGCCGAGGCGGCGGACGGGCTTCGCGACAAGGGCGCGATCTGGCTCGATCAGGCGCGGGCACTCGACGCTGTGGCAGAGACCCGGGCAGCGGTGCGACCGCTGCCCAATCCGCCGATCCATCTGCGGCCACGGCGTCTCTCAGTAACCGAGATCGAGACGCTAATGCGCTCGCCCTACGACCTTTACGCGCGCCATGTCCTTGGGCTGCGACGGCTCGATCCGCTCGGCGATGTTCCGGATGCGCGCGAGCGCGGCACGATCATCCACGATGCGCTGGGGCGGTTTGTCATGGAAGGGCACGACCCCAATGCGCCGGACGCCTTCGACACGCTCATGACTATCGCCGCCGATTCGTTTTCGGGCCTGGAAGCCATAGGGGAACGCCGGGATATCTGGCTGCGCCGGTTTGAGACGGCGGCGCGGCAATTCCTTGAGTTTGAACGGCTTAGAGCCGCGCGGGTGCGAAAACGCCACGCCGAAATCCGCGGCGAGATGACCTTGCCCATGGTCGAGCCCTTCCTCATCACCGGCCAGGCGGACCGCGTCGATGTGATGATGGATGGCAGTGTCGAAATCCTTGATTTCAAAACAGGAACACCGCCAACCAAGGGCATGATGAGGGCTTTCGAGGCGCCGCAATTGCTGGTCGAGGCGCTGATGGCCGAGGCCGGGGCGATGAAGGATATTCCGCCGGCAAAGACCGGGGCGCTGATCTACGTCAAGATCGGGCTCGGGCCTGAGGCTTTTGTGCCGAGCGATTTTGCGCCGGCCGAGGGAATGGATCTGATGGAGGCGGCCGAGGAGATCGGACGGCGGATGCAGGGGCACATCGATTTTTTCCTCTATAATCAACACCCTATGCCGGCCCGCCTGTTGCCCTTGCTAAGCCAGCGGTTTGCCGGCGCCTATGATCATCTGTCGCGACTGGCTGAATGGACGGCGGTCGATGGCGGGGAGGACAGCGAATGAGCCGGGAACGGGGCGAGCTTTCCATCCCTTTTGACACCACGCGGGCGCAGGGCGAAGCGACCGATCCCAGTCGCTCCATCTGGGTGGAAGCCAATGCAGGATCAGGGAAAACTTTCGTTCTGACCCGGCGGGTGCTGCGGCTTTTGCTGGCCGGGGTGTTTCCGGAATCGATCCTGTGCCTCACCTATACCAAGGCGGCGGCGGCGGAGATGCGGGGGCGCGTTTCGGCCGAACTGGCGGCCTGGGCCGTGATGCCGCAGGATAGATTATATAAGGAATTGCAGGGGCTTACCGGGGCAGCGGTGACCGATGTTATCGTCGGTCGGGCGCGAACCCTGTTCGCCCGGTCGCTGGAAACGCCGGGTGGGCTGAGGATATTGACCATCCACGCCTTCTGCGAGGCCGTTCTGCACCGGTTTCCGATCGAAGCGGGGGTGCCATTCGACTTCTCGGTGATCGAAGAAGACCAGCAAAATCAAATGATTATGGCTGCCCGCGAGTCGGTTCTGGCCGATGGTTTGCGGGGTGGGGAAAACCGGGCGGCGGTCGAGACCCTGTTCGGGCTGATGAGCGACTATGCCATTGGCGAAGCTATCAATTCCGGCCTCTCACTGGGGGCGCGGCTTGATGGCGTGCTGGCCGATCCAGAGGCCGCCAAGGCCCGGCTGCGGCGCATTGTGGGCTATTCCGGCGCGTCAGCAGAGAGCCTCGAAACGTCACTTGTTGCTAACACACTGTTAGCATCGAGCGCGCTCAAACTTCTGATTGGTGAAGGATCTGACAATCCGGATGCGGCGACGCTGCGTAGCCTCGTTTTGACCAAGGATGGAAGCCCGCGCGCGCGGCTGGTGACCAAGGCGCAGGAGAAGGCGCTGCCCGGCATCGGCGAGATGATGGCGGAAGAGCAGTCGCGCATTCTCCAGATCGACCAGAAGATGATCGCCGCGCGGCTGATCGAGCGCAGCGAGGCGGTGCTCGACGTGCTGGTGGCGATCGCTCGGCGCTATGAGCGCGACAAGCGGCGCCACTCGCTGCTCGACTTCGACGATCTGGTCGAAAAACTCGGCGACCTCTTTGCCAATCCGGCGATCGGGCCATGGGTGCAATATAAGCTCGATGCCGGGATCGACCATATTCTGGTCGATGAGAGCCAGGATACCAATGAGCGGCAATGGCGGGTGGTGAAGGCCATCGCCGAAGAATTCTTTGCCGGTTCCGGCGCAGTGGAGCGGCCACGCTCGGTATTTGCCGTGGGCGACCAGAAACAGTCGATCTATTCCTTCCAAGGGGCGCAACCGGCGCTGTTCGGACTGACCGGGGGCGAATTTCATCGCAAGGCGCAGGCGGCGGAAAAGCAGTTCGCGCGGCTACCGCTGCACACGAGTTTCCGGACGCTGGCGGGAATTCTCAACGCAGTAGACCTCGTCTGCGCGCGTCCCGATATCCAGGCGGCGCTGCTCGCCGAGGACAAGGTGGGCCACAATGCGGCCCGCACCCAGCCGGGCGGCACAGTGACCCTGTGGCCGCCCCTGCGCACCGGCGAGGCCGAGGCAGGCGACGGCGAATGGCCGCGCGAGCCGGTGGAAGCCGAGCAAAGCGGACCGCGTCAGGTTGCCATGCGCATTGCCGCCGAGATCCGGGGCTGGGTCGACAACCACAGGCCGCTGGGCCATCGGGGCAGGGCGGTTACCGCCGACGACGTGCTGATCCTCGTCCAGTCACGAAACGTGCTGTTCCAGGAGATCATCCGGGTCCTGCGGCTGCAGCACCTGCCGACGCCGGGCGCCGACCGGCTCGGGGTGACCGGCCATATCGCCGTGCTTGACCTCCTTGCGCTGATCGACGTGCTGCTCAACCCTGCCGATGATCTGCAACTGGCGGCGCTGCTGCGCTCGCCGCTGTTCGACGTCAGCGAGGACGATCTCTTTCAGCTGGCCAGTCCCCGCAGTGGCGGGCAAAGACTTTGGTCGGCGCTTTTGGCGACGACGATTCCCAATGCACGCGAGGCGGCAGACCGGCTGACGCGCTGGCGGGCCGAGCTCGACTTCGAGCGGCCCTATGAGTTTCTCACGCGCGTGCTCTATGCCGAAGGCGGGCTCAAGCGCTTCCACGCGCGGCTGGGGACGGAAGTGGACGAGGTGCTGTCCGAGTTCCTTGAACTCGCGATTGCCCACGAGCAGACCGAGCAGCCCTCGCTGCAGGGCTTTGCCGCGGACATGCGGCGGCGCAATGTGTCGATCAAGCGCGAGCTGGCCGAAGGCGGCAGCGGCGTGCGGGTGATGACTGTTCACGGCGCCAAGGGGCTGGAGGCGCCGGTGGTGATTCTCGCCGACGCGACCGCCAAACCCAGTGGCAGCCAGACCGGCACGCCGGTTTATCTCGATGAGCGGCCAGAAGGCCCGATCTTCTTTCACGCCGGCAGCAAGGGCCAGCGGACGACGGAAATCGAGGAGATCAAGGACCGGATCGATGAAGTTCGGCTCGAGGAATATTGGCGCAAACTCTATGTGGGCATGACCCGCGCCGAGGATGAGCTCTATGTGACCGGCGCCCTCACGGTAAAAGGCAAGCTCGACGGCACCTGGTATGAGGCCATCGAGGGGGCGCTGCGGCCGCACGGGCAGCGCGTGGACGATGTGAACGGGCAGGAAGCAGCGCTGGTCTTCCCCGCGGACCGACCAGTCATCGCGCCGCTGAGCGTGCCTGTACCGGGAGCCCGTGCGGGCTTTTCGCCGCTGATGCTGGCGCCGCTGCCCGAGTTTGTCGCCGTGCCGGTTCTCTCGCCTTCGGCAGAGGGCGAGAACGCTCCAATCCTTCAGAGCAATGCCGAGAAGGTGCGCGACGCCGAACTGGCGCGCAAAAGCGGGCTGGCGCTGCATGCGCTGCTGCAACATATGACCGGCATCGCGCGCAGCGACTGGGACAAGGTGATGCCGCGCGCCATGGAAGCGCTGCTGCCCGACCATGGCGAGGCGCATAACATGGTGATGAACCGGGCCCGGAGCATTCTCGAGCGGGCCGACCTCGCTCCTCTTTTCGGGCCGCAGAGCCGCGCCGAAGTGCCGTTCCTGGTCAAGGCAGAGCGCGGAGGCGAGGCCGTTCAACTCTCCGGGCGCATCGACCGGCTGGTGGTTGACGACGAGGGTGTGTTGGTGGTCGACTACAAGTCCGATGCGCATGTGCCGGACCGACCCGAGGCGATACCCGCCCGCTATCTGACCCAGCTTGGGCTATATGCGCTGGTTGCAGGTCAGCTTTTCCCCGGCCGGATCGTGCGCGCCGCCATTTTGTGGACCGAGTTGGAATCATTGATGAATTTACCTTCTGGCCTGCTCGACGCAGCACGGGCAGATTTCACCCTGCGGTGAACACCACTTGCGTTGGCGCTGGACTCTCACCAGCTTTGAGGGCAATTAGGCCACCGCTTTACGAACCAAAGCAAACCCAGAGGCAAACTCCATGACTCACCAAGTTTCCGACGCCAATTTCGGCGAGGAAGTGCTCAACTCCAACGTGCCGGTCCTGGTGGATTTCTGGGCGGAATGGTGCGGACCGTGCCTGGCGATCGCGCCGGTTCTCGATGAATTGTCCACCGAGCTCGAAGGCAAGGTGAAGATCGTCAAGCTCAACGTCGATCAGAACCCCTCGACCACCGCCCAGTATGGCGTGCGCTCGATCCCGACCATGATCCTGTTCAAGAACGGCGAAGCCGCCGACATGAAGATCGGCGCCGGCACCCCCAAGGCAGGTCTCGCCAAATGGCTTGAAGGCCACTCCGCTTAAGGCATCGCGCCTTCAGCGCAATTTTGAGACGCCGCCGGCTGTTCCGGCGGCGTCTTTTTTTGTGGGTGGGCCAGGCTGGTAATCGGGCGCAGGCGAAGCTGAGGCGGGATAGCGGCTGTTCGCTTGCCCACCAGCGCGTCTCACTGGCCCCAGAGAATTTTCAGTGCTGCCACAGGCTTGGCACAATTTTCCTTGTGTTTCGGAGTCGATAAGTCACACAAATGTGTGATTGCCTGAACCGGGCCGCAGCATGGCCCTACCTGTTGATGCCTTCTCTATTTTTGTGGAGCCTTTTCCTTGGCCGCACTGGATTTAACCGCCGCCCCGTTTCACCTCGATGACGAGGCCATTGCCTGGGTACACGCTACCCGCGATGGACTGATGCCGCGGGACAAGCTTGCCCAGCTGTTCGTGCTCCTGGCGCGCGGTTCGGCCGATGATGCGCGCGACATGCTGCGCAGTTTTCGTCCGGGCGGGGTGACGCGCATCTATACGCCTGACCTTGAGGCCGAAATCGCGCTGGCCCGTGACTATGACAGTTTTGGTCCCGCGCCGCTTCTGGTGAGCGCCGACCTTGAAGGCAGCCGGATGAGCCTGCCCTTTGGCACCTCCGTGCCCAACCCGCTGGCGCTGGCCGCCGTGGACGATGTGGAGGCGACCACGGCGATCTCGACCATCATGGCCGCGGAAGCGCGCGCCGTGGGGCTCAACTGGAGTTTTACCCCCGTCATCGACATCAATGCGGCCTGGCGGAGCGCCATTGTCGGCACGCGCTCCTATGGAGACAATGTCGAGCGGATCGAACGGCACGCGCTGGCCCAAATCGCGGCATTCCAGGCCAAGGGCGTGGCGGCGACCGTAAAGCACTGGCCCGGTGAAGGATATGATGATCGCGACCAGCATCTGGTGACGACGGTCAATCCGCTGACGCTGGAGGAGTGGGAGCAGAAATTCGGGCGGCTTTATCGCGCGGCGATCAAGGCCGGGGTGATGAGCGTGATGTCCGCCCATATCGCCTTCCCCGCCTTTGTGCGTTCGCTCGACCCCGAGGCCAAGGGCGAAGCCTTCCGGCCGGCCTCGCTGAGCCGGGTGCTGAACGAAACGCTCTTGCGCGAAAAGCTGGGCTTTAACGGGCTGATCGTTTCGGACGCGACGCCGATGGCGGGCCTTGGCGATTGGGGACATCGGGACGAGACCCTGCCCGAGCTGGTGATTGCCGGCTGTGACGTCATTCTCTTTTCCGATGATGCCAATGCCGATCTGATGCGGCTGGTGAAAGCGGTGGCCGATGGGCGGCTGACGCAGGAGCGCGTTGACGAGGCGGTCACCCGTATCCTCGCCCTGAAGGCGGCGCTGGGCCTCCACAAGGCGCGGCCGGAGCTGACATTTGAGAGCGCCAAGAGCGCCGTGGCCACGGACGCCAGCCGGGCGCTGGCGCGGGATGTGACCGAGCGGGCGATTACGCTGGTCAAGGATGTGCCGGGCCTGCTGCCGATCTCAAAAGAAAAGCACAAGCGCGTGTTGGTCTATTCGACCGGGTCGGTGCAGCCCTTTGCGCCCGAGCCCATTGCGCTGACGCTGCCGGCCATGCTGGAGGCGGAAGGGTTTGAGGTGACGGTTTTTACGCCAGAGCTCACTGTGAACGCGGCGGACTATGACCTTGTGCTTTATCTGCTGGCCGAGGAAACGCTGCTGACGCGCGGCCGGATCTTCCTTGATTGGAAGCGGCTGACCGGGACGGTTTATGGCGCCATGCGCCGGCACTGGCACGATGTGCCGACGTTGATGGTGTCGCTGGGCTTTCCCTATTACCTCCACGACGCGCCGTGCGTGGGCACCTATGTCAACGCCTATGGCTCGAGCGATGAGTTTCAGGCCGCTGTGCTTGAGACGCTGCTGGGCCGGAAGCCTTTTGTGGGCAAGAGCCCGGTTGATCCGTTCTGCGGGAGTGAGCAGGGAAGGTATTGAGGGGATTGGGGAATTTAGAAGGGGGCACTTCTTCTCCCTCCCCCTTGTGGGGAGGGCAGCAGAGCTCGGCCGGGAGGCCGTAGCGGCGCTGGGTGGGGGTGTTGCAAAGGCATCGGGGCTCTCCGCCCCCCACCCTCAATCCAGCCATTCGCGCATAGCGCTCATGGCCTTCTTCGCTCAAATCGCTCCACTGGAGCGATTTGCCTGACGGACGCTTAGAAGCCCCACAGGGGCGAGGGGGCGATAGAGCCGTTGGATCGGCTCGGAATCAGTCCGGCGGGGTGTTGTTTTTCGCCAGGACATCGCCCGCGAGGTAGAGGGAGCCGCAGATGAGGACGCGGGCGTCGGGCGTCTTGGCGGCCTCCGCCAGGGCGGCTTCGATGGAAGCCATGGGCTGGGCGGCAAAGCCGAGGGTTTTGGCGCGGGCGGCGATGTGATCGGCCGGATGGGCGTTTTCCTCGCCGGGGATAGCCAGGGTCATCACCTCGGGCGCGAAATCGGTGAAGGCGGCGAGGAATTCGGCCGGGTCGCGATTGCTCATCATGCCCATGATCATGATCAGCGGGCGCTTTTTGGCAGTGTCGAGCTCGGCAATGGTGCGGGCGAGGGCGGCGGCGCCGTGGGGATTGTGCCCGCCATCGAGCCAGAGTTCGTGGCCGAGGGAGAGGAGGTCGCGCAGATCGCCGTGGCGGATGGGTTGCATGCGGGCGGGCCAGGTGATGCGGCGGAGGCCCTCGGCAATGTCTTTGTCATCGACCGGCAGACCGAAATGGCGCGTTGCGGCGATGGCGAGCGCGGCGTTGTCATATTGGTGCGGGCCGAGGAGGGCCGAGGGCGGCAGGTCGAGGAGCCCCTGCTCGTCGGAATAGACAAGGCGCCCGTCCTGGGCGGAGCCGTGGAAATCCTCGCCCTGCCAGATGGGGGTGATCCCAAGGCGATGGGCGGCGCGTTCGAGCACTTTTCTCGCTTCGGGGCGCTGGAGGCCCATGACCGAGAGGGCGCCGCGTTTGAGGATGCCGGCCTTGTTGTCGGCGATCTCGGCAAGGGTATTGCCGAGGAACCCCTGGTGGTCGAAGTCGACCGGGGTGATGATGGTGCCGAGGGGTTGCTTGACCACATTGGTGGTGTCGAAACGCCCGCCCATGCCGGTTTCGAGGAGGAGATAATCGGCCGGGGTTTCGGCGAACAGCTTGAAGGCGGTGACCGTGGTCACCTCGAAAAAGGTGATGCCCTCGCCGGCATTGATGGCTTCCACCTCTTCGAGCGCGGCGTTGAGGCGGTCGGTTTCGACCAGCTTGCCGGCGAGGCGGATGCGCTCGTTGAAGCGCACGAGGTGGGGGGAATTATAAACGTGCACCGACTTGCCCGCAGCCTCGAGAAAGGCGCGCAGATGGGCGATGGTGGAGCCCTTGCCATTGGTGCCGGCGACATGGATCACCGGCGGCAGATGGTCCTGCGGATTGCTCAGCTTTTCCAGGAGCGGCAGCATGCGATCGAGGCTGAGATCGATCAGTCTTGGATGGAGCTGGCTGAGGCGCTTGAGAATGGCGTCAGTGCGGGACATTTTTGGGCTCCGAAATCCGGCGGCATGATCGTGCACGCCTGAATACCCCCTCCCAACCTCACCCTGGAAGGGGGAGGAGCGATTGGGGGCGGGCAGATAGTTGCGGCACACACCGGCCTGACACCTCCCCCTCGAAGGGGGGAAGGTGGGTGGGGGTGAGCTGCCAGAAATCCCCTCACCCGTCTCGCGCTTCGCGCGATCCACCCTCTCCCTCAAGGGGAAAGGGAAGAGGGTGAAGGTGCTGGGGCTGAACTTACTTGCGCAGTTCGCCGCCGGTGGCCTTGGTGACGGCGGCGACGATGGCGGCGGAGACTTTTTCGATGTCTTCGTCGGTCAGCGTCTTGTCGCGCGGCTGCAGGGTCACTTCGATGGCGACGGACTTCTTGCCTTCGCCCACATGTGCGCCCTCAAAGATGTCAAAAATGGTGACGTCCTTGATCAGCGTCTTTTCGGCGCCCTTGGCGGCCTTGAGGATGGTGGCGGCGGTGACCGCGCGGTCCATCACGAAGGCAAAGTCGCGGCTCAAAGGCTGGAACTGGCTGAGAGTCAGCGCCGGCTTGGTCTTGGTGGCCTTCTTGCGCGGCTCGGGGATGGCGTCGAGGTCGATTTCGAAGGCGGCAATGGGGCCTTCGATGTCGAGTTCGGCGGCGAGCGCCGGGTGCAGTTCACCGAACCAGCCGAGCGTGACCTTGGGGCCAAGCGCGATGCGGCCGCCGCGACCCGGATGGCTCCAGGCGGCAGGCTCGGGCAGGATCTGGACCTTTTCGATGTCGACGCCAAGGGAATCGAGCACGGCGGAGAGATCAGCCTTGGCATCCCAGACGGAAACGGCCTGCGGCTTTCCGGACCAGTGGCGACCACAACCGTTGAGCGTGGATGTGCCGGTGCGCACGCCCGAGGCATAGGCGTGCTGGCCCTCAGGCTTGTCCGAGAGGAAGACCTGGCCAACCTCGAACAGGGCCACATCGGCAAAGCCGCGATTGGCGTTGCGGCGTGCGCCGGCGATGATGCCGGGGAGCAGGGACGGGCGCATGTCGGTCATGTCAGCGGCAATGGCATTGGCCAGCTGCCGGTCCTCGGTGCCGCCGCCGAAGCGGGTGGCATCGGCGTTGGAGATGAAGCTCCAGGTGACGACCTCATCGAGTCCGCGCGTCGCCAGCGCCCGGCGGGCAATGCGGCGGCGGTTCTGAATGGTGGTGAGAATGCGCGGGGCAACGTGGTTGAGGCGCGGCAGCGGCTCGACCGGGACGTTGTCGACGCCGACCATGCGCATGACTTCCTCGACGAGGTCAGCCTTCTGCGTCACGTCCGGGCGCCAGGACGGCACCTTTACCTGACGGGTGTCGCCCGAGCCTTCGACGGCAAAGCCGAGGCGGGTGAGGATCGCTTCCACCTCTTCGGGGGTGGAGGTGATGCCGGTGAGGCGCTTGACTTCGGAGAGCGGGAAATCGACGACCGTGTTCGGAAAGACGTCTTCGCCCGAGATTGCCGGTTCCATGGCTTCGCCGCCGCAGAGCTCGAGGACGAGGCGGGTGGCGAGCTCCAGACCGGGTTCGGTCAGGGCCGGATCGACATTGCGCTCGAGGCGATAACGGGCATCCGAGACAATGCCGGTCTTGCGGCCGGACTGGGCGATGAGATCGGGATCCCAGGACGCGCATTCCATCAGAACATTGACGGTCTCTTCGGTGACGCCCGAGCGGATGCCGCCCATGATGCCGCCAAGGCAGAGCGGGCCCTTGTCGTCGGCGATGACGGTCATGGTCTCGTCGAGCGTATAGATCTTGTTGTCGAGCGCGTCGAACTCTTCGCCCCGCGCATTGCGCAGCACCATTGTGCCTTCGACCTTGTCGGCATCATAAGCGTGGAGCGGACGGCCCCAGCCGAGCGAGACGAGATTGGTGATGTCGACAATGGTGTTGATGGGGCGCAGGCCCACAGCGCGCAGGCGTGCCTGCAGCCACTCGGGCGAGGGGCCGTTCTTGACATTGGCGATGTAGCGGCCGGCGAATTTGCGGATCGCCTTGGGCGCGCCTTCGGCGAACTGGTGCGGCAGGGCCGGGATCGGGCTCGGGCCGGTGGACGGCACGGGCGAGAAATCGGTCTTTTTCAGTGTGCCGAGGCCGAAGGCGGCGAGATCGCGCGCCACGCCATAGACGCCGGTCGCGTCACCCCGGTTTGGCGTGATGGAGATGTCGAAGACGACGCCATTGATGCCGGCATAGTCGACATATTTGGCGCCGATCGGGGCGTCTTCCGGCAGCTCGATAATACCGTCGTGGTCGTTGGAGAGTTCGAGCTCGGCGGCCGAGCAGAGCATGCCATTGGAGGGGGCGCCGCGAATGACAACGCCACCCTTCAACTCAAAATCCTTGCCGGGAATATAGGTGCCGGGGAAGGCGAAGACGGACTTGAGGCCAGTGCGGGCATTGGGCGCGCCGCAGACCACGTCGATCAATTCACCGGTGCCGGCATCGACCTTGCAGATATTGAGGTGGTCGGAATTGGGATGGGGCGTGGCCGAGACCACATGAGCCACCACAAACTTCTCGAGCGCCTTGCCCTGGCTTTCAATGCCTTCCACTTCAAGGCCGATCATGGTCAGCGCCTTGCCGATTTCCTCGGGCGAAGCCTGGGTATCGAGATGCTCATGGAGCCAATCAAGCGTGAATTTCATGTTTCTGGACCTTAACGGAAGTCACTTTTGCTGCCGGTAACAGGCGGCAGCGCGGACGAAAGTTGAAAGAGTTCAACCAGGACATTGGCGAAGCCGCGGGCATCGTCGATGGCTCGGTGGGTATGGGGGATATGGCCGTAGAACTCGGCGGGCAGCTTGCTCATGCCCCAATCGAGATAGGGCGCGCCGCGCAGGGTTCCGGCCATGGTGTAAAGGCAGACGCCGCCACCGCGAAAAATCTGACGGCTCTTGAAGGGGCCGGATAGGACGCGGGTGCCGGCATATTCATCGAGATAATGGTCCATCCAGAGACCATCAAAGATCATCGGGGCGGCTGCGAAGACTTTCGGGCCGGGCAGGCTTTCGACCCAATCGGCAAAGCGGGGCATGACGATGGCCGGGTCTTCGGCGCCTTCGGTGGCCGCCTTCCAGGCGTCGGGCTGGGTGGCCCACCAGGCCATGGTGGTTTCGTTGGTGGTGCGATCCGGTCGCGGTTTCAGGACCGCCTCGAACTCTCCATGGCGCGTACCATCGGCGGTGATCGCCACCGAGGCAAAGCTCAGCATGGAATTGTGCAGCGGGGTGGGGCCGTCCGATTCGATATCGGTGACGATGAAGATCGGGCTGGCGACGCGGTTATAAACCTCACGACCGGCGGGCAGGACGCTCACCAGTTTGAAGGTTTCGCAGGCGATCTCCATGTCGGGCGCAAAACCGCCATTGCGGGCGAAATAGGCTTCGTGGCCGGCGCGCCATTCGGCATAGGGGCTTTCGCCTTCAAGATCGGTGAAGGCGGGGGTGATCTCGGTGAACTTGCGGGTTTCGACCGAGACGGTCTCGATGATGCAGGCCTCTTCGCCGGCGCCATTGAGGACGATGTCCTGTCGGCCGACTTCAGGCATGGGCTCCTTGCCCGGACCAAAATCGCGAAGCGCGCCGCAGGTGGCGGTCTTCTTACCGGCAAGGACGAGCGCGAGCAGGCGATCGGCGAGATCGGGAGAGTCACCGAAGGCGAAGCGGACTTTTGTGTCTGATGATGCCGTCATTGGGCGACACTCTCTTCACGAACATTGCACGGCCTCCCTCCCCCTTGTGGGGAGGGATTGAGGGTGGGGGTGAGCCCCACGGATAGAGTCTGCGGAGTCATACCCCCACCCTTGGCGCTGCGCGTCGTCCCTTCCCACAGGGGGAGGGAGACGTCGGAACCGATGGGTTGAGGGGCGCGGACAGCATTGTTAGCTCGACAGGCCGCCGAAGAGGGTGGGGAGGTCGAGGGGCCGGAAGCCGTAGTGCTCGATCCAGCGCTGGTCGGCGTCGAAGAAGGCGCGCAGGTCGGGCATGCCGTATTTGAGCATGGCGAGGCGGTCGATGCCGGCGCCGAAGGCAAAGCCCTGGTAGACGTCGGGGTCGAGGCCGGCTTCACGCAGGACATTGGGGTGAACCATGCCGCAGCCCAAAATTTCGAGCCAGTCATTGCCTTCGCCGATCTTCACTTCCGATCCGGAGCGATCGCACTGGACGTCCACTTCCATGGAGGGCTCGGTGAAGGGGAAGAAGCTGGGGCGGAAGCGCAGGGTAACGTTGGGCACCTCGAAGAAGGCTTTCAAAAATTCTTCAAGAACCCACCGCAGCTGGCCGATGTGGCTCGACTTGTCGATGACGAGACCTTCCACCTGATGGAACATCGGGGTGTGGGTCTGGTCGCTGTCATTGCGATAGGTGCGGCCGGGCACGACGACGCGGATCGGCGGATCCTGCGGCGGGGTGAGGTAGGAGGCGGCCGGCTTTTCATTGGTCTGCTTCATGACGCGGACCTGCACCGGGGAGGTGTGGGTGCGCAGGACCTTTTTCACGCCGTCCGGGCCGGGCTTCATGAAGAAGGTGTCATGCATTTCACGCGCGGGGTGACCCTCGGGGAAGTTCAGCGCGGTGAAATTGTAATAGTCGGTCTCGATATCGGGCCCTTCGGAGATGGAAAAACCCATGTCCGAGAAGATGGCGGTGATTTCGTCGATGGTCTGGGAAATCGGGTGGATACGGCCGCGCGCGGTAGGCGCAGGCGGCAGTGGCAGGGTGATATCGACGGTCTCGGCCTTGAGGCGCGCTTCGAGCGCTGCGGCCTTGAGTTCGGCGCTGCGCGCTTCGATCAGCCCGGCGATCTCGACCTTGAGGCCGTTGATGGCGGGACCGGCCGATTTGCGCTCTTCGGGAGCCATGGTGCCGAGCGTGCCCAGCAATGCCGAGACGGAGCCCTTCTTGCCCAGGGCGGCGACGCGGACGCTATCCAGCGCGGCTTCGTTTTCGGCGGCGGCAATGGCAGCCGACAAGTCGGTGCGCAGGGTGTCGATCTGGGTATCCAAAGACATCGTAATTCTCAACTCGGACGGGCTGGCGCGGTTAGAGCAAACAAAAACGCCCCGCACCAGCCCTGACGGGCGGCGCAAGGCGCAATTTTGACCTCAGCAAAGCAGAGGAATGGTCCACCAGGCGCCCCTTGCGGGGCACCGGCAGGCTTTAGGCAGTGACGCGGGCGTGGGTCGTGGTCTCGATGGACTCGAGATAAGCCAGCGATGCCTTGGCCTTGGCGACCAGAGCGCCGAACGCTTCGGGCTGGGTGATCGCGAGATCGCTCAGCACCTTACGGTCGACTGCAACCTCGGCCTTGATGAGGCCGTCAATAAAGCGACCATAGGTCAGACCGTATTCACGGACGGCAGCGTTGATACGCTGGATCCACAGAGCGCGGAAATTGCGCTTCTTGTTACGACGGTCGCGATACGCATACTGATTGGCCTTTTCGACGGCCTGCTTAGCAATACGGATCGTAGACTTACGACGGCCATAATAGCCCTCGGCGGCCTTCAAGACCTTCTTGTGACGGGCGTGGGCGGTTACGCCTCTTTTTACGCGTGCCATTTATTCGTGTCCTTCCAGCTTAACGGTTGTACGGCATGTACCACTTCACCAGACCCTCGTCGCCCTTGGACAGGATCTTGGTGCCGCGGTTGGTGCGGATGTACTTTGCGTTGTGGCTGATAAGGCGGTGGCGCTTGCCGGCAACGCCGGCCTTCACCTTGCCGGTTGCGGTGAAGCTGAAACGCTTCTTTGCACCGGACTTGGTCTTCATCTTTGGCATTTTGCGGGTCCTTATTGGTCTGAACAGGTTCTTGCGAACCCATCGCTTTCAAAGACCGCCACGGCATGCCTTTTGGCCGGGCGATCCGGAGAAGTGGGCTCTATAGGACCAATTGGGCAAGGTGGCAAGGGGCGTGAGGGCGGGCCGGGCCGGAGGACAAACTTCGCGCGTTACGCAGCGCCGGGATTATCGGTTTTCGATGATCTGCTCAAAAATGAGTGTTCCAGATTTCCGAACGTTAATGAAACTTTGTGCCGCCTCCAAGCGTCTTTCCTCCATGCCTGACGATGTCGGGCCAACAAATTCACGCCCCTCATCACATCCCTCATGGAGTAAGAAAAATGCGCTTTGCCAAGACTTTTGCTATCGCCGCCCTCGTTGCCGCCTCTGCTGCCGGCGTTGCCCAGGCCAGCCCCTACAATGCCAATGTGTCGTTCGACGCGCTCAACGACGCCTATTTCGCCACCGTGCTGAAGGTCAATCCGGCCGAGGCTCGCTCGCTGTCGGTTGATGTCGATGTGTCCTCGCTGCAGAACCAGATCAAGAACAACCCGTTCCTTGCTCGCACCATCATGGACCAGGGCTTTACGCTTGATCAGATCGTCGGCATCGACAGCGACACCAATGGCGCGGCTGTCACGCTCTACGCGCTCTAAGAGCAACAGACACGAACAACAGGGCGGCCTTCGGGTCGCCCTTTTTTATTGCGGGCGGGCAGTGGCCAGCATTGGCTCGATATGGTCCTCAAAAAGCAGGCCCGGCTGTGCGGCGAGGGCGGCGCCATAGAGGGCCTCTGCCTCAAGGGAAATCCTGAGAAAACCGGCAAGGCCGTCGACGTCCTCGGCGCCGAGCCCGTAATGGCCGGCCTCAAGGCGGGCCAGGATCTCGTGCTTGGAGGCAATCATGCCGGAGGTGACGTCGGTCTTGTTGCTCATCGAGCCCTCGCGCTTGATGTAGTCATGGAGCGGCGTGCCCAGATGCAGCGAGGCGGGGGCGGTGCGGTAAAGCTGGAGCAGGAATTCGAGGTCGGTCATGTTGCTCATGGTGGCATCGAACCGGCCGTCGCAGCGGCGGCGATCCCAGACCACCTGCGCATCCATGGAAAGGTTCACCCACTTGTGCTCGCCTGGGGTGAGGACGCGATCGGGGCCGTCGCCGACATGGCGGAGATGGACAAAATCGGTGGTCATGACATCGAGCGCGCTCGAAACGATGGCATGGTCGGCCAGACCCGCCAGCGCCAGGGCAAGCTTTTGGGGCTTCATCCGGTCGTCGGCGTCGAGAATGGCGGCAAATGGCGTGCCGAGCGCTTCGAGGGCGACATTGCGGGTGACGGAGGCGCCGCGACCGACGCCGCCGCTGGTCAAGAAGCGCTGACGGGGATCAGCGAGGCCCGCTTCAGCGAGAAATTTTTCATAGTCGTCGCCGTCGTCGGCAATGATCCAGTGCTGCCAGTCTGAATGGGTCTGGGCAAGCACGCTCGCGACCGTCGCCGGAAGCGTATCCTTGGCCTTGTAGGCCGGGGTGACGATGGCGATTGTGGTGCTCATGGGCGGCAAATCCATTGTGGGGCAAAAGGTTCGGATGACTTGAACCAGACGGTGGGCTGTCCCATATCTGTGGCAGGTCACCGGTGCCACTGCAATCGGGTCGGTGACTGCGGACGTTGCTTGGATAGACAAGGACGGCTTTATGTCGCGAATATCGGTGTTTTCGGCACCTTTCCTGCTCGGGTTTGACAGCTTCGAAGAGCGGATCGACCGGTTGGCCCGGTCCGCGGATGGCTATCCGCCCTATAATATCGAGCGCAGTCCGGGTGCGGATGGCGCAGAGCAGTTCCTGATCTCCATAGCCGTAGCCGGATTTGCCCAGGCAGAGCTCGAAATTGTCCATGAGGACAACCAGATCACCGTCCGGGGAAAGCAGAAGGATGAGCCGGGACGCCAGTTCCTGCACCGTGGCATTGCAGCCCGACAATTCCAGCGCAGTTTTCTGCTGGCCGATGGAATGATCGTGAAGGATGCAACTTTAGGCCATGGGATGCTCGTTATTACCCTTGAGCGCCCCCAGGCGCCCAAGACCGCCCGCCGCATAGAGATACGCTCGCTTTAGTTTCGATTTTGCCGGTGGCCCCGGCGGCGAGCCCAACAACAAATTCAGGAAAGGGCCAAGACGATGATGGATAGACGCAGTTCCGACAACACAGCTGAGAATGTGCATCCGCTCAAGCTTCTGACCCCGGCCCAGTTCGCGGCCCTTGGCGGCAGCGCCGTCGCCTATGTCAAGCCGGTCTCGGGCCTGGTTCTCTCGACCATGATCAGCGACGCCGAGTTCAACGAAACCGAGGAATACCAGCTGGTCATGTCCGCCGACGGCACGCCGCTGATGGTGGCTGACACCGCCGATGCCGTCAGCGAATGGCTGGGCGACAAGAGCCTCGGGCTGGCAACGCTGCACTGAACACGACCCGGCAGGATTGCCGAGCGAAAGAAACACGAAAGCCCCGGGGCATGGCCGCGGGGCTTTTTCACGTTTCTGGGGCCATCGCAGGATCAGGCGGCGTAATTGCCTTCGAGCGGCTGGGAGAGAATGGCGTAAAGCCGTTCTGCTTCCGTCTCGTGGCGCAGCTGATCGATGATGTCCTCGGTGCGCAGCATGCGCGCAACGCTGGAAAGGGCCTTGAGATGGTCTGCACCGGCGCCGACCGGCGCCAGCAGCATCATCACCAGATCGACTGCCTGATCGTCGACAGCGTCGAAATCGATCGGGTGGTCCAGTCGGGCAAACACGGCAACGACACCCTTGAGGCCAGCGAGCTTGCCATGAGGGATAGCAATACCATTGCCCAGACCAGTCGAGCCAAGTTCCTCGCGGCCAACGATGGCCGCAAGGATGTCTGTCCGATCAAGACCGGTCAATTCTGCCGACTTGTCAGCAAGCAGTTCGAAGAGCTGGCGCTTTGAAGTCATGCCCGTGCAAGTCAGCACGGCGTGCTTTGCCAGGATATCGGACAATTCCATTAATCTTGCCTTGATCTCTATTGATCTAGAGTGCGGCGACCGGATCGCTCAATTGGCGCCGAGGGCGGGGTCAATCCAGCCAATATTGCCGTCGGAGCGGCGGTAGACCACATTCAGCCCGCCATGTCCAGCGTGACGGAAGATCACAACCTGGCTACCGGTCAGATCGAGCTCCATGACAGCCTCCTCAACGCTTAGGGAACGCAGGTTTTTCGTGGTCTCGGCGATGACCGGCGGGGCGTAGTCCTCGTCGAGCTCATCGAGGTCATCACTCGAGCCGAAAACGGTATATTGGGCCGGAATGCCGTCGCCATTGCCGTTGGCGCCGCGCGGGTGCTGCTTGAGCCGGCGGTTGTAGCGGCGCAGGCGTTTCTCGATGTTGACCGCCATGACTTCATAGGCGCTGGTGGCGTCGCCGCCCAGCGCACTGGCCTGAAGGGTGGTGCCAGAATCGAGATGGACAACACAATCGGCCCGGAAACCGATCCCATCAGGGGAGAGGGTCAGATGCCCGTCATAGCCACCGGAAAAATACTTTCCGACAACACCATCGAGGTGGTCCTGCGCTTTCCCACGCAGGGCATCACCGACATCCATATTCTTTCCCGAAACGCGCAACGTCATGGCTTGTTCTTCCTTTCGGTCGTTTGGCGACGCGATTGGGTCCCGAAAGCCGTTCCCGGTGTTTCGGGATCACGCCTGCCAGCTCCATACATATGTGGAACCGGTAGAGGTGATGCTAGCCCCACCCCGCTCCGGGGGCAATGCGCAAAGGGACAGGGTGTCCCCCGGCGCAGGTCGCGTCGGAAAGGCAACGCCGGACGCGCGCGGTGGTTTCCGGAGGGAGCGTGAAAAATCGTTTCCTGAAAAGGGCTTGCCAAGCTCAAGCGAGGGCTTCGAGGCTCTTTTTCTGGCGCCGCCGAATGACCGATGAGGGGATATTCATGCCCTCACGGTATTTTGCCACGGTGCGGCGCGCGACATCGATGCCCTGCTCCTTGCGCAGGATCTCGGCAATCGTGTCGTCGGAGAGGATGTCCTTGATCGATTCGGCGTCGATCAGCTGCTTGATGCGATGGCGCACCGCCTCAGCCGAATGATCGCCACCGCCGTCGCTCGAGGAGATGGCCGTGGTGAAGAAATACTTCATTTCATAAAGGCCGCGCGGCGTGGCCATGTATTTATTGGCGGTGACGCGGCTGACGGTGGATTCGTGCATCTCGATTTCCTCGGCCACCATTTTAAGCGTCATCGGCTTCAAATGGGCGACGCCGTGTGTGAGGAAACCATCCTGCTGGCGCACAATCTCGGCGGCGACCTTGGTGATGGTCTGGGCACGCTGGTCGAGGCTCTTGGTAAGCCAATTGGCAGTGGCAAGACAATCGGAAAGAAAAGTCTTTTCCGCGCCACGGGTCTTCTTGCTGACCGTGGCGTAATAGCTGCGATTGAGCAGAACGCGCGGCAGGACATCTGAATTGAGTTCGATCTGCCAGCTGCCATCGGGACCGGTGCGCACGAAAACATCGGGGACAATGGTTTCAACGGGATCGCTCTCGAAGGCGAGGCCGGGACGGGGATCGAGCCGCCGCAGTTCGGCCAGCATGTCCATCAGGTCTTCGCGGTCGCAGCCGACGGCCTTGAGCAGGCCGGCCATGTTGTGGGCGGCCAGAAGGTCGAGATTGTCGAGCAGGCGCTGCATTATCGGATCGAGCCGGTCGCGCTCGGCCAGCTGCATGCCGAGGCATTCGGAAACAGTGCGGGCAAAGACGCCGACGGGATCGCACCCCCGCAGGGCGCCGAGAACGGCTTCCACATCGGCCAGCTCGGCGCCGAGCAGTTCGGCAATATCGGTGAGTTCGACGGCGAGATAGCCGGCCTCGTTGAGCCCATTGATCAGATGCAGCGCAATCAGGCGATCGGACTGGGTGCGCAGGATCATCTGGGCCTGGGTTTCGAGATGATCGGAGAGGCGCGGACGGCTGGCAATAAACTGATCGAGATCGGGCGCTTCACTGCCCTCGAAACTGCCATTTCGATCCGGACCGGACGACTGGCCGAGGTCCTGGGAGCTTTCATCCGGGAAGACATTTTCCACCGCAGTATCGAGCCCACCGGCAATCTCGCCGGCGTCCGGGATCTGCTCGCTGCCCTGGGCGACGATGCCGTCATAGGCGTCGCCGATTTCAGCGGTTTCAACGACGGGAGCGGGTTCGGCGGCTTCGCTGCCCCCATCCTCGCGTTCGAGCAGGGGATTGCGGAGCAATTCTTCGTCGATGAACGTGCTGAGTTCGAGATGGCTCAACTGCAGCAGCTTTATTGACTGCATCAATTGCGGCGTCAGGGTGAGGCTCTGCGCCTGGCGGAATTCGAGCCGCGGCGAAAGCGCCATGTGTTTCAACCCCTTGCATCAGACGCACTGCCAAAGATTTCGGCAATTTTCGCGCGCAAGATGGCGCAATTCGGCGCAGAGGGCAAGGGTTGGAGCAAGTATCGTGCCAGTTGGGGAAAGATGGGTTTTGTGGGAGCGGCAGGATCTTAGGGAGGGAGCACTCTTAGGTCGGTGGCTCTCGCCCCCCACCCAGCGCCACTAGGGCCTAACGGCCTAGCTCTGCCACCCTCCCCACGAGGGGAGGGAGGGGCCGGTGGGTGAGGCACACACCTAAATGCTAAAATTCGAAATTTTCGCCGAGGTAGACGCGGCGGGCGTCGGGGTTGTTGGAAATGGTTTCGGGCTTGCCCTGGATCATCACCTTGCCGCCGTGGATGACATAGGCGCGATCGACGAGGCCGAGGGTTTCGCGGACGGCGTGGTCGGTGATGAGGACACCAATGCCGCGCTGGGTGAGCTGGCGGACGAGGCCTTTCACTTCGGCGACGGCGATGGGATCGACACCGGCAAAGGGTTCGTCGAGCAACATGAAAAGAGGATCGGCGGCCAGAGCCCGGGCAATCTCGACGCGGCGGCGCTCGCCACCGGAGAGGGCGAGGGCGTTGGATTTGGCCAGATGGGAGATGGAGAATTCTTCGAGCAGGGATTTCAGGCGCTGCTTGCGCTCGGCCTTGTTGCGTACCGTGTTCTCGAGAATGGCAAGAATATTGTCGGAGACACTCATGCCGCGGAAAATCGACGGTTCCTGGGGCAGATAGCCGATGCCGAGCTGGCCGCGCTGGAAGAGGGGCAGGCGCGTGATGTCATTGCCATCGAGCTGGATCTGGCCGGCGTCGGGGCGGACCAGACCCATGATCATGGTGAAGACGGTCGTCTTGCCCGCGCCATTTGGGCCAAGCAGGCCCACCGCCTCGCCACGGCGGACCGCGAGGGAAACTTCGCGCACCACTTCGCGCTTGCCATAGCGTTTGGCGAGGCCATGGGCGACGAGCCAGCCGCGTGGATCAAGACGCGGGCGGGAAGTGGTCTCTTCGGTCATTGCGCGGTGAATACCCCGGTGACCCGGCCGCCAGAGGCGGCGGTGAAGGTGGAGACGCCGGTGCCCAGATTGACCACCAGCTCGCCCGCCTTGATGCGGCCGCTGGTGTTGACCACCTCGACATTGCCGGTGAGGCGGAGGGTCTGGGAGCCCGGGGTAAAGACGGCGCGCTCGCCGGTCGCTTCCTGGTCCGAGGTTTTCAGGCGTACGGCGCCGGTGGCTTCAAAGGAGCGGATATCGCTGGTGCCGCCCTCGCCATAGGTGGCGACGACTTTTGGCGCCCAGACGGTGACGCTGGGATGGGTGACGACGACTGAGCCGGTGAAGACCGCCTCGCGGCTATCCTCGGCGACGGTGAAGAGATCGGCGGAGATTTCCACCTGCTGCTGGGCGAAGGCGGGCGCGGCGCAGGCGAGCAGGGCAAGAGCGAGCAGAACAGTCCGCATCATGGCATTTCCTCTCCAGGGGTGGCGGGCAGGGTGACAATCGCGCGGGCGAATGTCCAGATGCGGGCATCGGCATCAAAGACCAGGGTTTCGGCACGGATGGCGGTGCCATCGGCATAATCGATGACGACCGGGCCAGAGGTGGTAAGGGTCTGGGACGGCCAGTCGAACTCGGCGTTTTCGAGGGTACCGGTGGTGCCGGTCGAGTCGGCGATCTCGGTGATGCCCGCGGCGATGACTTTTTCGCGCAGGGCATCGAGTTCGGCGCTTGTGGCGCTGGCCTGCATCTGTACCCCATCGGGACGATTGAGCACGATGCTGGCATTTCCGAGGCCAATGAGGTCGGTATTGGTGGTGGCGGCGCGGGCGAGATCGGCGGTGACCCGATAGGACGAGCCATCCTCGAGCACGCCGGCATATTCGGGCGCTTCGACGGTGATCGCGTCCGGGGTTACGACGATCTGGCCGATGCCATAGCGATTGCCGAGGCTGGAAAGATAGATCTGGGCGAGAAGACCCACGAGGGTCGCCGCGCCCAGGAGGGGCACACCGAGCCGCAGGGCCGCCACCAGCCGATTGCGGCGGCGGAGACGGCCATAGAGCGTGTCGCGGTCATAAGTGCCGGTTGCGGTCATCGCAGGGTTCAGCTGTGGGCGAAGATGTCGGTTTCGTCCCAGCCCAGAAGATCGAGTGCACAGCGCGTCTTGAGGAATTCAAAGCAGGATTGGGCGATTTCCATCCGATCCTCGCGCTTGAGCATGCGATCGAGATGGCGCTTGAGGTCGTGCAGATAGAGAACGTCGGACGCGGCATAGTCGAGCTGGGCATCGGTAAGCTTGTCGGCGCCCCAGTCCGAGCTCTGCTGCTGCTTGGACAGATCGACATTGAGCAGTTCGCGCACAAGATCCTTCAATCCGTGGCGATCGGTGTAGGTGCGCACGAGGCGCGAGGCGATCTTGGTGCAGTAGATCGGGCCGGTGACGACGCCGAAACGGTTCTGCAGCGCGGCCACGTCAAAGCGCGCGTAGTGGAAAATCTTGGTAACGCCCGGATCGGACAGAAGCTTGACCAGATTGGGGGCTTCGTTGACGTCCTTGGGGATCTGGACGATGTCGGCGCTGCCATCGCCGGGCGAGAGCTGGACGACGCACAGCCGGTCGCGATGGGGATTGAGTCCCATGGTTTCGGTATCGATCGCGACCTCGCGGCTATAATTGCTGAGGTTTGGCAGATCGCCGCGATGCAGTCTGATGGTCATAATTACTCCCGGTCTCGGCTCGCAAACTTCCTTCGCACAGCAAAGGGGCGATGGGAAGGCGGCGTATCCGGGCAAGAATTGCTCAACCTTGCGCGCAGATCATATCAAGCTTTCTTTATATCCTCCTTGACCCAAGACCCCTTGAGTGCGACAAACCCCCATTATGAGGCCCTTTTAGGCCATTTTTGACAGTCTGAGGAATTCTGGCGTGGCGCGCTCTTCCTATCTCTTTACGTCCGAATCTGTTTCCGAAGGCCATCCGGACAAGGTCTGCGACCGGATTTCGGATGAGATCGTCGACCTGATTTTCCGCGAGGCCAAGAAGGTCGGCATGGACCCGGCGCAGGTGCGTATCGCCTGCGAAACCCTGGCCACGACCAATCGCGTCATCATCGCCGGCGAAGTGCGGGTGCCCGAGACGCTGCTCAAGCGCGGCAAGGACGGCCAGATCGTGACCGACGCCGCCGGCGCGCCGGTGGTCAACCCCTCCAAGTTCAAGTCGGCGGCCCGCAAGGCAATCCGCGCCATTGGCTATGAGCAGTCGGGCTTTCACTGGAAGAGCTGCAAGATCGACGTGCTGCTGCACGGCCAGTCGGCCGATATCGCGCAGGGTGTCGATGAAGCGGGCAACAAGGATGTGGGCGCTGGCGACCAGGGCATCATGTTCGGCTATGCCAGCCGGGAAACCCCCGAATTGCTGCCGGCTCCGATCTATTACGCACACAAGATTCTCGAGACGCTGACCGAGGCCCGCAAGGCCAATAATGGTCCGGCTGGCCAGCTCGGCCCCGATGCCAAGAGCCAGGTGACTGTGCGCTACGAAGAGGGCAAGCCGGTCGGCGTGACCCAGATCGTGCTCTCGACCCAGCATCTGGATGAAAACCTGACCTCGGCCGACGTCCGCGAAATCGTCGAGCCCTATGTGCGCCAGGCCCTGCCGGAAGGCTGGATCACCGACGAGACCGTCTGGCACGTCAATCCGACCGGCAAGTTTGTCGTCGGTGGGCCGGATGGCGATGCGGGCCTCACCGGCCGCAAGATCATCGTGGACACTTATGGTGGCGCCGCGCCGCATGGCGGCGGCGCGTTCTCGGGCAAGGATCCGACCAAGGTCGACCGTTCGGCGGCCTATGCGGCGCGCTATCTCGCCAAGAATGTGGTGGCGGCAGGTCTGGCCGATCGCGCCACGATCCAGCTTTCCTATGCCATCGGCGTTGCCGAGCCGCTGTCGATCTATGTCGACCTGCACGGCACCGGCAAGGTGGACGAGGCCAAGCTCGAAAAGGCGCTCGGCGAAGTGATGGATCTCACCCCGCGCGGCATTCGCAGCCATCTCGATCTCAACAAGCCGATCTACGCAAAAACCTCGGCCTATGGCCATTTTGGCCGCAAGCCGGGCCGGGACGGTTCCTTCTCCTGGGAGAAGATCGATCTCGTCAAGGCCCTCAAGGCCGCCGTCGCCTGACCCTTTTCCGGCATTGACCCGGGGCCTCTTTTCCGCAAAAGGCGGGATGGAGGCCCCTTTTTTGTTTCGCAGCGAGCGAGAATGACCGAACACGAACTGCCAAAAACCCGCTCGGGCGAACCGCGCGCCTTCTTCGGACGCCGTTCCGGCAAGAAGCTGCATGACGGCCAGCAGGCCATTGTCGACACCACGCTGCCGGAAGTGGAGATCAAGCTTGAGGGCAAGCTTGACCCGAAAAGCGTGTTCCCCGGCGCACAGCGCATCGTGGTCGAAATCGGCTATGGCGGCGGCGAGCATCTGGCGCGCAAGGCGGCAGAAGAGCCCGACACCGGCTTTATCGGCTGCGAAGTCTATACCGGCGGCATCGGCAAGATGGTGCAGGCCATCGACGCACGCGGGCTGACCAATGTGCGGCTCTTTACCGACGACGCGCTCAAGCTCCTGATGGCGCTGCCGGATGCGAGCCTCGATGCCGTCTATCTGCTCTATCCCGATCCGTGGCCGAAGACGCGCCACCACAAGCGGCGCTTTGTGTCGCCGACGACGCTGGCCGAGCTGGCGCGGGTGATCCGTCCGGGTGGCACCTTCTATTTTGCGACCGATATCGAAGATTATGCGGACTGGACGCTGGCTCACATTGTGCGGGCGCCCGAATTTGCCTTCGAGCCGGAGGCTCCAGGCAGCTGGCATCAGCCTTATCCGGGCTGGCAGCCGACGCGCTATGAGCAGAAGGCCCGCCGCGAGGGTCGGATGATCAGCTTTTACTTCGGCTTCAGGCGCCGCTAAACTCGGGCGGCGGACCAGCCTGACACGGGCGGCCCGCTTTCATGAGGCTCCAGGCCTTTATCTCGTCGCCGGCCGCCCCATATCGGGAAGCACTGTCCATTTATTGGAGTGAAGCCTGTGCCCGTCTCGACGCTTCCCGCCGACCATCATCGCAATGACATGCTGGCCGTGCGGCCGGGAAAGTGGACGCTGGTGGTGATCGCCGAATTGCGGGACGGGACCTTGCGGTTCAGCGAGCTGCGCCGGGCGATGGGCGGCGTCTCGCAAAAATCCCTGACAACGACGCTGCGCGATCTCGAACGGGACGGCTTCATATCGCGCCGGGCCTATCCCACCATTCCGCCGCGCGTCGACTATATGCTGACCGCGCTGGGGCTCGAGCTGCTCGCGCTGGCCGATGGCTGGCGCCAGTTTGCCACGCAGAACCGCAAGGCGGTGGAAACGGCACGGCAGCGCTTCGACAGCCACCACGGCCAGTTCACCTTCGACACCGAAAACGACGAATAGGGCATTTCTGGTGCTGAACGGTCAGCTCCAGAAATACCCTATGATCCGTGGCAGGCAGGATCGGACGCCGCCGGGAGGAACGGCGGCGCCGAAACAGCTACACATTAGAGGCTGACAGGGGTCAGCGTGTCATTGCTGAAAAACTGCATCGTCTTGGTGCCGTCTTCCAGGGTGACATAGGCGCGGACCAGATCGCCCCATTCTTCGACAGCCGAGGCCTTCACGCCCTGGTCATTGAGAAGGGAGATGATGGTGTTGTTGTCAAAGGACGAGTCACTGGTCAGCGACTGGGCGGCGAATGCGGGAGAAGCAGCGCCGACGAGAGTAGCGGCAGTGACAAGGGCGATGATTGTGTTCTTGACCATTTGAGTGTTCCTTTCGTTTTGAACACTCTGCAAATGAGAACGCAGGGGAAATTCAACAAGTGCGGTTTATCGAACAATCCGTTCTTGAAATCGGCATGTTGAAACCTAAAGTTTCATAAATGTAATCAAGGACTTATGAGGTGACTCAGTTTCCTTTTGGACGCTGAGGAACCCCCACGTGACCGGCCTGAAGCCTGACGTCTACAGCATGACTGGGGCGCAATAAGACCTAGCTGCGCAACCAGTCGAGAATGGCCGTCGCCGTCTCTGCCGGCTTCTCGAGCGGCACGAGATGGCCGGCGCCCTCGATGAGTGTCAGCCTGGCGCCTGGAACGGCTTCGGCAATCTGGCGCGCCCCATCCACGCCTGTCACCTGGTCGGCGCTGCCGACGATGACAGCAGTGGGAATGGCGAGCGTGGGGAGAAGCGGACGCGAATCGGTGCGGGCGAGTATGGCCCGCTGCTGGGCGATATAGGTCTGGGCGCCTGTGTCGCGCGCCATGGTCAAGTGGGCAGACCGCAAAGCCACATCGTCAACATTGTCCGGATGGACGGTATTGGGAAAATTGGCACCGGCGACACTGTCGAACTTTCCGCCTGCCGCCAGGGCCATCACGCGGCCCCGGTTGTCGGCCTGTTCGGCGGTGTCGGGTCGGGCCATGGTGGCAAGGCAGCAGAGCCGGCTCACCCGCGCGGGCGCCTGGCGCAGGATTTCAAAGGCGATATAGCCGCCCATGGAAAACCCCAGCAGGGCAAAGCGGGGCGGCGCTTGGGCCAGGATGGCGGCGGCGATATCGGCCATGGTGTCACCGCGCCGATGATTGACCAGCGTCACCGTGGTTTGCTCCCAAAGGGCCGGCAGGAGCGGAACAAAGGCGCGTTCGGTACAATTAAGCCCGGGGATGAGCAGCAGCGGATCGGGGTGAAGCAAGGCGAAAAGGTCCGGTCTGGCAGAAGAAAGACTGCCGAGGAGCAGCCGACTTGCGATTTGGCGTCATTGGCGCTATATGTCCATCAACATCTCTAGCATTCTTGCTGAGTGGGAGCCGACCGGCCCCGCTCTTTTTTGTTTATCCGGGACCCTGCTTTGGCTTTCGACCTTACCGAAAAGCGCTATATCAAGGAAACCGGGCTCGAGGCGCGCGTTTCTCGCATCGTCGAGCCGGTGGCCAATGACCTTGGCTATTCCCTTGTGCGCATCAAGATCACGCCGGAGAACGGCTGTACGCTGCAGATCATGGCTGAAGACGCCAATGGGCGCTTCAACATCACCGACTGCGAGAAGCTCTCGCATGATCTGTCGCCCGTGCTCGACGTGGAAGATCCGATCGACCGCGAATATCACCTCGAAGTGTCTTCGCCAGGCATCGACCGCCCGCTGGTGCGCCGTCGTGACTATGAGCGCTTTATTGGCCACGAGGCCAAGATCGAGCTCTCCGACATGATCAATGGCCGCAAGCGTTTCCGCGGCGATATCAAGTCGACCGACGCGGACAGCGTGACCATCACCCTGCCGGACGCGCCGGGTGGCACCGATCCCGATCATCGCCTGCTGTTCGTCAATATTGCCGAAGCCAAGCTGGTGATGACCGACAAGCTTATGGATGCAGCCCGGGCCGACCAGGAACTGCACCCGATCGACGACGACGAGACCGAGACGGTCGAATATGCCGTCGCCGATAATGACGACGACGACAATCTCTCCGAGGAGACGAAATAATGGCCGTTAGCGCGAACCGACTCGAGCTGTTGCAGATCGCAGACGCCGTGGCCCGCGAGAAGTCGATCGACCGCATGGTCGTGATCGAGGCCATGCAGGATGCCATGGAAAAGGCCGCCAAGGGCCGCTATGGCGCCGAGACCGAAATCAAGGTCGAGATCAACCCGCGCACCGGCGAAACCCGCATGTGGCGCCTGCTCGAGATCGTCGAGACCGTCGAGGAAGTCAGCCGCCAGGTCGACCTCAAGCTCGCGCAGACGAAGTCGCCGCAGGCCAAGATCGGTGACTTCCTCACCGAGCCGCTGCCGCCGATGGAATTCGGCCGTATCGCCGCCCAGTCGGCCAAGCAGGTCATCGTGCAGAAGGTGCGCGATGCCGAGCGCGACCGCATGTTCGAAGAATATTTCGGCCGCATCGGCGAAATCGTCAACGGCACCGTCAAGCGCGTCGAATATGGCAATGTGATCGTCGATCTGGGCCGTGGCGAAGCCATCATGCGCCGCGACGAGCTGATCCCGCGCGAAATGTTCCGCTACGGCGACCGCGTGCGTGCCTATATCTATGACGTGCGTCGCGAACAGCGCGGTCCGCAGATTTTCCTCTCGCGCACCCATCCGCAGTTCATGGCGAAGCTCTTCATGCAGGAAGTGCCCGAGATCTACGATGGTGTCATCACCATCCGCTCGATCGCCCGTGACCCGGGTTCGCGCGCCAAGATCGCCGTCACCTCCTCGGATAGCTCGATCGACCCGGTCGGCGCCTGCGTTGGTATGCGTGGTAGCCGTGTGCAGGCCGTCGTGGCCGAGCTGCAGGGCGAAAAGATCGACATCATTCCGTGGACCGACACCATTGCCGATCTCGTGGTTTCGGCGCTGCAGCCGGCCGATGTCGCCAAGGTGGTTCTCGACGAGCAGGCCGAGCGCATTGAAGTCGTGGTTCCCGATGAGCAGCTGTCGCTGGCCATCGGCCGTCGCGGCCAGAACGTGCGCCTCGCCTCGCAGCTGATCGGCTGGGATATCGATATCCTGACCGAGCAGGAAGAAAGCGAACGCCGCCACAAGGAATTCACGGAACGCTCGACCCTGTTCATGCAGGCTCTCGACGTCGACGAGATGGTTGCCCAGCTCCTGGCTTCCGAAGGCTTCTCCTCGGTCGAGGAACTGGCCTATATCGAGGCGAACGAAATCGCCACGATCGAAGGCTTCGACGAGGAAACAGCCGGCGAGATCCAGAACCGCGCCAGCGAATATCTGGCCGAGATCGAGCGCAAGTTCGACGAAGAGCGCATCGCGCTGGGCGTCGAGGAAGACCTTTACGAAATTCCGGGCCTCAACGCCGCCATGCTGGCAGCCCTGGGCAAGGACGATATCAAGTCGGTGGAAGATTTCGCCGGCTGCGCCGCTGACGATCTCGTTGGCTGGACCGAACGCAAGGATGGTGAGACCAAGCGCTATGAGGGGACCTTCAAGGACTTCCCCGTGAGCCGTGAAGACGCCGAGGACATGATCATGCACGCCCGTATCAAGGCCGGGTGGATCACAGCCGAGGAAGAACCGGCGGAAGTCGAAGGCGACGACGACGGGCAAACCGAGGAGGAGGCGGTCTGAGGACCGCCTACCTGGAGCCTGCCGTGACCCGGCGCGCTGAAATCACCAGGATGTGTGCACTCACCCGGCAGGAATTGCCGAGTGAGGATCTCATCCGCTTTGTCCTCGGGCCCGATGGAAGCATCGTGCCGGATACGGACGCACGCGCCGAAGGGCGCGGCGTCTGGATCACGCTCAGCCATGCGAGCGTCGCCGAAGCGGTCAAGAAGAAGGCGTTCGCACGCAGCCTCAAGGAACAGGTCGAGGTCCCCGCCGACCTCGCCGATCTCACCCAATTGCGTCTCGAGCAGAGGCTGGCGTCTGCGCTGGGCATGGCCCGCAAGGCCGGACAGTTCACCACGGGCGCCACCAAGGTGCGCTCCTGCATCGAAGCAAACCAGATCCTGGCGCTGCTCACCGCCACGGACGCGGCCGAAGACGGCCGCAACAAAATGCTGGGGGCTCTGCGCGCCCTCAATTATGCCCGGAAAGACGGCGACGTCGCCGGACCGCAGGTGCCCCATTTCGAATTGCTCTCAAGCACGCAATTGGGTTTGGCACTTGGACTAGAAAATGTGATACATGCTGCCCTCATGAACGGGGCGGCAGCCCAATCGGCGGTGCAAAAGGCCAGACGACTGGCTCGATACATCGCCCCTCCGCAGGACCAAGACGCCGACCGCACAGCGGTAAATGGCGTGCTTTTGTCCGTGGATCAGGACGAAAGACGATAGGAAGTATGGCTGATAACGACGACAAGCGTTCCGACGATTCCGGCGCCAAGAAGACCCTGAGCCTCAAGGGCGGCCCGGGCCTGGGCAATCGCCCCGGCACGTCGCGCGGTCCGTCGCGCTCGACAGTGGTGGTTGAAAAGCGCACTCGCGTAGTGCCCAAGCCGAATGCTCCGAGCGGGGCAGGCGGACGTCCGGGTACACCTGGCGGCCCGAGCGGCCGTCCGGGCCAGGGCCGTCCGGCCCAGAACCAGCAGCGCGCTCCGCTTGGCCTGTCGGCTGCGGAAGCCGAGGCCCGCCGTCAGGCGCTGGCCATGGCCGGCGCTCGCATGGCCGAAGACAAGGAGCGGTTTGCTGCCGACGAGGCACGCCGCATCGAAGAAGATAACCGCCGCCGGCAGATCCGTGAGGAAGCCGCGCGTCAGGAAGAAGAACGCCGCCAGGCCGAGGAAGCCCGCCGGGCTGCCGAGAACACTGTATCTGAAGCCCCGGCAAGCGCCCCGGCTGAAGAGGCCCGTCCGGCTGCCAGCCAGACGCGTGAAGACGCCGTTCCGGCCAGCCAGCGCAATCCCGGTCCGCGCGACGTTCGCGTGGTTGCCGGCCGTCCTGGCCAGCAGAACCGCCCGCAGCGCGCCGAGCGCCCGAGCAATACACGTCCGCCCGATGGCGAACGCCCCGCTGGCGGCCGTCCCGCCAACACCCGCCCGGCCGGTTCGACCGGCACGCGGCCTGCCGGCACCGGCAACACCCGCCCCACTGGCGAGCGTCGTCCGGTTGGTGCAGGCATGGCGCCGATCGGCAATGTGCCGCCGGCTCCACCGAGCGAGGCCGATGGCCGTCGCGTTCGTACCGGTGCACCCCAGGTGCGTCCGACCAGCGAAGCGGAACTGGAAAATGCCCGTCGCGCAAGCCGCGCCCAGCCCGAACGGCCGACACGTCGGGCCGATAACGGTGCTTCGCGCGGTCGCCTGACGGTTTCGACCGCCACCACCGAGAACGATCGCGATCGCGGTCCGTCGCTGGCGGCCATGAAGCGTCGTCGCGACAAGAAGATGGGCCGCAACCAGCAGGATGCGCCCAAGCTGAGCCGCGAAGTGATCATTCCGGAAATCATCACGGTCGGCGAACTCGCCAACCGTATGGCCGAACGGTCCGTTACCGTGATCAAGATGCTCATGCAGCAGGGCCAGATGGTCAAGATCACCGACGCGATCGATGCCGACACCGCCGAACTGATCGCGACCGAACTCGGTCACACGGTGAAGCGCGTTTCGGACGCGGACGTGGAAGAAGGCCTGTTCGACATCGCTTCGGACGACAAGGCCGAGGATCTGACCGATCGTGCGCCGGTTGTGACCATCATGGGTCACGTCGACCACGGCAAGACCTCGCTGCTCGACGCGCTCCGCAATGCCAATGTCGTTTCGGGCGAAGCCGGTGGCATCACCCAGCACATCGGCGCCTACCAGGTCGAAAAGAACGGTGCCAAGATCACCTTCCTCGATACGCCGGGCCACGAAGCCTTTACGGCTATGCGTGCCCGCGGTGCCCAGGCGACCGACATCGCCATCCTCGTGGTGGCGTCGGACGACAGCGTGATGCCGCAGACGATCGAATCCATCAAGCACGCCAAGGCGGCTAATGTTCCGATCATCGTGGCCATCACCAAGATGGACAAGCCGGCCGCTGACCCGATAAAGGTTCGCACCGAGCTGCTGCAGCACGAAGTGTTTGTGGAATCCATGGGCGGTGACGTGCTGGACGTCGAACTCTCGGCCAAGACCGGTCAGGGCCTCGACAAGCTGCTCGAAACCATCCTGCTGCAGGCCGAAGTTCTCGAGCTCAAGGTTGCTCGTGACGGTCGCGCCGAAGGTCAGGTCATTGAAGCCAAGCTCGATCGCGGTCGCGGTCCGGTGGCAACGGTGCTGGTCCAGCGCGGTACGCTCAAGGTTGGCGACATCGTCGTCGCCGGTACCGAGTTTGCCCGTGTTCGCGCCCTCATCAACGACAAGGGTGATCAGGTCAAGGAAGCCGGCCCGTCCGTGCCGGTGGAAGTCCTCGGCTTCAACGGCGTGCCGAGTGCAGGCGATCGCTTCTCGGTCGTCGAGACCGATGCGCGTGCCCGTGAAGTCACCGAATACCGTCAGCGCGCCATCCGCGAGAAGACGGCGGGTGGCGGTGCGACCAGCCTCGAGCAGATGATGAACCAGCTCAAGATCGCCGGGATCTCGAAGTTCCCGCTGATCATCAAGGGCGACGTGCAGGGCTCGGTCGAAGCCATCGTGGCTTCGCTCAACAAGCTCTCCACCGACGAAGTGTCGGCACAGATCCTCTACTCGGGCGTTGGTGGTATCACCGAGTCCGACGTGACCCTGGCCGCGGCTTCCAATGCGATTGTCATGGGCTTCAACGTCCGTGCCAACAAGCAGGCCCAGGAACTGGCGAGCCGTGACGGCATCGAAATCCGCTACTACAACATCATTTACAACCTCATCGAGGATGTGAAGGGTGCCATGAGCGGCCTTCTGGCGCCGGAACGTCGCGAAACCTTCATCGGCTACGCTTCGATCAAGGAAGTCTTCCAGATCACCAAGGTCGGCAAGGTTGCTGGCTGTCAGGTCACCGAAGGCCTCGTCGAACGCGGTGCCGGCGTGCGCCTGCTGCGCGACAACGTCGTTATCCACGAAGGCAAGCTCAAGACGCTCAAGCGCTTCAAGGATGAGGTCAAGGAAGTTCAGGTCGGCCAGGAATGTGGTATGGCCTTCGAGAACTACGAAGACATCCGCGCTGGCGACGTCATCGAATGTTTCCGCGTGGAAACAGTGCAGCGTACGCTCTAAGCGGACCGCACATCACAAAATCGGAAAGGGGCGTGGCGCGAGCCGCGCCCTTTTTGTTTGCATCCACGCAGCCGCCGGGCGCCCCCAGAACGGCGCTTCTCGACAAACAAAGGGTTGGGAGCCCGGAGCCGGACACCGGGCGCTGGCGAACGCCAGGCAGGCGCAGAGGCCAAAACGGTCCTGTCGATGATCCCGACGACCGAGCACGCCCATTGCGTTTTCAGGACTGAAAATCGGCCATAGAAAAAGGCCTGCCCCTTCCGGAAGCAGGCCTTTTGATGCCGGTGGCGGGTGACTACGGTAAAAAAACCGACGCCGCCGGCAATTCCGGAATTTCAATCAGGCGTTGATCACCGTGACGCGGGCACCGACGGGCACGCGGGCATAGAGATCGATGATGTCCTGGTTCATCAGGCGAATGCAGCCAGAGGACACATTGGTGCCGATCGTATAGGGCTCGGTGGTGCCATGGATGCGGAACAGGGTATCGGCGCCGTTGCGGTAGAGATAGAGCGCACGCGGACCGAGCGGATTGGTCGGGCCTGGCTCCATGCCGCCGGCATAGGGGCCGTAGCGCTCTGGCTCACGGGCAATCATCGACTTGGTCGGGGTCCAGCGCGGCCAGGCAGCCTTGCGGCCGATAGTGGCATTGCCACGGAACACCAGCGCTTCATCCTTGCCTACACCGATGCCATAGCGCAGGGCGCGACCGCCCTCCATGACGAGGTAGAGGTAATGCGCGGGGGTGTCGACCACGAGCGTACCGGGACGCTCATCGGTGAAATAGGGCACTTCCTGGCGCCACCACTGCGGATCAACGCGGCGCAGATCCATGGCGGCGATAGGATGGGGCTCCCCCAGAACCGGCCCATACATGCGCAGGTAATAGGGATCGATCGTGGGCTCCTGCACGACAGGCTGGCGAGTTGAGGAGCAGGCGGCCAGAGCGACGGCGGGCAGGCCTATCATGAACAGACGGCGGGAGATCAAGTCAGTCCTCGGGGGGTGCGTTGCGCGAATGAAGGAGTTGGTCCGTGGGTAAGATCTGCCACAGCCCTTGTCGAGTGCAGGAAAGCCTCACTCGGTTAACGAGGCGACAATGGGGCGGTTCCTCGCGCGGAATTGATGTGTGGGGGGCCGTGGCATTTTCGCAACAAAGTTGGAACCGCTGCTACACTGTTGATCCGCGGTAACCACTCTAAAGCACCCATGTGCCTCATAATTGCCGGACACTATCGTGCGCTGCTGCCGGGGAGGGTACAGCGCGACGCAAATGGCTGGGGGAGGCCAGTAACAAGCATGGATACCGACGTCTTACTCTATGTGCGGTTGATCTCGGGAACGCTGCTGGGCCTGACACTGGGGCGACTGCTCAATGGGGTCGCAAAGTTCGTGCAGCAGCCCAAATCGCACAGGATCAACCTGCTGCATGGGCTGTGGTCTTTCTTCCTCTTTGCCTCGGTGACGCTTTTCTGGTGGGACGAGGCGCATAGTTTTGCCAAGGTCGAATGGACCTTTGCGACCTATCTCTTCCAGATCGCCTATTGCGGCAGCTTTCTGTTCCTCGCGGCCGTGCTGCTGCCTGACAATGTCGATGAGTTCGGCGACCATTTTTCCTATTTCATCGCGCGGCGCCACTGGTTCTACAGCGTGCTGATCATCAGCTTCCTGCTCGGCATCGTCGACAGCGTGGTCAAGGAGGGTTGGTCGGAGAGCATTGTTTCGCCCGAGGGGATCATCTTCGACCTCATCATGGTCTGCGTGCTGGGAGCAGGGATGGTGGTCAACAGCTACCGCGTGCACCTGACGACGGCGGTCGTGATGGTCGCCCTGACGCTGGCCTCGGCGCTCCTCGTCTAGGCGGGCGGGATCGCAGCCAAAGAAAAGGCCCGGATTTCTCCGGGCCTTCTGCATTTCTGTTGGATGAAGGCGCCTTATTCGGCGGCTTCGTCCTTGGTGATTTCCTTGCCGGTTGCCTGGTCGACAACCTTCATGGAGAGGCGGACCTTGCCGCGCTCGTCAAAGCCGAGCAGCTTGACCCAGACCTTGTCGCCTTCCTTAACCACGTCGGTGGTCTTGGCAACGCGGGCTTCGGCCAGCTGGGAGATGTGCACGAGGCCATCCTTGGCGCCGAAGAAGTTCACGAAGGCGCCGAAATCGGCGGTCTTGACGACGGTGCCCTGGTAGATGGCGCCCACTTCGGCTTCGTCGGTGATGGAGCGGATCCACTTGATGGCGGCGTCGATCTGCGAACCATCGGAGGACGAGACCTTCACGGTGCCGTCGTCTTCGATGTTGATCTTGGCGCCGGTCTTTTCGACGATCTCGCGGATGACCTTGCCACCGGTGCCGATCACTTCACGGATCTTGTCGGTCGGGATCTTCAGCGTTTCGATGCGGGGAGCGAACTCGCCCACTTCGCCACGCGAGGCCGACAGGGCCTTGCTCATTTCACCCAGGATATGGATGCGGCCGTCCTTGGCCTGAGCCAGGGCGATCTTCATGATCTCTTCGGTGATGCCGGCGATCTTGATGTCCATCTGGAGCGAGGTGATGCCCTCGTCCGTACCGGCCACCTTGAAGTCCATGTCGCCGAGGTGATCTTCGTCACCCAGGATGTCGGACAGCACGGCGAACTTTTCGCCTTCGAGGATCAGGCCCATGGCGATACCGGCAACCGGGCGCTTCATCGGCACGCCGGCATCCATCAGCGCCAGAGAGGTACCGCAAACAGTCGCCATGGAGGACGAGCCGTTGGATTCGGTGATCTCGGACACGATACGGATCGTGTAGGGGAATTCTTCGACCGACGGACGGATCGGGTTGATGGCGCGCCATGCAAGCTTGCCGTGTCCGATTTCGCGACGACCGGGCGACCCCATGCGACCAGCTTCACCCACGGAGTACGGAGGGAAGTTGTAGTGCAGCAGGAAGTTTTCCTTGCGGGTGCCTTCGAGGCTGTCGACGAACTGCTCGTCTTCGCCGGTGCCCAGCGTGGCAACGACCAGCGCCTGGGTTTCGCCACGGGTAAAGATGGCCGAACCATGGGTGCGCGGCAGGACGCCGACTTCCGAGACGATCGGACGCACGGTCTTGGTGTCACGGCCGTCGATACGGCTGCCGGTGTCGAGAATGTTCCAGCGGACGATCTTGGCCTGGAGGTTATGCACCACCTCGCCGAGAGCTTCCTTGGTGATTTCGCCAGCTTCGATCTTGGCAGCGAAAGCGGCCTTGACCTTGGTGTTGGCGGCATCGACCGCAGCGTAGCGCTGGGCCTTTTCGGTGATCTGGTAAGCAGCACGCAGATCAGCTTCGGCAATGGCCAGAACTTCGGTTTCGAGAGCCGAGAAGTCGGGCGGAGTGAACTCGCGCGGTTCCTTGGCAGCCAGCTCGGCCAGTTTGATGATGGCCTGGATGACCTTGGCGCTTTCGGCATGGCCGAACATCACGGCGCCGAGCATGACTTCTTCGGAAAGCTCCTGAGCTTCCGATTCCACCATCAGGACGGCGTCCTGGGTGCCGGCCATGACGAGGTCGAGCTTGCTGTCAGCGCGACGGTCGACGGGCAGGTTCAGCACATATTCGCCGTTGACGTAGCCAACGCGGGCAGCGCCGATCGGGCCCATGAAGGGAACACCCGAGATGGTCAGTGCAGCGGAAGCTGCGACCATGGACAGCACGTCCGGGTTGTTTTCCATGTCATGCTGCAGAACGGTGATGACCACCTGGGTCTCGTTCTTGTAGCCATCGGGGAAGAGCGGACGGATCGGACGATCGATCAGGCGCGACACCAGGGTCTCGTTCTCGGACGGACGGCCTTCGCGCTTGAAATAGCCACCCGGGATCTTGCCGGCGGCGAAGTATTTTTCCTGGTAGTTGACGGTCAGGGGGAAGAAGTCCTGGCCCGGCTTGGCGGTCTTTGCCGAAACGACGGTGGCCAGAACCACGGTCTCGCCCAGGGTGGCGAGCACGGCGCCATCAGCCTGACGGGCAATCTTGCCGGTCTCGAGGGTCAGCGGCTGGCCGCCCCAGTTGAGCTCAACCTTGTGATGATCGAAATTGATCGTCATGGAACTTTGTCTTTCCATTCTGCCGGCGGAGCGGGAACGCGGGGACGGCCAATCCCTACGAACTCTGCCGGTGTGCCCGCACCAAGCGTCGCACCCCATGTGCGCGCCGGCTCAAAATCAGGCACGGTTTCCAGTTTGGCGGGACAGAACATGGACAAGACAATGAGCGCCTCCGCAGCGGAAGGGGCTGATAATCCTGCCATGCTCCGGCACCGCCGGCCATGGCGACCTGCGGCAGATGGGCGCCAGAGGTCGGATATGATGCCCAAAAGGGCGCCGGCGCGGAAACCTTGGGGTTCCCGCGCCGGAATTTATTGCGCTTAGCGGCGCAGGCCGAGCTTTTCGATCAGCGTCTTGTAGCGGTTCTCGTCGATCTTCTTGACATAGTCGAGAAGGCTACGACGGGTCGAAACCAGCTTGAGCAGACCACGACGAGAATGGTTATCCTTGTTGTGGCCCTTGAAGTGCTCGGTCAGGTTTGCGATGCGCTCGGACAGGATCGCGACTTGGACTTCCGGCGAGCCGGTGTCGTTTGGAGTGGTCGCGTATTCCTTGATGAGTTCGCTCTTTCGTTCAGCGGTAATCGACATCGTATGATCCCTTTACTGTGAGGATTTGGAAGATGCCCCGGCCGGGATGTCGTCCAGGCGGGGCCGGTTACGCCGGGCACGAGGCCACAGCTGGCGTTCTCATAGTGGAAAGCGGCGCAAAATGCCAGAATATTCGCCGTTCAGAGGTCGCGCTCGTCCGGCCTTGTGGCGGAAAAAGACGGATCCAGGGCCGAAAGCGGAATCTGGAATGACCATTCAACGCCATTGGGATGTTCAATGTGCTCGACGACGGCTCCCAGTGCCCCGCCGACCATGGTGCGCAGGACCGTGGTGCCAAACCCCTTGTGCTCGCTGGAGACAAGGGGACGTGACAGCGTTTCGCGCCAGGTGAGGCGCAGCGACGCGCCCTGACGCTCGAATTTGATGCCGAGCTCGCCGTCGTCGTCGGCAAGGGCACCGAAGCGCATGGCGTTGACGGCCATTTCATGAAGCGCCATGCCCAGGATTTGCGCGCCTTGGGGATTTATACGGATATCGTCGCCGGTGATGGACACTCGCCGGTCGTCGGGCGGCCGGAAGGGGGCGAGCTGTAGAGCGACGAGTTCGCTGAGCGAGACGCCGGCGCGGCCATGGGCAAGCAGGAGATCGGTCGAGCGTGCCAGACCCAGGATGCGCCGCTCGAAGGCGGCGACATAGTCGGCGATGTCGGTGGCGCCGCGGGCGGTCTGCTTGGCCATGGCGGAGATGACCGCCATCTGGTTCTTGGAGCGATGCGCCAGCTCGCGCATGAGGAAATGCACATCGCGCTCGGCGGCCTGGCGCTGGCGGGAGGCCAGACTGAGTGCGCCGGAGACCTCATCGATTTCAGTGACGGGGTAGAAGCGCTCATAGACCACCTCTCCACGCCCAAGGCGCTGGGCGTCGCGCCGCAGGCCACTGACCGACTGGCCCAGCTTCTGGGCGATGACGACGGCAATGGCCGAGGCGGCAATGGCGATAATGGCACCCCATGCGGCCAGCTGTACGAGGGATTCCCCCAGAGGCTGGCGCACGGTGGACGCCGAGGCCCAGGCGACAATACGCCATCCGGTGAGGCCGGAGCGCCATTCGGAGGTGATCACGGTCTCGTTGTTCAGCTGCTCTTCGACCCAGCTTTCCTGCGGGCTGGCGCCGCGGCGGATCGGCAGAACATCGCCAATGCCAAGGCCCGTGTCGGGCGTCGCCGAAATGACGCCATTGCTGCCGTCGACCAAGGCTGCATGCCAGCCTTGTGGCAATTCCCGCGACTGCAGGACCGGAACAAGATCGCGGGCATTTTGCGTCAGGGAAAGGAGTTTTATGGCGCCGGCATCGACCGGCAGCCAGACATTGAAGACCCAGGTCTGGGCGATATTGCCAAAGAACAGATCGGACACTGTCGCCATGCGCCTGTCGAAGGCGCGGCGAGCTGTCGCTGCATTGGCGGTAATGGAGAGGGGCTCGCCGAAGGAGACGCGTGTATTGAGGATTTGCTGCATCTGGTCGTCGACAGCGAGGAGATATGATCCCGAGCCGGCCAGTGCGATCAGCGAGCGCTGGTGAAAGCGGGCGTAATCGCCATCGAGCAGGGCCTGATCGGATGAGAGGACCCGCAAGGTGGTGATCATGCCCGAGATTTCGCGCTCCACCGCCTGACCCATTGCCTGGACGGTTGCCGAAGTCAACGCCTGTACAACCGACTCCTGGGCGTCATTGGTGCGCTTGATGAGAACCAGCGTCACGACGAGGGCGGGGATGATGATGACGAGGACGAGGGCGACGAGATAAAGCGCCACGGGGCGGGCGCGACGGTTGATCCGGCGGGAAGTCGTGAGCTCATCACGAACAGCGGGAGTTTCACCCTTTGCCTGGATCTCGCTCATGTCAGGAGATATCCATGACATTGACACAGTCGGCTCGTGGCCGTGGTTCGGTTACGAGCATGGTCTATCCCTGTGCCTCTTCACCTAAAATAGCAGAGAATGTCAGCCAAGCCCCTGCCGGCGATCCCTGTGCTGCGAACGAGTCGCAGAGCATATACAACACGCAAAGACGCACGGGGTTGCAAGGCATGGAAACCGAGGCGCGGCTCTGGTAAACACCCCCCATGACCGACACGCAGTTCGCCCCCAAAAAGCTGTTCATCAAGACCTATGGTTGCCAGATGAACGTCTATGACAGTGATCGCATGGCCGATGCACTGGCCCCCCACGGCTATCATCCGACGCAGGATATGGCCGAGGCCGACCTCATTTTGCTAAATACCTGCCATATCCGCGAGAAAGCCAGCGAAAAGGTTTTCTCCGAGCTGGGGCGGCTGAAGGAACTGCAGACCGACAGGCGCGCATCAGGCGGCGACCTGATGATCGGCGTTGCCGGCTGCGTGGCCCAGGCCGAGGGCGAGGAAATCGCCCGTCGCGCGCCCATGGTGGACATGGTGTTCGGCCCGCAGGCCTACCACCGCCTGCCCGAAATGCTGGCCAAGGCGGAAAGTCAGCGCCACATGCACCCGAGCCTCAAGCGGGCCGTCGTCGATACGGATTTTCCGGAGGAAGACAAGTTCGCTCATCTCCCGGCGGCTCGCAAAGAAGTGACCATCAGCCGGGGTCTCACAGCGTTTCTCACCGTGCAGGAAGGCTGCGACAAGTTCTGCTCGTTCTGCGTGGTGCCCTATACCCGCGGCTCCGAAGTCAGCCGGCCGGTGGCCCAGGTGCTGGACGAAGCGCGCCGCCTCGCCGAGGCGGGGGTGAAGGAAATCACGCTGCTTGGTCAGAACGTCAACGCCTATCACGGCGAAGATGGCGGTCGCGCCGTGGGCCTTGGTGAACTGGCCTATCGGCTCGCCGAAATTCCGGGGCTGGAGCGCCTGCGCTATACCACCAGCCATCCGCGCGACATGGATGACGCGCTGATCGCGGCGCATCGCGACCTCGGTTTCCTGATGCCTTATCTGCACCTGCCGGTGCAGTCGGGCTCGGACACGATCTTGAAGGCGATGAACCGCAAGCACACGGCCGCCGAATATCTGGCGCTGATCGACAAGATCAAGACGGCACGGCCGGACATGGCGCTCTCGGGCGATTTCATCGTCGGCTTCCCGGGTGAAACCGATAGGGATTTCGAGGACACACTCTCGATCATCCGCGCGGTCGGCTATGCCTCGGCCTATTCGTTCAAATATTCGACCCGGCCCGGCACGCCGGGCGCCAACCTGGGCAACCAGGTGGCAGAAGAAGTGAAGGTCGAGCGTCTCGCGCGGCTGCAGGAGCTGGTGACCAGCCAGACCAACCAGTTCCACGCTTCGATGGTCGGACGCACACTGCCAGTGCTGATCGAACGGGTCGGACGCATGCCGGGGCAGGTGGGCGGACGTTCGCCCTATCTGCAGGCCGTCCATCTCGAGGGCAGCACCGATCTCATCGGGGCCATCCACCAGGTGGAAATCACCGGGGTGATGACCAATTCGCTGACCGGTCGCCTCGCCCAGGCCGCGGCCGCCTAGGACGGAAAGAATTGGCGCGGGGCCCTGTCGCACTCACCGGAGCTCTGGCCCGCGCCATCTGGATGCGGGCCCAGCGCCTTGATGAGACGGCGCCGTTTGGCGAAGGGCCGCAGGCGGCGGCGAAAGCCATATCGCAGCTGGGCTATTTGCAGATCGACACGATCAATGTGATCGAGCGCTGCCACCATCACATTCTCTATTCGCGCATTCCGCACTATCGCCGAAGCGATCTGGCGCACCTGCAATCGACGGACAAGTCGATCTTTGAATATTGGACCCATGCGCTGAGCTATGTGCCGGCGGGGGACTTTCCGTTCTTCGTGCCGCTGATGCAGCATTATCGGGCCAATCCGAGCCGCTGGTTCGGCTCGGTGACGACCGACGAGGTCCGCGCCATGGTGCGCCGGCTCAAGACCGAGGGGCCGCTGTCGATCCGCGATATCGACGACGACGAGCTGGTGGAAAAGAACCACGCCTGGGCGAGCCGCAAACCTTCCAAACGCGTGTTGCAGCTGATGTTTTTTCAGGGTCTGGCGGTGATCTCCCGACGCGAGGGGATGCTCAAGACCTACGATCTCGCCGAGCGGCATTTTGGTTGGGAGAAGAGCCCGCGTCCGGCGACCGGGCGGCAGGGGACTGCCTATATTCTCGACCGCGCCTTGCGCAGCCAGGGAGTGGTCAGCCTCGACTCCATCTGCCATCTCAACGCGCCCGCGAAAAAGGCAGTGCTCGAACTGATCGAGGCGCGGGTGAAGCGGCGGCAACTGGTGGAAGTGGTCATAGAAGGGGCAGAAAAAATCCGGCACTGGGCGGCGCCGGAGGTCTTAGAGCAGGGGGTTCTTCCTGCGGCGGGGCGGGTGCATATCCTGTCGCCTTTCGATCCACTGATCATTCTGCGAAAGCGCCTAAAATTGTTCTTTGGCTATGAGCATGTGTTCGAAGCCTATGTCCCGGCGGCAAAACGGAAATACGGTTATTTCGCCCTGCCGGTGCTGATCGATGATCGCGTGGTGGCGGCGATCGATCTCAAGACCGACCGCGGGGCAGGAAAGCTGCTGGTGCAGAACTGGACCTGGCTCGAAGAGATTGGCGCGGACGAGCAGTCGGCGATCACGGCCGAACTTGACCGCTTCGAGAGATTTCAGCTGGCCGGGCAATCCAGCGCGTCTCAAGGTGGATCACCGGGATAAACCCGGTGATGACGGCGGGGAGAATTTTGGGGCCGAGCCTATGGGCTGCGCCAAACCGCCTATTCGGCGGGCTTGGTCGTCTTCGTCCTGGGCGTGAGACCGTGGAGGAAGAGCTGTTCGAGATAGCGGGCGGCGTCCTCAAACCGGCCCTCACCGCCGCGGCCTTTGCCGAGAACAGCGCGGACTTGGACGTCGAAATCAGCATAGTGCTGAGTGGTGGCCCAGATGGAAAAGATCAGGTGATAGGGGTCGGCGCGGGCGATCTTGCCCTCGTCCATCCAGCCGAGCAGGATTTTTGCCTTTTCATCGACGAGGTTCTTGAGGTCCACCTCGATCATGTCGATGATGTGGGGGGCGCCGCGCAGCATCTCATTGGCGAAGAGCCGGCTTTCGCGCGGAAAATCGCGCGCCATCTCAAGCTTGCGGCGAATGTAGGAGCGGATTTCCGAGAAGGGGTCCCCATCGGCCCGCATCTCTTCGAGCGGGGCCAGCCAGGTGACGAGCAGTTCGCTCATCAGGCGGCGATGGATCTCTTCCTTCTTGGGAAAATAATAGAGCAGATTGGGTTTGCTCATCCCCGCCACTTCGGCGATCTGGTCGATGGTGGCGCCCCGAAAGCCGTGCATGGAGAAAACGTCCAGCGCCGCCTCGAGGATAGCGTCCTGTTTTTCTTTCTGGATACGCGTGGCCGGACGGCTCTTGGCCGCCTTGGCGTCAGCTTTATGGACCCGCTTGGCGGGCGCTTTAGGGGGCTCGACCGATTTCAGCTTTCTGGGTGCCATTTTCGTCTTGCGGGAAAGAACAGGAGTGCTAACATTTTTCCAACTGGTCAAAAATCTGGGGTTCGACTTCAACTGTCAAGCGCCCGCGAATAATGGCCGGATAAAGGGCAGTCAAATAGGGAGCGAACTGTCGTGTCCACCAATAATGCCGTCGTGCCGAACGATCTCAGCGCGTTCTGGATGCCGTTTACGGCCAACCGGCAGTTCAAGAAATCGCCGCGCATGTTCGTGGCGGCCAAGGACATGCACTACACAACCAGCGATGGCCGCCAGGTGCTCGATGGCACCGCTGGCCTCTGGTGCGTCAATGCCGGCCATGCCCGTCCGAAAATCGTGGAGGCGATCTCAAAGCAGGCCGCAGAGCTCGACTATGCGCCGGCCTTCCAGATGGGCCACCCCAAGGCGTTCGAGCTGGCCAATCGGCTAGTGGATCTGACGCCCGATGGGCTCGACCATGTGCTTTTCACCAATTCGGGTTCGGAATCGGTCGAGACCGCGCTCAAGGTGGCGCTGGCCTATCAGAAGGTGATCGGGCAGGGCGCGCGCAGCCGCCTGATCGGCCGCGAACGCGGCTATCACGGGGTCAATTTCGGCGGCATTTCGGTGGGCGGCATTGTCACCAACCGCAAGATGTTCGGTACGCTTCTTACCGGCGTCGACCATCTGCCGCATACGCATAATCTGGCCAAGAACGCGTTTTCGCGCGGCGTGCCCGAGCATGGCGTTGACCTCGCCGACGAGCTGGAACGCATTGTCACCCTGCATGATGCCTCGACTATTGCCGCGGTGATCGTCGAGCCGGTGGCCGGTTCAACCGGCGTGCTCATCCCGCCCCCGGGCTATCTCCAACGCCTGCGCGACATCACCAAGAAACATGGCATTTTGCTGATCTTTGACGAAGTGATCACGGGCTATGGGCGTCTTGGAACGCCATTTGGTGCCGATTATTTTGGCGTGACGCCGGATATTCTGGTGACGGCCAAGGGCCTGACCAATGGTGTCATTCCGATGGGCGCTGTGATGGTCTCCAAGGAGATCCACGACGCCTTCATGCAGGGGCCGGAACACCTCATCGAGTTCTTCCACGGCTATACCTATTCGGGCAATCCGATCGCCTCGGCGGCGGGCCTTGCCACGCTCGAAACCTATAAGGACGAAGGCCTGCTCACCCGCGGCGCCGACCTCGCCAAGGTTTGGGAAGACGGGCTGCACAGCCTCAAGGGCCTGCCGCATGTCATCGATATCCGAAATATCGGCCTTGTTGGCGCGGTCGAGCTGGAACCCATCGCAGGACAGCCGACCAAGCGGGCCTTCGCGGCCTTCCTCGCCGCCTTCGAGCAGGGCCTTCTAATTCGCACGACCGGCGACATCATCGCGCTCAGCCCACCGCTGATCGTTTCCGAAAACCAGATCGACCAGATCATCACGACCCTGGCCGGCATCCTCAAGACGCTTGAGTAAAATGGAACAAACATTCTATAAGCGAAACGATAGAATTTTTGTTCCTGCAAGGAAGAGGATCGACTGATGCAGATCATCGAGAACGCCGTGGCCGGCAAGCGCTATGTGTCGAGCTCGACGCGGCGCGTGCCCGTGTTCAATCCGGCCACTGGCGAACAGAGCGCAGAACTGCCCCTGTCGACCATGGACGAGCTTAACGAAGCCGTGGCCTCGGCTGTAAAGGCGCAGGTGGCCTGGGGCAATACCCCGCCGATGAAGCGCGCCCGCGTGATGTTTAAGTTCAAGGCGCTTCTCGATCAATATGCCGACGATATCGCGCGCGAGATTTCCAGGGAACACGGCAAGGTGCATGACGATGCGCTGGGCGAAGTGGCCCGCGGGATCGACTGCGTCGACTTCGCCTGTGGTATTCCGCACCTCTTGAAGGGCGAATACTCCCGCAATGTTGGGCCGAGCATCGACACCTATTCGGATCGCCAGCCACTGGGTGTGGTGGCCGGGGTGACCCCGTTCAACTTCCCCGCCATGGTGCCGATGTGGATGTATCCGGCGGCCATCGCCTGCGGCAATGCCTTCATTTTGAAGCCCTCCGAGCGTGATCCGTCCGCACCGATGCTGGCCTGGAACCTCTTCATGGAGGCCGGCCTGCCCGAAGGCATTTTGCAGGTGATCCACGGCGACAAGGAGATGGTCGACGGCATTCTGGATCATCCCGACATCAAGGCGGTGAGCTTTGTCGGCTCGACGCCCATCGCTGAATATGTCTACCAGCGCGGCACCAAGGCCGGTAAGCGCGTGCAGGCCCTGGGCGGCGCCAAGAACCATATGATCATCATGCCGGATGCCGACCTCGACCAGGCGGCCGACGCGCTGATGGGCGCCGGCTATGGCTCGGCTGGCGAACGCTGCATGGCCATTTCCGTAGCCGTGCCAGTGGGCAAGGGCACGGCCGATGCGCTGATCGAAAAGCTCAAGCCGCGCGTGGAAAGCCTCAAGATCGGCCCCTCCACCGACAAGGACGCCGAAATGGGTCCTGTGGTGACGAAAATGCACCGCGACAAGATTCTTGGGTACATCGACGCGGGCGAGAAGGAAGGGGCCAAGCTCGTCGTCGACGGCCGTGGCTTCAAGCTCCAGGGCTATGAGAACGGCTATTATGTGGGCGGCACGCTGTTCGACAATGTCGAGCCGCATATGTCGATCTACAAGGACGAGATTTTTGGGCCGGTCCTCTCGGTGGTCCGGCGCGAAAATTTCCAGGACGCGGTCGATCTGATCCATGGGCATGAATATGCCAATGGCACGGCGATTTTTACCCGCGATGGCGATGCGGCACGAGAATTTGCCGACAAGATCGAAGTGGGCATGGTGGGCATCAACGTGCCGATCCCGGTGCCAGTGGCCTATCACTCCTTCGGCGGCTGGAAGCGTTCGCTGTTTGGCGACCACTCCATCTATGGGCCCGAGGGCATCCACTTCTATACGCGGCTCAAAACCGTCACCACCCGCTGGCCCGCAGGGATCAAGGGCGGCGCGGAGTTTTCGTTTCCGAGCGTGAAGTAGGGTCAGATGGTCAGCGTTCACAACACATCGCTGACCGCCCCTTGCCTCTCTCACACAGAGAGGGCAGACAAATTTTTGGCCCCGCCAGTGCCCTCGCGCGCTGGCGGGGCCACCTATTTTGACCACACAGACATAAGAGCAAGAAAATGACCTCTCCCGGTGAGAACCTTCGTATCAATGGCGATCGGCTCTGGGAGAGCCTGATGGATATGGCCAAGGTGGGGCCGGGGATTGCCGGGGGTAATAATCGGCAGACCCTGACCGATGCCGACAAGGAGGGGCGGGAGCTTTTCCAGCGCTGGTGCGAAGAGGCGGGGCTTACCATGGGCGTCGACAAGATGGGCACCATGTTCATGACCCGTCCGGGCACCGATCCCGATGCCTTGCCGGTTTACATCGGCAGCCACCTCGACACCCAGCCGACTGGCGGGAAATATGACGGCGTGCTCGGCGTGCTCGCCGGGCTCGAAGTCGTGCGCTCGATGAATGATCTCGGGATCAAGACCAAGCACCCCATCGTTGTCACCAACTGGACCAATGAAGAGGGCGCGCGCTTCGCCCCGGCCATGGTGGCGTCGGGGGTCTTCGCCGGCGTGCATAGCCTTGAATATGCCTATGATCGCAAGGACATGGACGGCAAGCGATTTGGCGACGAGCTCGAGCGCATTGGCTGGGTCGGTGACGAAGAGGTCGGCGCGCGCAAGATGCACGCCTATTTCGAATATCACATCGAACAGGGCCCGATCCTCGAGGCCGAGAACAAACAGATCGGCGTTGTCACCCATTGCCAGGGTCTGTGGTGGCTCGAATTCACGCTCACCGGCAAGGAAGCTCATACCGGCTCGACGCCGATGAATATGCGCGTCAATGCCGGGCTGGCGATGGCGCGAATTTTTGAGGCGGTGCAGGAAATCGCCATGTCCGAGCAACCCGGCGCGGTGGCCGGCACGGGGCAGGTGAAGTTTTCGCCGAACTCGCGAAACGTGCTGCCGGGGACGGTGGTGTTCACTGTCGATTTGCGCACCCCGAGCCAGGAAAAGCTCGACCGCATGCGCGCCAAGATCGAAGCACGCGCCGCCGAAATCTGCGCCGAACTGGGCGTTGGCTGCTCGGTTGAGGCGGTGGGGCATTTTGATCCCGTCACCTTTGATCCGACGCTGGTGGAGCGGGTCCGCTCGGCGGCTGAAAAGCTCGGCTATAGCCACATGAACATCATTTCGGGTGCGGGACATGACGCCTGCTGGGCGGCCAAACTGGCGCCGACAACCATGATCATGTGCCCCTGCGTGGATGGACTGAGCCACAACGAGGCCGAAGAGATTTCCCTCGAATGGGCCGCCGCAGGTTGCGACGTGCTGTTCCATGCCGTGGTGGAAACCGCGGAGATCGTGGAGTGAAATTCTTGGCGCCCCATAAGGCCCCCTCACCCGGACTGCGCTTTGCGAAGTCCGGGCTCTCCCTCATGGGACGAGGGCAAGAAGGAGCCGCATCGACTTAAAAACAAAAAAGACCCGCCGATCAGCGCTGAGGGGTGCGTGGCGGGTCTTTTCGGACTGCAAGGGAACGAAGAATGAGCAAGATTATCAAGGGCGGCACGGTCGTCACGGCGGATCTCTCCTATGAGGCCGATGTGAAGATCGAGGGGGATGTCATCGTCGAGATCGGCCAAAACCTGTCTGGCGACGAAGTGCTTGATGCGGCCGGGTGCTACATCATGCCGGGCGGCATTGATCCGCATACCCATCTCGAAATGCCCTTCATGGGGACCTATTCGGCCGACGATTTCGAGAGCGGCACGCGCGCGGGTCTTGCCGGCGGCACCACCATGGTGGTCGATTTCTGCCTGCCCAATCCCAATCAGAGCCTGCTTGAGGCGCTGCAAATGTGGGACAACAAGACTGGCAAGGCGTCAGCCGACTATTCCTTCCACATGGCAATCACCTGGTGGGGCGAGCAGGTCTTTAATGAAATGGCCGAGGTCGTGGACCGCGGCATCACCTCGTTCAAGCATTTCATGGCCTATAAGGGCAGTTTGATGGTGAACGACGACGAGATGTTCGCCTCGTTCCAGCGCTGCGCCGACCTTGGCGCGCTGCCGCTCGTTCATGCCGAAAACGGCGACGTCGTTGCGGCGATGACGGCGAAGCTGCTTGCCGAGGGCAATAATGGGCCCGAAGGCCACGCTTATTCCCGCCCGCCGGAAGTGGAGGGCGAAGCGACCAACCGCGCCATCATGCTGGCTGACATGGCGGGGGTGCCGCTCTATGTGGTGCACACAAGCTGCGAGCAGGCGCATGAAGCCATTCGCCGGGCCCGCGCCAAGGGCATGCGCGTTTATGGCGAGCCGCTGATCCAGCATCTGACGCTGGATGAGAGTGAGTATTTCAACCGGGATTGGGACCATGCCGCCCGGCGCGTGATGTCGCCGCCCTTCCGCAACAAGCAGCATCAGGATTCGCTCTGGGCCGGGCTGCAGTCGGGCTCGCTCTCCTGCGTTGCCACCGACCACTGCGCCTTTACCACCGAGCAGAAGCGCACCGGGATCGGCAATTTTGCAAAAATTCCGAACGGCACGGGCGGGCTCGAAGACCGTATGCCCGTGCTCTGGACTGCAGGTGTAAATACCGGGCGCCTGACCATGAACGAGTTCGTGGCGGTGACGTCCACCAACATCGCCAAGATCCTGAACATGTACCCGAAAAAGGGTGCTGTGATGGTTGGCGCCGATGCCGACCTCGTGGTCTGGGACCCCAACCGCTCCAAGACGATTTCGGCGAGAAGCCAGCAGTCGGTGATCGACTACAACGTCTTTGAGGGCTTTGAGGTGAAGGGCCTGCCGCGGTTTGTGCTGAGCCGGGGCAAGGTCTCCATCGTCGAAAACGAGGTCAGGGCCGAGCCCGGCCACGGCAAGTTCGTGGCGCGCGAGGCCAAGAACCCGGTCAACCGGGCGCTTAGCCAGTGGAAGGACATTGTGGCGCCGCGCAAGATCGAGCGCTCCGGCATTCCGGCGACGGGGGTTTGATGACGGCCGTTGTTTCTGCCGAAAACCTCGGCCTGACCTTCAAAACCAATGATGGCGACGTCGTTGCACTCAGCGACGTCAACCTCACCATCATCAAGGGTGATTTCGTCTCCTTTATCGGCCCGTCCGGCTGCGGGAAGACGACTTTTTTGCGCACCATTGCCGATCTCGAGCAGCCCACGTCAGGCACGCTGACGGTCAATGGGCAAAGCCCCGAGAATGCCCGCAAGGCGCGCTCCTATGGCTATGTGTTCCAGGCGCCGGCGCTTTATCCGTGGCGGACTATCGAAAAGAACGTGGCGCTGCCGCTCGAAATCATGGGCTATTCGGCCAGTGAGCAGGCCGAGCGCATCCGGCGAACCATGGAGCTGGTGAACCTTTCGGGGTTCGAGAAGAAGTTTCCCTGGCAGCTTTCGGGCGGCATGCAGCAGCGCGCCTCCATCGCCCGCGCGCTAGCCTTTGATGCTGATCTTCTCCTCATGGACGAGCCCTTCGGGGCGCTGGATGAAATCGTCCGGGATCATCTCAATTCCGAACTTTTGAAACTCTGGGAGCGGACACAGAAAACCATCTGCTTTGTGACGCATTCGATTCCCGAGGCGGTCTATCTCTCGACGAAAATCGTGGTGATGTCGCCGCGCCCGGGCCGGGTGACGGACATTATCGAAAGCGATCTGCCGCGCGAACGGCCGCTGGATATTCGCGAGACGCCGGAATTTCTGGCGATTGCGGCGCGGGTAAGGGACGGACTACGGGCCGGGCACTCCTATGATGGGGAGCATGTGTGATGGGTGTTTTACCCCCGCCGAGCCTCCCCCTGATAGGGGGAGGGACAGCTCCGGGAATCTGGCGAGATCGTGCCTCCGGCACCAGCATCACTCCTCCCCCTTCGAGGGGGAGCTTGGGTGGGGGTGACCGGAGATGAACCGCCTCCTTCCCATCCTCACCGTCATCCTTGCCATTGGTGTCATCTGGTATGTCGCGGCGCTGGGCATGAATGCACAGTGGCAGAACGACGTCTATCGGCGGGCCGGTGTTGAAAATGTGCCGTTCACGCAGTTTGCCATGGACGCCTGGAACCAGGAAAAGCCGGTGCTGCCGCTGCCGCATCAGGTCGGCCGCGAGGTCTGGAATTCCACCATGCTGGTGGCGCCCGACAAGCCGCGCAGCCTGATCTTTCACGCCTGGGTGACCTTCTCGGCCACGGGGCTGGGCTTTGTCTTCGGCTCGCTGCTGGGGATCGGGCTGGCGGTGCTGATCGTCCACAATGAGGCGATGAACCGCTCGCTTATGCCCTGGATAGTCGCTAGCCAGACCATTCCCATCCTGGCGCTGGCCCCGCTTATCGTGGTCATCGGCTTTAATATTTTCACCGGGACGCTGGGCATTCCCACCGATCCCGCGCGGTTGATGAGCAAGGCAATCATTTCGGCCTATCTCAGCTTCTTCCCGGTGGCCGTGGGCATGGTGAAGGGTCTGCGCAGCCCAGAGGCGATCCAGCTCGACCTCATGCACACCTATAATGCCACCGCCAACCAGACCTTCTGGAAACTGCGCTGGCCGGCTTCGGTGCCCTATCTTTTTGCCTCGCTCAAGGTCGGCGTCGCCGCCAGCCTTGTGGGCGCCATTGTCGGCGAACTCCCGACCGGCGCCGTGGCCGGGCTGGGCGCGCGCCTCCTCGCGGGCTCCTACTATAGCCAGACCACGCAGATCTGGTCGGCGCTGGTGGTCGCGTCCATCCTTGCGGCCCTGCTCGTAACGGCGGTGGGGCTGGTTGAAAAACTCGTCAACCGGGCGATGGGGGCGCGACCGGCATGACACAATTGCAGCATTATCTCGCCATTGTCGCCGGCGGCATCAGCCTCTTTGGGCTTGTCTTCGGGCTGATGTCCGGGCCGTTCGAGCAGGCCATGCTGGTCAAAGCCTTTCTCGTTCTGGGGAGCCTGTCGCTGGTGGGGCTCCTGGTGCCGGTCGGGCTCTGGGCTGATGCGGCGCTGGCCTTTCTGGGCACGGTGGCACTGCTCACCAGCCTCAGCCTCTTTTCGCCAGCGCCGGCCTTTTTCTGGCTGGCGCTGATCGCCACCTGGCTTTTTGCCTGGCTCTTTGTCGAGCGCCTGTCGCGGTTTCTGGCGCCGGGGATTGCCGATTCGGCCCGGTTGGGGCTTCTCATCCCCGTCGTGTTCGGGCTTTCCATTCTCGTCATCTGGGAAGTGGTGACGCGGGGGGCCAATGTGCCCCAGGTGATCCTGCCGCCACCCTCGATGATCGGGGCGCGGATCGCAGCTTCAGCCGGAACGCTCTGGGCCGATTTCCAGCAGACATTCCTGAAGGCGGTGCTGATCGGCTATGTGCTGGGATGTGGCGCCGGCTTTGTGGTGGCAATCCTCATCGATCGCTCGCCCTTCCTCAAATCAGGCCTCTTGCCACTCGGCAATCTGGTCTCGGCGCTGCCCATTGTTGGCGTGGCGCCGATCATGGTCATGTGGTTCGGCTTCGACTGGCCCTCCAAGGCGGCCGTTGTCGTCATCATGACCTTCTTCCCAATGCTGGTGAACACGGTGGCCGGGCTCAATGCCTCGAGCGTCATCGAGCGCGATCTGATGCGCACCTATGCTGCCGGTTACTGGCAAACCCTTATGAAGCTGCGTCTTCCCGCTGCGGCGCCCTTCATATTCAACGCCCTCAAGATCAACTCGACTCTGGCCTTGATCGGCGCAATCGTAGCGGAATTCTTCGGGACGCCCATTGTGGGGATGGGCTTCCGGATTTCTACCGAAGTCGGCCGGATGAATGTCGACATGGTGTGGGCCGAAATCGCGGTGGCGGCCGTCGCGGGCTCGGTCTTCTATGGGGTGATCACGCTGGTCGAGCGGCGCGTCACCTTCTGGCATCCGTCCGTGCGTGGTGCATGAGGACGGAGCCGAACTGAAGGGAACGAGGGAATGAAAAAACTTCTTATTGGTGCACTGGCAGGGGCCATGACGCTCACCGCCTCCGGAGCCGCATTGGCTCAGGACAATTCGGTGACGCTGCAGCTGAAATGGGTCACCCAGGGCCAGTTCGCTGGCTATTACGTGGCCCAGGCCAAGGGGTTTTATGAGGAAGAGGGCCTCAATGTCGAAATCAAGCCCGGTGGCCCGGACATCGCGCCCGAGCAGGTGATTGCCGGCGGTGGCGCCGACGTCATCACCACCTGGATGGCGCCGGGCCTTGCCGCCCGCGAACGCGGCGTGCCGCTGGTCAATATCGCTCAGCCGTTCAAGCAGTCGGGCCTGTTGCTGACCTGCCTCAAGGAAGCCGGCGTCGAGACCACGGATGACTTTGCCGGCAAGACACTTGGCGTCTGGTTCTTCGGCAATGAATATCCGTTCTACGCCTGGATGGCCAAACTCGGCCTCTCCACCGAAGGCGGCGCCGAGGGCGTGGAAGTGCTCAAGCAAGCCTTCAACGTCGACCCGCTGATCCAGAAGCAGGCGGCCTGTATCTCGACCATGACCTATAATGAGTATGGTCAAGTGCTGCGCGCCGGTCTCACCCCGGAAGAGCTGACCGTCTTCAATTATCGCGACGAGGGCGTCGGCATGCTTGAGGACGGGCTCTATGTGCTCGAAGACAAGCTGGCCGACCCGGCCTTTGTCGAGAAGATGACCAAGTTCGTCCGCGCCTCGATGAAGGGCTGGGACTATGCCCGGGCCAATGCGGAAGAAGCCGCCCAGATCGTGGTGGACAATGACATGACCGGGTCGATGACCGTGGAAGACCAGCTCTATCAGGTCTCCGAGGTCAACAAGCTCACCGAAGGCTCGACCGGTGTGCTCGACGAAGCCGATTACCGCCAGACCGTCGATACGCTGCTCTCGGCCGTGTCGCCGGAAAATCCGGCCATCACCAAGGAGCCTGAAGGCGCCTTCAGCCATGTGGTGACCGACGGGCTTTAAGCCCCTCGCGAACGGTGAGAATCAGACGGGCGGGGAAAACCCCGCCCGTTTTTGTTTCGGCTCTCACTCGGTCGGGGTTGCGACCGCCTTGATCTCGTCCGGCTCGATATTGCGCGCCTCATCGAGGCTGAGGAGGGGCACGCCGCGCACGATGGGAAAAGCCAGCCGTGCAGCCACCGAGATCAGCTCGGTTTTGTCAGACGAGAGGCTGAGGCGCGTCTTTGTGAGCGGGCAGACCAGCATTTCGAGCGTGCGCACATCAAGCGCATGGCGCGGATCGGCAGCGGGCCCGACCATCAGTTGAGCGGAGCGGCGTCATTGCCGCCCTTGGCCATTTCGTATTCCGTCATAGCAATGAGGGTTTCTGCCCGGTCGCTGAGGGTATTGGCCTCCAGCAGCACCTGTTTTTCGGCCGCGCCATAGGGCGAGACCATGCAGCAAAAATTGACGAGATCGGCGGTACCGGTCTGTTCAATTTCTTCCCAGTTGAGCTCGATGGATGCGTATTCGGCGTAGTCGCGCATCATCTTCAGGAAGCGGGCGCGATCGACGGCCGCTTCCCCGGCCGTGCGATCATAATCGGCCTCATAGGCCTCGCCGGAAATCACGCCCTGGCGATAGGGCGTCTCGACCGAGAGCTCGTGGATGAGGCGGAAGCGGGTCACCCCTTCGAGGATGATGAAATAGCGCCCCTCGGCGTTTTCCTCGAAATGGGTCAGCCGACCAAGGCAGCCGATCTTCTGGAGCGCGACCTGCCCCTTGGGGCTTTCCTCGCTCGTGTCCTCGGGCTGGATCAGCCCGATCAGCCGATCCCCTCGCAGCGCCGCATCGACCATATCGATATAGCGCGGCTCAAAGATGTTGAACGGCCGATGCGAGAACGGCAGGAGCAGGGCGCCTGACAGGGGAAAGAGCGGCACTGATTTGGGCAAATCAGCGGAGCTGGCGGGACGCTTGGGCATGAAGTGGCCTACTAGGAGAACAGGGCGGCCGAGAGCAGGCGCCGACCCTTGAGCGTGGCAGGCTCCTTGGGGCCCCAGGCCTCAAAGAATTCGAGAAGCTTCTTGCGGGCCGCATCCTCGTTCCAGCTGCGGTCGCGCTTGAAGATGGCGACAAGGGCCTCTGCGGCCTCAAGGCGCTTGCCTTCGGCATTGAGCACCATGGCAAGATCAAAGCGCGCCTGGAAATTATCGGGGTCGGCAGCAATGGCAGCTTCGAGCGTGGCCGATTCGGACAGGCCCGCAGCTTCTTCCTTGAGGCGGATGGCATTGGAGATCGCCTGATAGGCGTCGCCCGTGCGCTTGTCCTCGGGGACCATTTCGAGCGTTGCCTTGGCCTGTTCGACTTCATCGGCGGTCATATAGACGCCCGCAAGGCCGACGAGTGCGACCTCGTTTTCAGGCGCATGCTGCAACACCATGCCAAAAATCTGGGCCGCCTGGCCGAGATCACCGGCAGCCACAGCCTGTTCGGCAACTTTGAGCGCATCGGCGATCTGGGCCTCGAGCGAATCTGCGGGCGCAGCACCGGCCGGCGCGGCCGCAATGACGCGATCAGCGAAGCGGCGCACCTCGCCTTCGGGCATTGCGCCCATGAAACCATCGACCGGACGGCCGCCGGCGAAGGCGAACACGGCAGGAATGGACTGAACGCCGAGTTGGCCAGCGACGCCAGGATGTTCGTCGATATTGATCTTCACCAGCCTGATCTTGCCGGCCTTTTCCGCGACAACTTTTTCCAGCGCCGGGGTCAGCTGGCGGCAGGGGCCGCACCAGGGGGCCCAGAAATCCACCAGAACCGGAGCTTCGAGAGAAGCGTCGATGACGTCGACCTTGAACGCGGCATCGGAAGAATCGCGAACCAGTTGAGCGGCCGCTGCGGGGGCTGCGCCATTGGCGCCATTCATGGAAATCGACATTGAAGCTCTCGCGTCTTTCGCATTTTTCTAAGCGTTCGCGGGCCTTTTTGCGCCCGCGACCTGTGGGTGGCAAGCCCTAGTTTCCACAGCCTTTCAAGACGATAACATGAAAAATGAAAACTGGGGTTGCAATCGGCAGTGCCATTGGGCATATAGCCACTCATCGAAGCGCTGCAAGGCGCTGACGATGAAAACGAAGGCGCCGCAAGGCACTGACGTTGAATACGGAGCGCGGGTGTAGCTCAGGGGTAGAGCATAACCTTGCCAAGGTTAGGGTCGTGGGTTCGAATCCCATCGCCCGCTCCAATTCTCCCACTTCGGTGGGTTGATGAAAAGGTCGGACGCAAGTCCGGCCTTTCGTCGTTTCGGGCTTCTGTTCTGTGTGAAGCATTGCGCAGGCGTCATCTGCCCGGTGATGCGGCAAAAACTTTCCAAGCGCTTGTTTTATCGATCGTTCCGAATCGCAGACCCGTTCCCAGTCGTCTGGAAACGGTGTTCGTGCTGCGCCGCGCAGAATCAATAGGGCAGGCGACGGCGGTTTTTTCGTGACGAAACGAAACTGATCATCACGCCGGCAATGATGGCGATGACCAGCGGCCAGTGCCGGATCTGGGCAAAGATTGTGGTCGGAAGCTTTTGATGCGGGCGCGCATCGAGCGCGGCCATCTGCTGGGGCGCGAGTTGGGCGGTTATCCTACCAATGGGGTCGGTGACAAAGGTGAGGCCGCTATTGGCGGCCCGCACCAGGCTCATGCCCTCCTCGACCGCCCTGAGACGTGCGTGGTGAGCATGCTGAGCCGGGCCGACCGAGCCATCGAACCAGGCGTCATTGGTGACATTGAGCAGATATTGCGCCCCCGCGGTGTCGCCGAGATCGCCGGAGAAGAGAATTTCGTAGCAGACGAGAATCAGCGCAGCCGGGGCGCCCGGCAGGCCCATCAGGCGGCGACGCCGGTCGCCATGGGCCCAGCCATCAGCGCCCGGAACGAACTGCTTGAGACCGAATTGGCTGAAAAACTCCTGGAACGGCAGATATTCGCCAAACGGCACCAGATGGGATTTGTCGTAGGAGGAAATGACTTCGCCGTCGCTGTTAATGGCGACGACCGAATTATAGGGCGCGCTCGCCGGCATCCCCGGGCGCATCTCATAAGGCTGGCGGGGGACACCGGCCAGAAGCGTTGCCCCCTCGGGCAAGGTTCGGGCGATGCGCGCCAAAGCATCCGGATAGGTCGAGAGGAAAAAGGGCACGCTCGATTCGGGCCATACCAGATGGGTGATGTCAGCCAGGCCCTGATCGGTCGGGTCCATGCGCATGTCTGACAGCATCAGCAGCCGATCGATCAGCGCGACCGGATCGACATTGCCGAAATCGGAATGCTCATAAACGAGGGGCTGAACCAGCCGCATTGCCACATCCTGACGCTCGGTGGAGACGGTGCCGGTCATGCGGTTCCAGCCATAGCCAAGCTGAGCGGAAAGGACGAGCAGCACCACAAAGAGCGGGGCAAGCCGCTGGCCCATGGGGCGATCATCGGCCGGCCAGATCAGCGCCGGGGTCATGGCCATGAGCGGGGCAAGGAAGGTGAGCCCATAGACGCCGATCACCGAGGCGAGTTGCATCATCTCTTCCGAACCGGTCAGCGCATAGCCGAGGAGATCAAACGGAAAGCCGGTGAACACATGGCCACGGGCGAATTCGGCCACCGCCAGCCAGCTGGCGAGGCCGACGATGCGGGCGCCACCATGGCTCCAGGTGAGATGGGCCAGCGCGCTGGCAAAACCCCAGAACAGCGCGATGAGAGCCGCGAGCGCCAGAATGGCGGGTGGCATGGCTGCTAGGAACCAGCCCCCATCAACAAAAAAGGCAGCGCCGAGCCAATGAAAGGCGACGGTGAAATAGCCCCAGCCAAAGGCAAAACCGATGGTAAAGGCCGGGCCGAAGATGCGGCGCCAGCCTTTGCGCCGCTCGGCGCCATCGAGCGCCCAGACCCAGACAGGCATGGTGAGAAACAGCGCCGGCAGGATAAAAAAGGGCGGCACCGACAGGCCTGCCACGGCTCCCGCGACGAGAAGCAAAAGGAAGCGACGCCAGCCATGGCTGAGCATGGTCGTTTCGGCGAGCCAGGTCATGAAGCGGGACGACGCGAATCAGGGAGCATGAGGGCAAGGTCGCCCCGCCAGGCGCACAGCGTCAAGGCGGTGGACTCGCAAGAGTTTGAGCGCTACGAGCCCAGAACGCCTCAAGAGGGCGCAGCGGAGACGCCATGACCGACATGCCCGTTACCCTTGCCATCGATACGGCCGCGCCGCGGCTGCAGCTCGGGCTGCTCCGCGCCGATGGGCGCGCCGACAGTCTTGTCGACCACGTGGCCACCGGCCATGCCGAACTCCTGTTCGAGCGCCTCGGCGAATTGCTGGCCCGGAACGGGCTTGGCCACGGCGATATCGCGCGCATTGCCGTCACCACGGGGCCTGGCTCCTTTACCGGCCTGCGCATCGGCCTTTCGGCGGCGCGGGGACTGGGGCTGGCGCGTAAATTGCCGGTGATCGGTGTCCCGAGCCTCCTCGGCCTGTCGCTGAGCGCCAGCGGGCCGGTGGCGGTGCTGCTGGACGCGCGGCGCAGCGAGGCCTATCTGCAGCTGTTCTCAGGGCCGGGCGTGGCAGAGACGCCAGCACGTTTGATGCCGATGGTGGAGGCGCAAGCCGCTGTTCCTGCCGGCTATCCCCTTATCACCGAACCGTTTGTCGATATCACCGCCATCGCCCGCTTTGCCGCCAGCGCCGACGCCGCCGACTATCCGCCCAATGCCGCCTATGTGCGCGATGCTGACGCCAAGCCGCAGACCGCCGCGCGTATTCCAAGGCTAGGTGCCTGATGGACAAGCTGTGGATGGCCCCGAACGGGCTGCATGTGGAGCCGGCCGAAGCTGAGGACGCCGCAGCGCTGGCCAAGCTTCATGCCGCCGGCTTTTACCGTGGCTGGCCGGTGGCCGACTTTGTCACTTTTCTTTCGGACAAGGCCACGCCCGTTTATGTCGCCTGCGACGCCAAGCGCCGGATCGCCGGGTTTGCCGTGATCCGCACTGTGGCCGACGAAGCCGAATTGCTCAGCATTGCCGTTGAGCCAAAATGGCGCAGCAAGGGGGTGGGCCGGGCGCTGTTGCAGGCGGTGTTTGCCGACCTTTTGATGTCGCCTGCCAGGAAGATGTTTCTTGAGGTGGACGAGAACAATAGCCCGGCGATTGCACTCTATAAACGGCTCGGTTTTGTGACCATTTCCAGCCGAAAAGGCTATTATACCCACCCCGATGGCAGCGCCGCGACCGCGCTTGTCATGGCGCGCGATCTTGGGTAACCCCGTCTGAGCGGGCCTGGCTGGAGAGATGGCATGAGCAAAATTCCGTCGGATCCGACGCTGGAAGAAGCCTGCGTGGCGCGCGGCATGCGCATGACCGACCAGCGTCGCGTCATTGCCCGGGTCATCGAAGATTCCAAGGATCACCCCGACGTCGAGGAGCTCTATCGCCGGGCCTCGGCAATCGACGCGCGTATTTCGCTGTCGACGGTCTATCGGACGGTCAATCTGTTCGAAGAGGCGGGGCTGGTCACCAAGCATGATTTCAAGGACGGTCGGGCGCGGTTCGAACTCATTCCCGATGAACATCATGACCACCTGATCGACATTCGCAGCGGCAAGGTTATCGAATTCCGGAACGAGGAAATCGAGGCGATTCAAGAAGTTATTGCCAAGCGCCTGGGGTACCGGCTGGTTGACCACCGGCTCGAGCTCTACGCAGTGCCACTCAGTGACGGGAAAGGCGGAAAGGACCAGTCTGGCGAATGATCTTTCGCAGCCTGTTCTTTATTCTTGTCTTCGTGCCTTTCCTGATCATCGCCATTCCGCTCCAGGCCCTGATCATCGGGTTCAACCGGCCGTTCTGGCATACGATCCCGCGGCTCTTCCACAAGCTGGGGTGTTTCTTCCTCGGGCTGCGCGTCCGGGTGATCGGCGAAGTCGCCAGGGGACGGCCTACCCTCCTGGTTTCAAACCATATTTCCTGGACCGATATCATCGCCATCGGGGCGGTGGCGCCGGTGGTTTTCGTCGCCAAGCGGGAAGTGGGCGAATGGCCCTTTGTGGGACTGATGGCGCGGTTGCAAAAGACCGTCTATGTCGACCGCACGCGGCGCAGCGATACGGGACGGACGGCCAAGGCCATGGGCCAGGCGATGGCCAAGGGCGAGACTGTGGTTCTCTTTGCCGAAGGGCAATCCGACATCGGCACCCATGTGCTGCCGTTCCGCTCGGCGCTCGTGGGCGCCGCCCAGGTGGCCATGACGTCAGCCGGGGCATCCGAGGTAAATATCCAGCCTCTGACGATAGCTTACACCGGACTTCAGGGCCTGCCGATCAGCCGTAACGAGCGCGCCATGGTGGCATGGGTCAAATCCAAGACAGTCAAGCAGAACATCCGCGACATACTCTCCGGCCCGGTCAAGGATGTGACGATTGCCTTTGGCGCACCGCAGGTTCTGCGGGAAGGAGCGGACCGCAAGGCCATCACCAAGGCGGCGGAAAACGAGGTTCGGGCGATGCTGGTGGGGCTCAACCGGGGCGGAAGCCTGCCCCCAAAATCGACGCAAGTTTAGGCGTTAGGCTTAACCGCACTTGTCGTTTTGATGTTAACAGACTGTTAGCTATGACGAGCCCGAAAAGAGGATCTCGTCATGCCTTGGGAAATTGTTGCGATCTGGGCGATCGTCATCGTGACGCTGACATGGTTTCGCCGTGACGAGGAACGGCTGAGATCACATCGGCTGGCGGAGCAGGCGCGCTATTTCGCCACCGCGGCGCGCTATCGGCATCGCCCGGCAGCGCCCAGACAGACAGCGGAACCGATCCCGCCGCAGGCACTCGTTCATCGGCGCTATCTTGATCTGCTAAGAAGCGGCGGCGCAATGGCCCCGCTGGCGCCCCGGACCTAGCCGAGACGCGTCTTGAGGCGACCGACAATTTCGGCTGCCTTGACCAGAAGGGCAAGGTCCACATCCTCGTCGGTCATGCCGTCCCTGAGCTCGACCCACGCCGGGATCAGCAGTTCATGGCGCTGAGCGACCCCACCGAGTTCCTCGGTGAGAATGGCGCGCACCTTTCCGGTGACACGATTGGCTAGTCTGGGATGGAGCTGGCGTTCTGCCAGCGTAATATCAATTAATTCAAGACTCATACCTGGCTCCGGGGGAGCCCCCGAAGGCACACTGGCCTCCGATGGTTCACGCCCGGTTAATGCGTGAAAAGCCGGTAAGTTTCTCCACAATAAGGATAATTTCGGATCGGGCGAGGTAAAGGGCTGACGCCCTTCACTTTTGGCGAGCTAAACCCGGACGGCGTGCTCGGTGCGCCCGGTGTCGCCGAAGACACGAATATAGCGCGCGATCTCGGCGTCATCTCCGGTAGCCTTGGCCGGGTTATCCGACAGTTTGACCGCCGGGCGGCCATTGGCTTCCGACACCTTGGCGACGATGGAAATCGGCTTGAGGCGCGGATTGAGATCGGGCGCGCAATCCTCGAAATCATTGGTGAGGTTGGTGCCCCAGCCAAAACTCATGCGCACCTTGCCGTCGAAATGGAGATAGGCCTCCTCGATCATGTCGACATCGAGCCCGTCCGAGAAGATCAGGAGCTTCTCCCGGGGATCGCGGCCGCGGGACTTCCAGAACTCGATGATCTTTTCGCCGCCTTCGATGGCCGGGGCACTGTCGGGACGGAAGCCGGTCCAGTCGGCGACCCAGTCGGGCGCATCGCGGAGGAAGGCGTCGGTGCCGAAAGCGTCAGGCAGGACGATGAGCAGATTACCGCCGTAATAGCTCTTCCAGTCCTGAAGGACGCGGTAAGGCGCTTCGCGCAGTTCCTCGTCGGAGCGGGCGAGGGCGGCCAGCACCATGGGCAGCTCGTGGGCATTTGTGCCCAATGCCTCGAGGTCTGTATCCATGGCCAGCTTGACGTTGGAGGTGCCGGTGAAATTTTCCCCGATGCCTTCCTTGAGGGCTTCCACGCACCAGCGCTGCCAGAGGAAGGAATGACGGCGGCGCGTGCCGAAATCGGAGATTTTCAGATCCGGGAGCTTTTGCAGGCGCTCGACCTTTTCCCACATCTTGGCCTTGGCGCGCGCGTAGAGCACGTCAAGGGTGAAGGGGCCATAGGGCTTCATGGCGGCGCGGCTGCGCAGCTCGTTGATGATGGCGAGAGCCGGGATTTCCCACATGCTGGTTTCGACCCAGAGGCCGGGAAATTCGAGGACGAACTGGCCGTCACGCTTTTCGAGGCGATATTCGGGCAGCTGGAAATTTTCGAGCCAGCGCAGGAAGCCCGGCTGAAAAATCTGCTTCTTGCCATTAAAGCTGTTACCGGCCAGCCAGATCATCTCCTTTTTGGAGAGGCGCAGGGTGCGGCAGTGATCGAGCTGGGCGCGCAATTCATCAATGTCGATCTCGTCGGCAAGACGGACCGATTTGGTGCGGTTGATCAGCGAAAAGGTGGCGTTGACCTGAGGGTAGAGACCCCAGATCATTTGCAGCATCAGCAATTTATAAAAATCCGTGTCGAGCAGGCTGCGTACGATCGGATCGAGTTTCCAGGTGTGGTTGTAAACCCGCCGGGCAATGTCGGTATAGGTAGCCATGCTTCTCCCCTTCGCCGCCAATGTTTAGCGCGGGGTCACACGCATGGAAAGCCGCAGAGGCGCCAAGCGGTTCGCCTGGCGTCCTTTCGTCTTGACCGGCCGGCGGGGAAAAACGACAAGCACAACTGATTGCCCCAATAGCGGACCGTGCCATTGACCCGATTTACTGAAGAGACCGTCCGTCGCCGCCTTGCCCGCCTCGCGGCAGGGCTGGTGCTGATTTCGGGCTTTGCGCTGTGGCCGCTGTTCGGGCATGCGTCAGCCTATCTGGCGCTGATTTTCAGTCTCTTCGCTCTTGTGCTGGGGTGGGACAGAGCCCTCATGGGGCGCCTTCTCAAGACGCCATTCGTGCGTGCGCTGGTTGGGGCCTTCGTGATCATCGCCCTCGCCTTCTTGTTGCAGCCCGGCCAGCCGAGCCTTGCCAATATCGCCGATTTCCTGCCACTGGCGCTGACGCCGCTGCTCGCGCTCGCCATCTCGCCGCTGGCCGACCGGCTGACGGTCGAGAAGTTCAGCCAATTGTGCCTCTTGGCGACGGTGCTCTGCGCCATTGTGGGTCTCTATGGCTTGCTCAATGGGGTGCAGCGCACCACTGCGCCGGGGTTCAGCCCGATCCACTTCGCCGATCTTGCCGTGGTGCTGGGCTTTTTGAGCCTGGGGGGCACGCTCGTCGAAAAAGCTGCGCGCAAATGGATGTATCTCCTCGGGCCAGTCCTCGCTGTTATCGCCACCATAGCGGCGGAAACGCGGGCGGCGCTGATCGTGGCGCTGGGCCTGGCGCTGGTCTATGGCGTCGTCGCCCTGCGCGGCAGTGCGGTGCCGAGGCTGGTAAAAATCGCCCTGCCGCTGGTGCTCTGCGGGCTGGTGGTGCTGGGCTTTGCCGTTGCCTATTCCTTCGGGTTTACCCGGCCGATGGAAGCGTTTCAGCCCGTCGTCGCCCTGCTGCGCGGGGAAATTCCGTCTGATACATCTGCGCTCTATCGGGTCGAAATGTATCGGGCCGGGATCAGGGCGTTCTTCGACGCGCCGCTTTTCGGGCATGGCTGGCACAGCCAGATCGCCGCCTCCATGCCCTATCTGACCGAAATCGGGCAGGAGGGGTATGCGCTCGAGGGCTGGGGCTATATCCACAATGATGCGCTGAGCCTGACGGTGGCTTGCGGCCTCTTCGGGCTAATCGCATACCTCCTGATGCTTGCTGCGCCACTGCTGGCGCATTTCGGGGCGGCGCATAAAATCGATGCCAAGGCGCGGCTTTACCTCGCGATCTGCTTCAGCGCCGGGCTGCTGCTCAGCGGCGCCACCGATGTGCTGCTGATGGTGGAAGTGCCCAAAGTGTTGCTCGTGCTGGGGAGCGCCGCAATTTACCTATTTGGCGTCAAGCGCGCTGCCGGGACCCATACATGACCTCGCCCATTCACATCGCCCTCGCCTTTGACGACAATTTCTGGGCGCCGGCCTATGCGGTGATGCGCTCGGTGTGCCTCTCGACGCGGCGGCGCAGCGATCTCGTGTTCCACCTTCTGCACATGCCGCTGAGCGATGAGCACAAGTATGACCTCGAGGGCATTTCCCGCGAGTTCGGGGCGACGCTGAGCTATTATCCGCTCCAAGGCTCGGAGCTCTTCGACTTTTTCGTCGCAGGCATGCCGGCCAGCGCACAATGGCCAAGCGTCGTCTATTCGCGGCTGCTGCTGGCGGATCTTTTGCCTGCCGATATCGAGCGGGTGATCTATCTCGATTGCGACATGATGGTGCGCCAGCCAATCGAAGACCTGTTCGCGGTCGATCTGGGCGGAAAGCCGGTGGGGGCGGTGCAGGATTCGCTGTCGCCGTTCATCATGGGGCGGCGTGACATGCGCCAGAACCAGGATATTTTCCACTGCGGTGATGCCTATTTCAATTCCGGCATGCTGGTGGTGGATCTGGCGCAATGGCGCGAGATCGACATCAAGAGCGAGGTGGCGGTGATTGCCGGCAAGAACTGGCTGCCGCGGCTCTATTATGATCAGGACGTGCTGAACCTTGTGTTCCGCAACAACTGGCAGAAGCTCGACTGGCGCTGGAACGTCATCGACGCCCATCCCGCCCATGAGGCGATGGACCCGGCGATCCTGCATTTCACCGGCAAGAACAAGCCCTGGGCGCTCTGGGCCGGCATTTTGCGCACCACCGCCTATGCGCGCTGGTATCGGCACGTGATGACCAATGAGCTGTTTTATCGGTTTGCGCGGCACCGGTGGAAGAAGAAGCTTCGGCTGGGGTGAGTGGGCGCACGCCCTATCCATACTGAAGGGCTTCACCCCTCACCCCGCCCTCCCCCCTGAGGGGCGAGGGGGCGATGGAGCTGATGGGGTCGGTGAGGAGGGATCACCCCCACCCTTGATCCCTCCCCACAAGGGGGAGGGAGACGAAAGAGCCGATGGGGTAGGTGCGTGGATGCCCCGCCATTCGAGCGTAGCTCTCATGGCCTTCTCGGCTGAAATTGCTTCACCGGAGCAATTTCGCCCTTGGCCGGCTCGAAGCCCACAAGGGGGAGGGAGACGCAGGAGCCGATGGGTCCGGGCGGAACAGCGCTCGCTCTGCGAGCGCCTATATAAGCATTCCCTCGATTTCGCAGAGTTTGTGCATGGCGCTGCCTTTTGGGGGCGGGGGGATGTCGGCGCGGCCGCGATTGGTGAATTGGCTGCGCCAGAGGTGGATGCCGAGGGTTTCGGGGCGGATGGCAGAGGTTACGTCCGAGCCCGGCTGAAGCAGGGCCGGAATGCCCTCATAGGGAATGGGGTAGAAAGTCGTTGACGGTTTGACCTTCTCGACGAGGCCGCGCGCCCTGACGTAGTGGGTGAGGGCCATGGGGCCGGTGGCGCCATATTGGAGATGCTCGGGTGGGACCTTGTCGCCGACGAGGCGGCGGGCCGCGACTTCGAGGCGGCGATAGAGCGGCAGGAAGGGTTCTAGGAGCGGGCGGTTGTCTCGGTCAAAGACAGCGAGCAGGTCGCCGAGCAGCGGCGCTTCGGGCGGGATATAGAGCACGGCGCTGTTGACCGAGCCGGGGCGTTCCCAGGCCATGAGATAGTCATCGGGCGGGGCGAGCGGCTTGAGCAGATAAAGGTCGAGGTCGGCCCAGATGCCGAGATTGCGGCGCATCAGCTCGAGGCGGAATCGATCTGAAAAGACTGCGGGCGTGCCCTTGCCCTTGTAGAATACCAATTGCTCGCGCGGCATGAGTTCGGCGGCATCGCGCCAGATGGCGTTGGCAGGGAAATTCTCGATCGGGTCAAAGGCAAAGACTTCGACGCGATGGCCTTGGCGATTAAAGGCGGCGATGCACAGTGCCTCGAGCCAGCTCATCGGGCCGTGCCAGAAACTGACGATGGTCGGGAGGGTCATGGGCGGGCCTCGGCGGTTTTGCGCTGCCTAGCATGATATCGCGCCAAGACCCAAACCGGCTCACATGAGCGTGGCGATGGTTTTGGCAATGCGGCTTTCGAAGCGGGCGACACGGGCTGCGTCGACATTTTCGGCCGAGTGCAGGGAGAGCATGCGGAAACGGGCCTGCGGGGCGCAGGACGTGAAGAGACCGGCGCGGAGGGTCTGCTTGACCGGCTGGCGGGCGATGGCGACATCGAACCAGAACGGCGAGCCGAGGGTCGTCACCACCAGGATGGACTTGAGATTGGTGAGGAGGGGACGAATCGGCGTGCCCTGCTCGAAAGCGATCCCCGGTGCCCAGACGCGCTCGAACCAGCCCTTGAGCATGGCCGGCGGCGCGAACCACCAGGTGGGAAAGACCAGCACCAGATGTTGGGCATCGGTGAGGCGGCGCTGGAGGTCGGTGGGGCTATTTCCCGGTCTTATGGCGCCATAATAGGCCCGGCGTTCCTCAGCGGTGAGGGCAGGCTCGAAGCCCGAGGCATAGAGGTCGAGCCGGTCGACGGCGAGCCCACGGGCCCGGATATTGGCCTCGATCCCGCAGGCGAGGCGGGCATTAAGACTGTCCGTCAGCGGGTGCGATAAAACCAGATGGACGCTCATTGTTCCTGCCCCTGCCGCCGCACTTTGAGGCGCGACGGTACAATGGAGAGGCGGGCAGCAGCCGTCAATTGGCGGCGGCGCGGCGGCGGTATTCGCTGGCGATGTAGAGGGCGGCGAGGGCAACCAGCACCCCGAGACCCACCTGAAGCCAATCCATCTGTTCGATGAGCGTCGTTGCATAGGTGAAGGCGCTGAAAGGGGCCTCATCGACGAAGAGGGAATCGAGATAGTCCGTGTTGGGCGGGGAGAGGCGGTCCTGGAAATAGGCCCAGCTTTTCGTTGCGAAGGGATGGATGCCACCGCCAAGCGTGACCCATTCGAGGAGCGAGATCAGCGCCGGCAGCAGCGCCGAGACGGGGATCGCCCAGCGACCCAGCGCCGTGGCAAGACCGCCGGCAATGCCCATGAGGGGCAGGTACCAGAGGAGCCCGCAGACGAGGGTGACGAGGATGGCGAAGGCCACCTGGCCATAGACGCTGGCGATATTGCCGAGGATAGCCCAGCTGCCCGTGCCGGTGATCAGCATGGTGGTGAAGGCGACCCCATAGAGCAGAAGCCCGCTGAGGAGGGTGATGCCGAAAACCGTGCCGGGCAGGATGGTGAGCGCGGCAGTGAGCTTTGAGAGCAGCATGCGGAAATCGGAAACCGGCATGGATTTCCAGAATAGCATGGCATTGTTGCGCTTGTCGGCGGCGAAGCCGTCGGCGCAGTAGAAGACGAGAACCACCAGCAGATAGAGCAGCCAGCCAAAGCCGAGGCCGAGGAAGCCCACCTCGTAGACCCGCAGAGGCGCCAGGGTGAAGAGGGCGCCGGAAAAGCGCGCATCGACCCGGCCGACGGTGAAGGCCAGGATGGTGGCGCCGAAGAGAATGCCGACGAGGATCAGCGGGCCGGTGAGGAAGGCACCGCGATGCTCGAGGAATTCGCGATGGATGAGGGCAGCAAAAGCCTTCATTGGCCGCGCTCCGGATTGGCTGTGGGACGCTGCATCAGCGCCACGAACAGATCAGACATGGTGGGGGTGGAGACCCGGCCAAGCGGCTCGAGCTGGGCGCGGTCGACGCCATCGTAGATGAAGACGGTCTGGCCGAAGCGGGTTTCTTCATAGACGGGGTTGAGGGCGCGGGCCTGGGCCTGCGTCTCCGGGCCATTGGCGACGAGTTGAGAAAATTTCTCGTTCACCGTCTCCATCTGCATATGCAGGATGAGATCGCCATCGCGGATGAACATGATGTCGGAGAGCATGAACTCGATCTCGTCCACCTGGTGGGTGGTGATGATCAGGGTGCGTTCCTCGGTCATGTAGTCTTCCAGCAGCCGCCGGTAGAAGCGCTTGCGATAGGTGATGTCGAGGCCGAGCGTCGGCTCGTCGAGGACGAGGAGCTTGGCGTCGATGGCCATGACCACCGCGAGGTGCAGTTGCGCGACCATGCCCTTGGAGAGGGTTTTGATCTTCATCTCGGGCTTGATGTCGGTGCCTTCGAGGAAGCTGCGGGCCTTATCGATGGAGAAATTGGGGTGAATGTTGGAGAGGAGCGCAAACAGCTCCCGCACCCGCAGAAACCGCGGCAGACTCGCCACATCGGAGATGAAGGCGACGTTTTCCATGAGGTGGGCGCGGCGGGCGAAGGGATCTTCGCCGAGGACACGGATGGTGCCCTCATAGCTCGTGAGCCCCAGCATGGCGTTGAGCGTCGTCGTCTTGCCCGCGCCATTATGGCCGATGAGGCCATAGATGCGGCCGGCGGGGATGTCGAAATCCAGCCCATGCAAGATTTCTTTGCCGCCGAAGGATTTTTTGAGGCCGCGCGCGGAGACGACGGGCGGGATGGTGGAAAGGGCATCGGTCATTTTGCGGGTCCCTCCGGGGTCGCAGCGATATTGGAAACCAGAGACTTGAGGTCGAGTTCGAGCGCCCGGATCTGGGCGGCGATGCGCGGCCATTCTTCCTTGAGAAACTTTTCGCGCTCGTGAGACAGCAATGTGCCGCGTGCGCCCTGGGTAACGAACATGCCCAGACCCCTCCGTTTTTCGACGACGCCGATATCGACCAGGGCCTCGAAGGCCTTGGTGACCGTGAGCGGATTGACCGAAAGATCTGCCGAAATCTGGCGCACCGAGGGCAGGGGATCGCCCTCGCCCACCGTGCCGCGCAGGATCATCTCGATCAGCCGCTGCCGGATCTGGACGAAGATCGGCTGGCTGGTGTGAAACTCATCCATGTGTCATGCCTAACTAGTGTCATGCATAAGTAGCACACTAAAGAGGGTCGATGTCAAGGCCCCGTTTGTAAGGCCGGTTTCGGCGGCACCAACGCGGTCAGCCGACGAGCACGGGATCGCTGCATTGAACGCCGTAGACGCGCACATCGGCTTCGCCGAGACCCATCCCCAGGGTCTGGAGCAGGCTGGCGAGAAGCGCGTCGAGCGGCAGGGCGAGCGGGGCGAGAAGTGCCCGGAGGCTCGCGGCAATGACGTTGAGATTGAGTCCGATGCCAAGAAGATCGAGCTGTACGCGCAGGTCGAGATTGGCAAAGAGCGAAGTTACCAGCGAGCTGGCGATGGTCTGGGTGCGGGCGGTCTTGAGCGTGCCGGCGGCAATGTCATCGGGGGAGAATTGCAGGACGATCGGCACCGTCTGGCTGGCGGTGAGCCGGGCCGAGCCGGTGATGCTGAGCAGCGCCGCATCGAGCAGTTTGACCGGATTGGCCGGCGGCAGCGCGCCGAAGCCGTTGAGCTGGGCGTCGTTCATGGCGCCGATGGCGGCGGTGAGAATGCCGGGCACCACGGCGATGCGGGCAGTGCCCTGGGGAAAATCCGGGTTGGGGCAGGTGGCATCGAGGACGCGGGCCTGGGCATGGGCAACGTCGAGCCAGATGGGGAGATTAACAACGCCACCGCTCACCACCGACCCGGCGAGGACCCTGACGGCAAGGCGGAGGCGGAGCTGGGAAGTGCGCACGATGGTGCCGCCGGGGCCGAGGGCATAAAAGCCCCCGCCCTGGGGCGGCTGGCCAATGGCGAGGTCGAGATCGATCTTTGCAACGCCCGGCAGGCTGGGAGTGACCGCAAGGCGCACCTGACCATCGCCGTCGGCGAGCGCGGCCGAAGCCGTCAGGATATCGAGAGCGGAAAAATCGGCGGCCAGAGCTGCGGTTTCGTCGTGCAGATGAAGGCGCCCATAGCGGCCGAGATCGAGCAGCTGGCCGATGGGAACGCTATTGCCGGTCCCGCGCAGGGCAATGGTGCTGAGCAGGCCGCGCTCGGGACCGTTTACGACACGCGCCAGGGCGGCCGCGATCTGGCCGGCCCCGGCCTCGGCGGCGAGCAAATCGTCATAGCTCACCGCATCGAGCCCCATCTCGATGGCAAGCGCATCGAGAAAGGAAAGCGCGTTGACCTTCACGCCCGCCAGCCGGTTGTAGTCCATGGCAGAGAGCGAGAGATTGGTGCCGAGCAGCGCGCCGAGAACGGCGTTGGCAATGCCGCCATCGAGACTGGCGAGACGCGAACCGATGGTGAAGGAAACCCGGGGGGTGACAGTTGCGATGGCCGAGGCGCTGATGTCGGGCGGCGGCGCCATGGCGCTGGCAAAATGCAGCGTGCCGCTATGGGTGACACTCACCGAGACTGCATTGGCCGGAAGCGCGCCCACCTCGAAGCGCTGGGCCGGGGGAAGATCGGGATTGGCGGTATAGCGGCCGGGCCGCACGGTCAGCGTACCTTCTGCCAATGCGTCGCCCAGCCCGGCACCAATAAGGGCGGCGCGGGCGAGCGCCTCGCCCCGGGAGGGATCGCGCGCAGCGGTCAGGGCGGCGATATCGACACCGGCCGGCAGCATGCGTCGCTCATGAAACAGCGCGGCGCCATCGACGACGATGGAACAGATCATCACCCCGAGTGAGAAGGCGACGCCGAAAAGGATCGCCATATTGCCGTTCTCGTCCTGGCGGAATCTGCCGATCACAGCCCGCCCTGCCGAATGGTTGCGCCGGCAGTCATCTGCTGGCTGGGCAGCGGCAGGGGCGGATAAAGGTTCCAGATCGGCAGCAGGCTGGCGTCATAGCGCAGCTGCACGCTGTACTGACTGGGATCATCGGGATGATCGCCGATGGTCGCGCGCAGGCGCGCCCGGTCGATGAGCGGATAACCGCGGGCATGGCGGTCGATATAGGCGTCGACGAGGCGATTGCGCTCGGCTTCGCTGAGACCGGCGATGGCAATGCGGGCGGAATCAGCGGCCAGTTGCTGGAGCGAGATGGCTGCCCCGAAATAGATGCCATAGGCCATCATGCCGGTCAGCAGCAGGAAGAAGGCCGGCGTCAGTATGGCAAACTCAACCGCGGAACTGGCCCTCTCATTGCGCGCCAGAGCGGACAGAAGCGACATAGCGGACCCTCCCGGTATCGGTATGGACGCCAGGTTCCTGCAGTCTCCACCAAGAGGGTAAGGCCGGCCTCAACCGCCATATGAGGGGATCTACGGAGGGGCAGCGGCGGCGGGCAAGAGAAGGTGACTGTTCTTGTCCCTTGTCCCTTGTTAGGACGGGCCACCAAATGGAGACTGCCTTGACCGGGACTGCCCGCAATTTTCTGTTCGCAACCAATCAGGACGACGTCGCGCTGACGCGCCTTCTCGCGATGCTGCGCAAAACCACGGGTTTTCTCGACGGCGCGCCGGGTGGGGCCTTGCCGGGCTGGTATGTTGTCGGTGCTGACAATTCAGCGGTGTTAGAGACGCTCTACACGCGGCTGGCGGCGAATTATCCGGACGCCGGGCAGCCGTTCTACGCTACGCGCATCTGGACGAACCTCTTCTGGCAGCCGGCCTATGTCGCGGTGCTGGCGGTGCATATCCATGGCGCCCTGCCCAAATTTTCGGGCATGGCGCAATCGGTGAAAAATATCGACATTTCCGGCTTCCGGCTGGCGCCCGGCCCGCAAATGGAGGGGGACACCGAAACCCTCATCGCCGAGGCGGGGGCGCAATTGCGCGCCATGGCCGATGTGGCGTTCGAGGAATTGAAGCAGTTTACGCGAATCAAGCGAGTGCCGGCGCTGCGGCTGCTGGCCGACCGCATTATCGACCTCGTCCGCAGGCTCGGCCATTTCGCACCGGAAACGACCGTTGCAGACCAGCAGCGCTATTGCACGCTCTGGCTTGCGGCGATGGGACTTGAAGGACAGGGGAGCCTCGAAGAGGTGCAGCTCGAGGATGGCAGCGCGGCCGTGATACTCGCGCGAAAAGGCTGTTGCCTCGATTATCTGGCGTTTCCGGACGCCTATTGCCGATCCTGCCCCAAGCAGGACGACGCTGTATGGCGCGCCCGGCAGATCGAAAACGCCAATGCCGAGCGCAGCAGTGCCGATTAGCGGCTAGATCAGTCGAAGATCTCGTCGGGGTAGACGCCCCAGAGCTCTTCCTGGGCCACGAAACCGGAATAGCTGGAGCGTTCGCCCGGCTGGCTGGCCGAAACTTCGCACCACTGGCCATCGCATTCCTTGATCTGCACCTTGGCACCGGCGCCGAGCCGCGCACGCACGCCAGCCTCGTCGGAGCGATTGGAGCGCATCGCAACTTCACCATTGGCGATCAGCGGGGCGGCATAGCCAAGGCGCGTGCCGACGAGGAGGCTCTGGTGAACCCAGCCCTCCGAGCCATCGGCGTCACGGATTTTGCGCCAGGTATCAAATTCCTGGATGATTTCGACCGGCACGCCAGAAACCACATAGTTCCAGGCGATGTCGTATTTGGTGCCCGGACCAACGCGCACGTTGATCGGGTTCGACCGCGTCGAGACGAAGCGCGGCAGGGGCAATCCACTGGGATTATCGGCTTGAGCCACGACCGGCGCTGGAACGGCAAAAAAAGCCGACAACAGAGCCAAGCCTATTAGGGCAAACGAAAAAAAACGATGACGGGCACCGCCCGAAATGGCGTGCATCAACAACATGACTTTGCAGACGGGTTGGAATTGCCCTATCACTAGCCCCAATATCCTTAATGCTCGCTGAAGAGAGGGAAATTCATTTTTCCCCGCCCCTCGTAACGGAACGCATGACAGCCAGTAAACCCAAGATCCTGGTGACCAGACGCCTGCCCGACACGATCGAGGCGCGCATGGCGACATTGTTCGAAACCGGCATCAACGAAACGGACCAGACCCTGACCACCGAGGACATCCTCACCGGTCTCGTGGGCAAGGATGTGCTGGTATCGACCATCACCGACCGGATCGACGCGGCGCTGATCGGAAAACTGCCGCCCAGCGTGCGGCTGATCGCCCAGTTCGGCAATGGGGTGGACAATATCGACCTCGAAGCGGCCTGGGCTGCGGGCCTTACCGTGACCAATACGCCGAGCGTGCTCACCGAAGATACGGCCGACATGGCCATGGCACTGATTCTGGCGCTGCCGCGGCGCCTCGTGGAAGGCACGCAGATGCTGCTGCGCGACCGGAGCTGGGCCGGCTGGTCGCCGACCTCGATGCTCGGCCATCGCCTGCGCGGCAAGGCGCTGGGCATCGTCGGCATGGGCCGGATCGGCACGGCGGTGGCACAGCGGGCGCGGGCCTTTGGGCTCTCGATCCACTATTTTTCGCGCAATCGGCGGCCGCCCGGAGTGGAGGAGCCCTTGGGCGCGGCCTATTGGCCCGAGCTCGACGCTATGCTCGAAGCGGTGGACATTGTTTCGCTGCACACGCCGCTAACGCGGGAAACCAGCGATATCCTCTCGGCCGAGCGACTCGCCCGGATGAAGCCGGACGCCTATGTGCTCAATGTCAGCCGTCCGGAACTGCTCGACGAGGCGGCGCTGATTGGCGCGATCGAGAGCGGACGCCTGGCAGGTGCGGCATTGGACGTGTTCGAGAACCGCACGGGCATCAACCCGCGGCTTTTGTCGCTTGCAGAGGCCAACCGGGTGATCCTCACCGCGCATATGGCTTCGGCGACGCTCGAGGCGCGGATCGAAATGGGCGAGGCGGTGATCGTCAATATTCGCACGTTCATGGACGGCCACCAGCCGCCCCATCGGCTGCTGCCGGACAGGCCATCACCGCGCGCCCTGCGCGTCTGAGTGTTGCAGCTTTTCCCCATTGTTCGCGCCATCGACCCGTGAGGGAACGCGGCCCCTTGCGCGGCAGGGACTTGGCTCATAAGCGTCGGGCTAGAGATCGGGCGCTTTTGGGGGGCATGGCCGCTTTGATCGACAGTTTCGGGTCCAGGAGCGCCCAGTGCCGTTGAACAGGTTTTTCGCGTTTGCCCTCATGATGGCCGTCGTGCCCGCCGTTTCGGCGCAGGCCCAAGTGCGCAGCGAGCCGCCTCTGGTGGAAGAAGGCGGCCGTCTCGTGCTCGAAGCGATGGATCAGCGCATGGTGCTGCCCATGCCCGACTGGCTGAGCGATGCCCAGCGCAGCGACGGCACTGCCCGCGCCAATGTCGAGACCGTCTATATCGCCGACGAGACCCAGGCACTGCTTGAGATCTACCCCAAGGGCGAGAGCCAGGCGCTGTGGACCACGCTTTATGGCACCCGCATCACGCGGCAGACCGAAGTCAGCCTCGTCGACTATCGCGCGGCGGTGATGTCTGCCTATGCCCGCAACTGCAAGCCGGAGATGACCGGCTTTTTCCAGCTCGGCCCGGATGAGGGGGAAAAGCTGGCGCCGCTCGGCTTTGTGTGTGGCAGCTATCTCGACAACCTGACCGGCTATCAGGGCCTCGGCGAGGTGATGGTCGTCAGCTTCCGCAAGTCGGACCGCGGCATCGCCATCGTCTACCAGGAATGGCGCGGCAAGAGCTTTGATCCGGCCCAGCCGGGCAGCTGGCCGGTGGCGACCGCGACCGTCGAAGCGCGGGCCAACCAGCTCAACAGCGATGCGCAACTGAGCGCGCTGGATTGACGCAAGGCCCCGGAGGGCCTATCGGCATGGTCATGAAGAAAGACAATAAGCCCCTCGGTCCCAGCCAGCGCTCGCTGCGCGTGGGTGAACTTGTTCGCCATGCCCTGGCCGATATTTTCGCGCGCGGCGATATCGAGGATGAAGCCCTTGTGGGCGCGGTTCTGACCGTGCCCGAAGTGCGCATGTCGCCCGATCTCAAGGTGGCCAATGCCTATGTGATGCCGCTCGGTGGCGCCTATGCCGAAGAGATCGTCGCTGTGCTCAACCGGCATGCCAAATTCGTCCGGGGCCGCGTGGCTCCGCAGATCAACATGAAATTCGCGCCCGAAATCCGCTTCCATGTCGATGCCACATTCGAGGAAGCAGGGCGCATTGACGCGCTGCTGCGCTCGGATCGCGTCCGGCGGGATCTGGACGACGACGGCAGCGACGAAGACTGACAATTGGCTGAACAGAAAAAATCCAAGAAGCGCCCCATCTCCGGATGGGTGGTGCTCAACAAGCCGTATGACTTCACCTCCACCCAGGCGGTGGGCAAGGTGCGCTGGCTGTTTTCGGCCGCCAAGGCCGGCCATGCTGGAACGCTCGATCCCCTGGCCACCGGCATTCTGCCGATTGCTCTCGGCGAGGCCACCAAGGCCGTGCCGCAGGTGCAGGATGGCACGAAAGTCTATCGGTTCTCGATTGTCTGGGGCTCGGCGACGACCACGGATGATATCGAAGGCGAAGTGATTGCCACATCGGATGTGCGACCCGACAGGGAAGCGCTCGAGGCGGTGCTGCCGCGCTTTACCGGCACAATCATGCAGCGGCCGCCGATTTTCTCAGCGCTCAAGATCGACGGTGAACGCGCATATGATCTGGCGCGCGCCGGCGAAGTGGTGGAGCTGGCGCCTCGCCCGGTTGATATCGATGCGATCGAGCTCGTTGAGCACGGCGCGGAAAAGACCGTGTTGGAAGTTACCTGCGGGAAGGGCACTTATGTGCGCTCGCTGGCTCGGGACATTGCCGAGGTATTGGGCACGCGTGGCCATGTGGGGAGCCTTCACCGCGCCGCCGTTGGCCCGTTCAACGACGAAGATGCGGTGACGCTCGAAGAGCTGGAAGCCGCTGAAGAGGGCGAAGCGCGTGATGCGATGATCGGGCCGGTGTCCGCCGGGCTGGTCGATCTGCCGGAAATCCGGCTTGATCCGGTGCAGGCCACTGCCGTCAGCCATGGCAATCCGGTATTGCTGACAGGTGCGGGTTCGCCGGCGCAGTTGGACGAATGCTGGGCCAGTTTCAAGGGCAAGGTGGTCGCCACCGGGCATGTCGAGTTCGGCCAGTTCAAGCCGCGTCGGGTTTTTAACTAGGGCGGTATTCGCTCAGGCCGACATCACCAGTTCCAAAATCATTGCCGGGCTCGTCCCGGCAATTTTATTTTGACAGTGGACTACCGGGACGAGCCCGGTGGTGACGATGGGGAGGGACGGTGCCTCCCCACAGAAAGACACGTCCCGGCCCTTCGATCTCAGACCAGGGCGTCGACGTCTTTTGCCAGCGGGATGGCGGGCTGGGCGCCCGGGTTGAGGCAGGCGAGGCTGCCGGCGATAGCAGCGCGGCGCATGGCTTTTTCGAGATCCAGGCCGGCTTCGAGGCTGGCGGCGAGATAGCCGCAAAAAGTGTCTCCGGCGCCGACAGTATCGACGGGCTTTACCGGATGGGCCGCGACCGAAATCGCGCCGTCTGGCGTCTGGGCGCGGGCTCCGTCAGCACCGAGGGTGACGACGATTGTGCGCCCCGTGTTGTTCACCCAATCGGCCATGGCTTCGTCGAGCTCGGCAATGGGCCGGCCGGTTAGCAGGGAAAATTCGGTTTCATTGGCGACGACGATATCGGCCAGCGGGGCGAGCTCTGCCGTGTCCGAGAGGAAGGGCGCCGTGTTGAGGACGCTGCGGGCGCCCCTTTCCCGGGCGATTTCGAGGGCGCGACGGGTCGCGGCCTGGGGCACTTCCTGCTGGAGAAGGACAATGTCGCCCGCCTTGAGCGCAGCAAGCCTGTTATCGGCATCCTCGGGACTGACCGTACCATTGGCGCCGGGCAGAATGGCAATGACGTTTTCGCCTTCGGCATCGACGAAGATCATGGCGATGCCAGTCGCGGCCTCGGCCTTGCGCATGGCCGAGAGGTCGACGCCCCCCGACTTCAGCAGATCGAGCGCCATATCGGCGAAGGCGTCGTCGCCCACGGCCGAGACATGGCGGACCTCTGCTCCGGCGCGGCGGGCCGCCAGCGCCTGATTGGCGCCCTTGCCACCCGGCGCCATGGAGAAGGTGCCGCCGGCAACGGTTTCGCCGGGCTCTGGCAGACGCGTGACAGTGCCGACCTGATCAAGATTGGTAGAGCCGAATACGGTGATCACTGCAGAATCTTCTCTATCGTGTTCCAGTTGCGCATGGTGTCGAGCGTGTTCTTGCCCAGGCGGGCATAGAGCGGCTTCAGCACCTCTTCGACATGTTCTGTATAGCGGCCATTGGCCTGGAGATAGGCGGCAATGTAGATTTCCCTGGCGTCGATGCGCAGGATTTCTGTATCGCGTGGGCGACTTTCGAGGGCAATCCCGTCCGGCAGTGGCGCATCGAACAGCAAGACATGGCGGGTAAAATCCGCCGTGGGATCAAGCGCGCCAAAAGGGTTTTCGGACAGCATTTTTGCCAGTTCGTCCTCCGAGCGAAGGACCACGCCGACCTCGAAGCCGAATTTTTCCGCGATGGCTTTTTCCAGCTTTGCCTTGAGCTGGGCTTCCGGACCCTCTGCCACCAGGCGCACATTGCCGCTGGCGAGAATGGTTTTCACCTCCGAAAAGCCCGCCACTTCGAGGCAGGACTTGAGCTCGGCCATCTTCATCCGCCGATTGCCCAGATTGATGCCGCGGAGAAAGGCGCCCCAGACCGGCATTATTTTGGCTCCAGCTTTTGCGGATAAATGGTTTCGCCGCGCGCCAGCATATCAACGAAACCGGCAATCTTGCGGGCGCGCGCCGCTTCGGTCTTGAGGCTGTTGGTCCGGAAAATCAGCGCAAATCTGTTCTGTGCGGTGAGCTGGTCATAGGTATTTTTCGCATTGGGATTGGCGGCAATTGCGGCAAGAAGATCGGTCGGCGCGTCCTGCGTGGTCGCATAAGCAGCGTCCCAACGGCCGTACTTTTTGGCGGCTTCGACGTGGCCCAGCCCATGCGGGGTCATCAGCCCCGTGTCGGTGAGGCGGGCGACATTATCGCGATTGATCTGGCTCCACACCGATTTGGACCGGCGCGGACAGTAGCGCTGGACGAAGGACACCTCGTCCCAGCTTTTTTTGATCGCGTCGATCCAGCCCCAGCAGAGTACGGCATCGATGGCCTCGGTCGGGCTGATGGTGGCCCGGCCGCTGGCCTTCTTGAAGATTCGGATCCAGACCTCGTCATCGGTCTGGTGATGCGCCGCCAGCCAATCGTAAAAGGCCCGGAAATCCTCAAATTCCCGGAGCTTTTCGACAGGGACCGTGACGGGCGCCATGGCCTAGCTTTCGGGCGTGGGCTGAGGTTCGGCTGCCGGCTCGGGCTCGGCTTCCGCAGGAGGAGGCTCGGGCAGCAGGGCCAGAAGGGCGGCATCCAGCGCTTCATTGGCCGGCAGGACGAGGCCGAACTCATTTGTGAGAATGGCGCGCATCTCTTCGATGGTGGCTATCTCGGTCCGCTGCTTGTCGCCATCGAGCGAGCGAACGGTGAAGCGCGCATCGCGCAGGGTCAGGCGCCGACCACTGGGCGACAGGCTCGCCAGGAGATTGCCGGTGAAGGGCGAAGCCGGGTCGCTCGACATGCGCGCATTGACGGCGGCGAGCTGGGCCTCGTCCACATTGGCCGTGGTGAAGGCGTAGAGGGGGCGCCACTGGTCTCCCAGCTGCACTTCCATCGTCCATTCCGGATCGCCACCCATCAGGCGGAAGTTCTGGTGGGGCGTCGACTGATCGGCCTCGGCGCGCAGGCGCAGCGGCGTGGTCAGCGTCAGGCTGCCAAAGCCGACATCGGCGATGTAATTTTGTCCGTTGACCTCGACGAGCAGCAGCATGTGGCTGGGCTCGCTGGCGCCGGTGTCCTCGGCGTGAGGCCAGATGACCCGGGCGAGAAGGGGGCGAACGCCGTAATCGAGCTCGGCGAGGACGCGCATGAACAACAGATTGTGTTCAAAGCAATAGCCGCCACGCCGCTCGGCAAGCAGCTTGCGCTCAATGCTCTGCTGATCGAGGGCGACCTGCTTGCCCATCAGGGCATCAAGATTTTCGAAGGGGATCGTCGCGGGATGAAGAGCGTGGAGCAGTTCAAGCGTCGCCACCGTGGGCGCGATTGAACCGGCAAAACCGATTCGGTCGAAATAGGCTTTGAGGTTGACCTTTTCGGGCATCGACCACCTTTGTCGCAGTTTCGGTTGCGCATACTATGGTGTGGCGGGCGGGATTTGTCACTTCCACCCACGGGGGCGGACACAAATGTCGCGCCAGAGGATCAGACGGGGGTCTTGCGAACCCGGATCACCACATCGACATGGGCCACTTCCATGCCGGCCGGCGGCTGCGGCAGGGCTTTGAACGCCACCGAATCGGCTGGAATATCGATCATCCGCTGCTCGTCTTCGACATAGAAGTGGTGGTGATCGGAGGTGTCGGTGTCGAAATAGGACCGCGAGGCATCGATGGCGACTTCGCGCAGTAGACCCGCTTCATGGAACTGATGGAGCGTATTGTAGATGGTCGCCAGCGACACGTTCACGTGAGCCATGGTCGCTTCGGAGTGCAATTGTTCCGCGCTCACATGACGATGCGGGCCGGCGAACAGCAGCTCGGCCAGAGCGACGCGCTGCCGCGTTGGGCGAAGTCCGGCCATGCGCAGGACGGCCGTCAGGCAGGGCGTGCGGGACGGATGCAACCGGTCGGCAAGGCTGTGATCGGACATTGGGCCAGGATTACTCGTCAGAAGGTCCATATATTTCCAGCCCTTCTTATAGTGTCGCAGGACCGGGGAAACAAGCCGCGCGGGGCCTTGCGGGGGTCAATGCGCGTTTAGGCCCGCTTGACCCTCATTGTGCGCCCCTATACGAGACAAAGCTTAAGGCGAAGTGGGGAAGCACGATGGCCGATCGGCAACACGCATTTAATTACGAAGAGCTTCTGGCGCATGGTCGGGGTGAATTGCCTGGCCAGGGCGACGCTCGTCTTCCCGCACCGCCGATGCTGATGTTCAATCGCATCACCGACATTCAGGAAGATGGCGGCGATTTCGGCAAGGGCTATGTGCGCGCCGAGCTCGACGTCACTCCGGACCTCTGGTTCTTCCAGTGCCACTTCATCGGCGACCCGGTGATGCCGGGGTGCCTGGGTCTTGATGCCATCTGGCAGATGACCGGGTTTTTCCTGTCGTGGATCGGCCAGCCCGGCAAGGGCCGCGCCCTGGGTGGCGAGATCAAGTTCACCGGCCAGGTAACCAATGATATCAAGCTTGTCGAATATGGCATTGACCTCAAGCGCGTGATGAAGTCGCGCCTGACGCTGGGCATTGCCGATGGCTGGGTGAAGGCCGATGGCAAGACTATATATGAGGCCAAGGACCTTCGGGTTGGCCTTTTCACCGACAGCCAGCTGCAGGACCAAAAGGCAAGCTAAGCCTTTATCTGCGCTTTAATTTGACTTGCGCCATTCCCCCCAGGCGCGAAGACGAGGACGATATGAGACGTGTAGTGGTTACCGGCATGGGCATCATTTCCTCGATCGGCAATTCGCTGGACGAGGTGACGACAAGCCTGCGCCTTGCAAAGCCGGGCATCGTCTTTGCCGAGGACTATGCCGAGCTTGGCTTCCGCAGCCAGGTGAAGGGCGACCCGCGTCTCGATCCGTTCGAAGCTCTCGACCGCCGCGTGACCCGCTTCATGGGCAAGGGCGCGGCGTGGAACTATCTCGCCATGCAGCAGGCGATCGCCGATGCGGGCCTCGAGGCGAGCGACATTTCCAACCCGATGACCGGTATCGTCATGGGTTCGGGCGGCGCGTCGACCCGCACCATCGTCGAAGCTGCGGATATCGTTCGTAAAAATAACAGCCCCAAGCGTATTGGGCCGCTGGCCGTGCCAAAGGCCATGGGTTCGACCGCCTCGGCAACGCTGGCGACGTCCTTTGGCATCAGAGGCATCAACTATACGATCACCGCAGCCTGCGCGACGTCCAAGCACTGCATCGGCAATGCTTATGAGCAGATCATGCTGGGCAAGCAGGATATCGTCTTTGCCGGCGGGCACGAGGATCTCGACTGGACGCTGTCCGATCTTTTCGACGCCATGGGCGCGATGAGCTCGAACTACAATGACAACCCGTCCAAGGCTTCGCGCGCCTATGACGCCAATCGCGATGGCTTTGTCATCTCGGGCGGCGCCGGCGTTCTGGTGCTCGAAGAATATGAGCACGCCAAGGCGCGTGGTGCAAAAATCTGGGCGGAAGTGGTCGGCTATGGCGCCACTTCGGACGGCGTCGACATGGTTGCCCCCTCGGGTGAAGGCGCCGAGCGCTGCATGCGCATGGCGCTGAAAAACGTAAAAGCGCCAATCGATTACATCAATCCGCATGCCACCTCGACCCCTGTGGGCGACCTCAAGGAAATTGAGGCGCTGCGCGCCGTGTTTGGCAATGAGGACAAGTGCCCGCCGATCTCGGCGACCAAGTCGCTCACCGGCCACAGCCAGGGCGCAACGGGCGTGCACGAATCGATCTATTCGATCCTGATGATGGCCAACCGCTTCATCGCCGAGAGCGCCAATATCGAGACCATTGATCCGGCCTTTGCCGACATGCCGATCCTGCGCCAGCGCCGGGACGACGTCGATCTGGGCTATGTGCTGTCCAATTCCTTCGGCTTTGGCGGCACCAATGCGGCCCTGGTGTTCAAGCATCCGGACGCCTGACGCCGATAACCGGCGCCCGCCCAGAGGGTGAGATGGCCGAGACGAGCAAAATCGTTGAAGAACTGAAAAGCCGGGCCCTACAGCTCGGCTTTGAGGCTTTTGGCATTACCTCGGCCGATTCGCGCCCCGACCTGCCCGAAAAACTGCGCATCGCGCTGGAAAAGGGCTGGCATGGCGACATGGAGTGGATGGCCGAAACCGAGGAGCGGCGGGCGAACCCAACAAAACTCTGGGACGGCGCGCGCTCGGTTGTTCTCCTGGGCGTCAATTATGGACCGGACTTTAATCCCTTGGATTTGCTCAAGGAAAAGCAGATCGGGGCCATTTCAGCCTATGCGCGGAACCGCGAATATCACGACATCATCAAGGGCAAACTGAAAGAGCTCGCCGGACTTCTGGCGCGTCGCTCGGGCGCTGATGTGAAGGTGTTTGTCGATACCGCGCCGCTGATGGAAAAGCCGCTAGCGGAAGCCGCGGGCCTTGGCTGGCAGGGCAAGCATACGGTGCTGGTGAGCCGTCAGTTCGGCTCCTGGCTGTTTCTGGGCGCCATTCTAACCTCGGCCGAACTGCCCGGGGATAAACCGCATGCGGAAAGCTGCGGGCGGTGTACGCGCTGCCTCGATGTCTGCCCGACAAAAGCCTTTCCCGGACCCTTTAAGCTCGATGCGCGGCGGTGCCTTGCCTATCTCAGCGTCGAGCATAAGGGTCAGATTCCATTGGAGTTTCGCGTGCCCATGGGCAATCGCATCTATGGCTGCGATGATTGCCTGGCGGTTTGCCCGTGGAACAAGTTTGCCTCGGTGAGCCAGGAAGCCAAGCTCAGGAGCCGGCCGGAACTGGAACGGCCGGAGCTGGGAGAGCTTGTGGCGCTGGATGATGCGGGGTTCCGGGCGCTGTTTGCGGGCTCGCCGGTCAAGCGGATCGGGCATTCGCGGTTTTTGCGTAATGTGCTTATAGGCATCGGGAATTCGGGATTTTCTGGCTATGTGCCAGCGGTTGAGAACCGGCTTTCCGATGCCTCGCCGCTGGTGCGGGGGGCGGCGATCTGGGCCCTGCGGCGGCTTGATCCCGCGCGGGCGGAAGACCTCAAAAACACCTATTTACCGGGCGAAACAGACGCTGAAGTAGCGGCCGAATGGAGCGGGGATATCTGATGCGGGTGATGTTTTTTGGCCTGGGATTCTCGTCTCGGGCAAGCGTTGACGCGCTGCGCCAAAGCGGCGAGTTGGTTAGCACACTGGGAACAGTTCGCACGACCGACAAGGCCAATCGGTTAGCAGAGGGCGGGCTGGAGACGCTTGTCTTTGACGGCACGGCCCCAAGCCCCGACGTTTCGGCCGCCCTCGCCGGGACAACTCATGTCGTCGTCTCCATCGCGCCGGACGCCGATGGCGATGTGGTGCTCCGCCAGCATCGGGCTGATCTCGATGCGGCGAAGGATCTCGAATGGGTCTGCTATTATTCCACCGTCGGGGTCTATGGGGATTTTGATGGCGCCTGGATCGACGAAAGCGCGCCGCTGGTGCCGCGCAATATGCGTTCGGACCTTCGGGTGCTGGCCGAGCAGGAATGGCGCGATTATGCGGCCCAGCGGGGCGTAAAACTCTGCATTCTGCGGCTGGCGGGCATTTACGGGCCGGGGCGGTCGAGCTTTGACAAGCTGCGCGACGGCACGGCGCGACGGATCATCAAGCCGGGGCAGGTGTTCAATCGCATTCATGTCGAAGATATCGGCCGGGTGACGGCGCTGGCGGCGAAAAAGCGGCTGGAAGGCACTTTTAACATGGCCGACGACGAACCGACGCCGCCTCAGGACGTGTTCGAGCACGCGGCCGGGATTATGGACGTGGCGGTGCCGCCCGACATGCCGTTTGAAACGGCAGAAATGTCGCCCATGCAGCGCAGCTTTTATCGGGACAACAAGCGGGTTTCCAACAAGGCCATCAAGGCGGCGCTGGGGCTCGACCTGCTCTATCCCAGTTTTCGCGAGGGGTTGGCGGCGATCTGGGAGCGCGAGAAATGAGCGTGCAGCCGGCAAAATCGGCGCCCGAGCGGATCGTGCTTGAGGGGCGCTATGTGCGGCTGGAGCCGCTGGAAACGCGCCACGCCGCGAATCTGCTGGCGGCTTCGGTGGGCGCGGGCGTACCCGAGCGCTATCAATGGCTGTTCGAATATGCGCCGACGACGCTGGAAGAGGCGGAGAGTTTTATCGAGCGCGTCAACGCAGGCGCGGATCGTTATGTGGCCGTGGTGGACAAGGCAAGCGGCCGGGCGCTGGGGCGGCAGGGCTGGCTTCGGATCTTTCCCGAGCATGCCTCCATCGAGATCGGCGGGGTCTATTGGGGGCCGGAGATGGCGCGCTCGCGCCTGAGCACGGAGGCCCTCTATCTCTTTGCCCGGCACGCTTTTGATGATCTCGGCTATCGGCGGTTCGAGTGGAAGTGCAACGATCGCAACGAGCCGTCCAAGGCGGCTGCCCTGCGGTTCGGGTTTCAGTTCGAGGGCATTTTCCGGCAGGACCGGATTGTGAAAGGCGAGAGCCGGGATACGGCCTGGTATTCGATGATCGACAGCGAGTGGCCGGAGATCCGGACGGAATATGAGCGCTGGCTGGATGAGAGCAATTTTGACGCCGAGGGGCGGCAGAAGACGAAGTTGATGGTGCGGGGGTAGGGGGACGCTAGGCCCGTCCGTCGTCATTGCCGGGCTTGTCCCGGCAATCCAGTTTTTGGCGGCATGGACCACCGGGACAGGCCCGGTGGTGACGGTGGGGAGAGAGAGTGCGTGCTGCGGAGCAGCCGGGTCCTAGCCATTCGGCCATAGGCCTCATGGCCTGCTGACCTAAAATCGCTCCACCGGAGCGATTTTGCCGCGCAGCGGCACAGCTAGCAGATCGCGATAATCTCTTCGTCGGTCATGCGGCCAGGGACGATGGTCAGGGGGATCGGCAGGGCGTGGGTGCGGCTGGCGAAGTGGGTGACGAGCGGGCCCGGACCTTCGGTGGATTTGTTGGCGGCTAGCACCAGAATGGCGATGTCCTTGTCGGTGGCGATGACGGATTCGATCTGCTCGGCGCCGCTGCCCTCGCGGATGACCGATTCATAGCGGACATCACCGATCTCCTTGAGGCGGGCGAGGCGCTTGTCGAGATTGCGCTCGGCTTCCTCGACGGCTTCGGCGCGGAGCACTTCCTCAACGCCCATGCCGATGAACTCTGGCTTTTCGATCACTGACATCAGCACCACCGTGCCCCCCGTGCGCTTGACACGGAAGGCCGCGAAGGTGAGGGCGCGATCGCATTCTTCGGTTTCGTCGATGACGACCAGGAATTTGCGCTTGTATTCAGTATCGTACATGGCGCCCTCGGATCTGGGTTTAGCGGATGAAGCCGACGATGCGGCGGACTTCGCTCATGGTCTTTTCGGCAATCGCACCGGCGCGCTCGCCGCCATCGCGCAGCACGGCGTCGATAGTAGCCGGATCATCGAGGAGACGGCGCATTTCGCCGCTCATCGGGCCGAGCACCGACACAGCAAGCTCGGCCAGCGCCGGCTTGAACTTGCCCCAGCCAGCGCCGCCATATTCGGCCAGCACCTCGGCCTTGGTCTTGTCGGTGAGCGCGGCGTAGATGCCGACGAGATTGTCGGCTTCGGGACGGCCAGCAAGGCCTTCGACGGTTTCGGGCAGTTCGGCCGGGTCGGTGGTGGCCTTCTTGATCTTCTTGGCAATGGCATCGGCATCATCGAGCAGGGAAATGCGCGACTGGTCGGAAGGATCCGACTTGCTCATCTTCTTGGTGCCGTCGCGCAGGGACATGATGCGCGTGGCGGGACCGGCGATCAGCGGCTCGGTGATCGGGAAGAATTCGGGATCAAGGCCCTGCTCGGCGAGCGAGGCGGCATAGTCGTTGTTGAACTTGGCAGCGATGTCGCGCGTCAGCTCAAGGTGCTGCTTCTGGTCGTCACCGACCGGCACCTGGGTGGCCTTGTAGAGGAGAATGTCCGCGGCCATCAACGATGGATAGGCCAGGAGGCCCAGGGAGACGTTTTCGCTGTTCTTCCCGGCCTTGTCCTTGAACTGCGTCATGCGGTTCATCCAGCCAATGCGGGCGACGCAATTGAAGATCCAGGCCAGCTCGGCGTGCTGGACGACCTGCGACTGGTTGAAGACGATGGAGCGCTTGGGATCAACGCCAGCGGCGATGAAGGCGGCCGCGACTTCGCGCGTGGCGCGGCGCAGGGCTTCGGGCTCCTGCCACACCGTGATGGCATGCATATCGACCACGCAATAAATGGTCTCATGCGTGTCCTGCAGGGGCACGAAGCGGCGGATGGCGCCGAGGTAATTGCCCAGATGCAGATCGCCGGAAGGCTGGATGCCGGAAAAGACGCGAGGAGAAAAGGCCATGGATCTTTCGAAGTGCTGAGTGCGGAACGGCAGAGTTCTATACGCTGCCGCCGCGATTGGGAACCATCAGCGACGCCGGCGGAAGCGGGCGAGCAGCCCACCAAGACGCTGGGTGCCGCTGAAATGAATGAGGGTGAAGTAGAGCACGATGCCGTAGGCGACGAGCGAAAAGAGCACGACTGCCTGCCGCCAGAGCGGCATGCCGGAGGCGAGATGGGCGGCGCCGCGCTCGGCCAGGAAATAAAGGCTGAGACCCATGAGCGCGCTGATGGCGATGATCATGGTCTGGCCCCACCATTGGCTGCGGGGGACGGCGAAATGGCCGCGGAGGGCCAGCGCCACCGCCAGCATGAGGACATTGACCCAGGCCGAGGCGGCCGTGGCCAGAGCAATGCCGACATGGAAGAGGGTGGGGAAGAGCCAGAGCGAAATGGCGATGTTTACCGCAACGCTGATGGCAGCAAAGATGGTGGGGGTGACCGTATCCTCGCGGGCGAAAAAGCCCGGCTGGAGGACGCGAATAAGAACATAGGCGGGCAGGCCCGCGGCAAAGGCGACGAGGGCCTCGGCGGTGCGGGTGGTGGCGAAGGCATCGAAGGCGCCGCGTTCGAACAGCACCCGGACGATAGGCTCGGCGAGGCCCATCAGCGCGGCGGCGGCGGGAACGGTGAGCAGCATGGAGAGGAAGAGGGATTGTTCCTGGCTCCGCTTGGCCTCGACATCGCGGCCGCCCTTGAGGTGGCGGCTCAACTCGGGCAGCAGCACCGTGCCGATGGCAATGCCGATAATGCCGAGGGGCAATTGGTAGAGGCGGTCGGCATAGGCGAGGATGGAGATGGTGTCATCGGCGCCCGAGGCGATGATGGTGCCGACGAAAATGTTGATCTGGGTAATGCCGCCGGTGAGGATCGCCGGGATGGCCAGCACCCAGAAGCGCCGCACTTCTGGATCGAGCCGGGGGCGACGAAAATCGGGGCGGAAACCGGCCCGCTCGATGGCGGCCCAGACCAGCGCCAATTGGGCAATGCCGCCGCCCATAGTGGCCAGCGCCACCCAGATAGTCGCGTCTTCGGGCGACTGCACCCAGAAAGTGGCGAGCGGCACCAGCATGGCGATGTTGACGATGTTGAGCAGGACCGGCGCAAAGGCGGCGGCGAAGAATTTTCCGAGCGAATTGAGGATCGCGCCATAGGCCGCCATCAGCGACATGCAGGCGAGATAGGGGAACATGATCCGGGTGAGGAGGACCGTGAGGTCGAACTTTTCCTTGTCGTCGACGAAGCCGGGGACAAAGGCCACCATGATCTGGGGCATGAAGATTTCGACGACGATGGTCACGACGAGGAGCATGGCGACGAGCCAGCTCATGATGCGGGCGGCCAGCTCGCGCGCGCCGTCATCGCCCTGCTGCTCGAGCGCGCCAGAGAACATGGGCACGAAGGCGGTGTTGAACGCGCCCTCGGCGAAAAGGCGCCGGAAGAGATTGGGGAAGCGGAAGGCGGCGTTGAAGGCGTCGGCCACCGGGCCCACCCCGAGCACGGCGGCCATCAGCGCATCGCGGACAAAACCGGCAAGGCGGGAGACAATGGTCCAGCTGCCGACCGAGACGAAGTTTTTGAGAAGACTCATGGGTGGGCGCGGCTGGTTTTGGGAGAGGAGAGACCCCCACCCTCAATCCCTCCCCACGAGGGGGAGGGAGGCAGGGCGGTGTTGGTGGAGGGTTTGGTGTGCAGTGGCAACAAGGGAGCACCCCCACCTAGCCTCCCCCAGGAGGAGGGGGAGGGACGGATCGGGGATGGGGAGAGGATGGTGGTCAGCCACTGATGGGCTCCTCCCCCTATCAGGGGGAGGGTGGGTGGGGGTAATGCCCACGACCTAGCCATTGGCGGCTTTCTTGTCTTCGGTGGGGTTTTCGAACACTGCGAGCAGGGCGTCGTGGATCTTCTTCTGCCGCTGTTTCACGTGAATCTTCTGGCCTGTGAGGTCGGTAACGTAGAAAACGTCGACTGCCTTTTCGCCATAGGTGCCGATATGGGCGGAGCCGATGGTGAGGTTGAGGTCGGAGATTTCACGGGTGAGCGCGTAGAGGAGGCCGATGCGGTCGAGGCCGGACACCTCGATGACGGTGAACTTTTCCGAGATGGCGTTGGAGACCGAGACCTGCGCGGGCAGGGCGAAGGGTTTGAGGCGCTTGTTGTGGCGGCTCTGCTTGCCCGTGTCGATGAGGACGGTGCGCTTGCCCTGGAGCAGTTGCTTGACCGTATCGATGATGCGGGTGGCGCGGACTTTTTCGTCCTCGTCGGAGGTGAAGCTGCGGCGGAGGCGGAAAGTGTCGATGGCGCGGCCGTCGCGGGTGGAAAAAATCTGCGCGCCGATGATGGAGGCATCCTGCATGGTGCAGGCGCCGGCGATGAGGGAAAGCAGGCGCGGGTGGTCGGGCGTATAGAAGCTGACCTCGGTAATGCCTTCAAACGCCTTGACGCGGATGGAGCCGGCAAAGGGCTGGTCGGCATCGTCGGCGTGGCGGATCATGCGGGCGTGTTCAAGCTGCAGTTCGGGCTCGGCGCGCAGCCAGTAATGGTCGTAGTGGCGCGCGAGATAGGTTTCCACCGCTTCGGCGGGCCATTTTTCGAGGGCGGCGGCGAGGGTCTGGCGGGCGGCGTGGACGCGGTCGAAATGGCTGACCTGGCTATGGCCGCCCGAGAGCAGGGGCTCGGTGGCGTAGTAAAGGGCGCGCAGGAGCGAGCCCTTCCATCCGGTCCAGGTGCCGGGGCCGACGGCGCGGATATCGCAGGCGGTGAGGATCATCAAAAGCGCCAGGCGCTGCGGAGACTGGACGATATCGGCAAAGGCTTTTGCCGTTTCCGGATCCTGGATGTCGCGGGCCTGAGCGATCTCGCTCATCAGCAAATGATATTCGATGAGCCAGGCGACGGTGTCGGTTTCAGCCGGCGTCAGGCCGAGACGGGGACAGAATTTGCGGGCGATGCGGGCGCCGGCGGTCGAGTGATCCTCGGGGCGGCCCTTGGCAATGTCATGGAGGAAGAGCGCGACATAGAGCAGGCGCGTGTCGTTGAGCTGGGGCAGCAGCTCATGGGTCAGCGGCAGTTCATCGCGCAGACCGCCATTGGCGATATCGGCCATGCAGCCGACCGAGCGGATGAGATGCTCGTCCACCGTATAGTGGTGGTACATGTTGAACTGCATCAGGGCGACGATCTTGCCGAAATCGAGCACGAACTTGCCCAGCACGCCGCTCTCATTCATCTGCCGGAGCATGCGCTCGACATAGAGCGGGCTGGTCAGAATGGTGAGGAAATAGCCATTGGCCTTGGCGTCGTTGCGCAGGCGATTGTCGATCAGGTGCAGCGAATGGCGGATGTGCTTGATGGCGTCGGGGTGGAAGAGCAGCTCTTCGCGACCGGCGACCATGAACATCTTGATCAGGTTGACCGGGTCTTTCTCGAAAACATCGGCGGCGGCGATATTGAGTCGGCCGGTGTCGAGGATGAAATCCGGCTCGCCCTTGATCTTGTTCTTGCCCGAGCGGAACGGCGCGAGCACACGGCCGACGAGATCGAGATCCTTGGCGTGGTTGAACTCGAGGCTTGCGCAGATGATGCGGGTGAGGTCACCGACATCCTTGGCGACGAGGAAATAGCGCTTCATGAAGCGCTCGACCCCGAGCATGCCGAGGCGCTCGGCATAGCCCATGCGGCGGGCGAGATCGGGCTGGACGTCGAAGGTCAGCTTTTCCTCGGCGCGGGCGGTGACGTAATGGAGGTGGCAGCGCACTGCCCAGAGGAAATCCTCGGCGCGGGAGAAGAGGCGATATTCGGCGGCGGTGAGGACACCCTTGCCGACCAGCTCCTGGCTGGTCTTGACCTGGTAAAAATACTTGCCGATCCAGAAGAGGGTATTGAGGTCGCGCAGGCCTCCCTTGCCGTCCTTGATATTGGGCTCGACCACGTAGCGGGTATTGCCCATCTGCTTGTGGCGCTCGTCGCGCTCGGCCATTTTGGCGGCAATGAATTCCGGGCCCGTCTTGGGCATGATCTCGGTTTCAAAGCGGGTGACGAGCTGATCGAAGAGGTTCTTGTCGCCGGTGAGGAAACGGGCTTCCAGCGTGGCGGTGCGCACGGTCATGTCGGCGCGCGCCATGCGGATGCACTCATCGACAGAGCGGACGGCGTGGCCGACCTTCTGGCCGAGGTCCCAGAGCATATAGAGGATATATTCGGTGACCTGCTCGCCCCAGGGGGTCTGCTTGTAGGGCAGGATGAAGAGGAGGTCGATGTCCGAACCCGGCGCCAGCGTGCCGCGGCCATAGCCGCCCACGGCCGAGAGCGCGATGGCCTCCGCGCCGGAAGGGTTGTCGACCGGATAGACGCGCGTCGTGGCAAACAGATAGACGGCGCGAATAATCTCGTCCTGGGCGGCGGAGAGATTTTGCGCGCAGCGCGTGCCCTTGCTGGTGGCGATCAGTTCGGCCTCGGCGCCAACGCGGGCCTCGGCGAGGGTCTGGCGCATATGGGCCAGCACCAGGGCGCGGGCCGCCGGCGATTTGGCAGGCTGGTCGGCCACAAGGGCATCGAGTTCGGCAAGAAGGGCCGAGGCGCTCCTGAGCGCGAATTGGGCTTTTCGCGGCTTGGCCTCAGCGTCGGCGAGCATCATCACGGATTTTCTTCAACTCGTAGAGCGTATCGATGGCTTGCTTGGGGGTCATTTCGTCTGGGCGAATGGCGTCGAGCGCCTCGAGCACAGGGTCCTTGCTGGCGACAGCCGGGGCAGGCTGGTGGGCAAAGAGCGGTAGATCATCTAGCACGCTCGCCTTCTGGCTGGAAGAGGCGGTGCCGGCCGAACGCTGCTCGAGGACATCAAGAACCTGTTTGGCACGGGCGATGACCGGCTCGGGCAGGCCGGCGAGGCGCGCCACCTGAATGCCATAGGAGCGATCGGCAGCGCCGGGCCCGACTTCGTGGAGGAAGACGACCTCGCCCTCCCACTCGCGCACCTTCATGGTGACATTGGCGACGCGGGTGAGGGTTTTGGCCAGCGAGGTCAGTTCGTGAAAATGCGTCGCAAAGAGCGCCCGGCAACCGGTGGTTTCGTGCAGCGCTTCGACCGCCGCCCAGGCGATGGAGAGGCCGTCAAACGTGGCGGTGCCCCGGCCGATCTCGTCGAGCACGACCAGGCTGCGGCGGGTGGCGCGATTGAGAATGGCAGCGGTTTCGACCATTTCGACCATGAAGGTCGAGCGCCCATGGGCGATGTCGTCGGAAGCGCCGACGCGGGAAAAGAGACGGTCCACCACCCCTATATGGGCACTATCGGCGGGAACGAAAGAGCCCATCTGCGCGAGGATAGCAATGAGGGCGTTCTGGCGGAGGAAGGTGGATTTACCGCCCATGTTGGGGCCGGTGACCAGCCAGAGCTTTCCGCCGCCGATATCGTCGGCGCCCGAGAGATCAGCGTCATTGGCGACGAAGGCATGGCCCTCGGCCTTGACCATGGTTTCGACCACCGGGTGACGGCCGCCAAGAATGGCGAAGGCGAGGCTGTCATCGACCTGGGGGCGGCAATAGCCGCGCGTGGCGGCGATTTCGGCCAGGGATGCGGTGACGTCGAGCTCGGCGAGGCTGTCGGCGAGATGCTGTAGCCGCACGGTCTCGATGAGTGCGGCTTCGCGCAGCTGGGCGAAAATGGTGTGCTCGATTTCGAGCGCGGCATCCTGGGCCCGGGCAATGCGCCCTTCGAGCTCGGCCAGTTCGGTGGTGGTGAAGCGCATCGCGTTGGCCAGCGTCTGGCGATGGATGAAAATCTCGCGATGCGGCGCTTCGAGCAGTTTCTGGCCGTGGCTGGCGGGGACTTCGACGAAGAAGCCGAGGACGCCATTGTGCTTGATTTTTAGCGACCGCACATCGGTTTCGTCCATCAACCGGGCCTGGAGCGCGGCGACGACGGCGCGGGTTTCCGAGCCGAGCGCGCGCTCTTCATCGAGTTTTGCGTTGTAGCCGGCGCGGACGAAACCGCCGTCGCGAGTGAGGAGCGGCAGATCATCGGCTAGCGCGAGGGCAAATTCACTGGTGAGGGGGCGCGGAGCGGCGGCGAGCGTTTGGGCAAGGCCGGACAGCACGGCGGGCAGATCGGAGACTTGTGCGAGTTTTTCGCCCAGCGCCAAGGCCACCCCCACCGCCTTGCCGATCGCGGCGAGATCGCGCGGACCGCCGCGCTCGAGCGCAAGGCGGGAAAGGGCGCGGGCGAGATCGGGCACGGATTTGAGTTCGGTGCGCAACTTTGCGCGCAGGATCGTGTCGTCGACGAGGCGGGACACCGCATCGAGCCGCGCATTGATGGCGGCGGCATCGCGCAGCGGCGCGGCAAGACGATTGGCGAGAAGACGCGCGCCGGGGGCGGTGACCGTCAGGTCTATGGCGTGGCGCAGCGAGTTTTTGGACTGGCCGCGCTGGGTCTGGAGGATTTCAAGGCTTTGGCGCGTCGCCGCATCGATGGCTATGACGGCATCGGCGGCATCGAGGAGGGGCGGGCGGAGCGGGGCGGGGCGGCCCTTTTGGCTCTGATCGACATAGGCGAGGAGCGCGCCAAGCGCTGCCCGACCGGCGCGGGAAAGGGCGGAAGGATCAAACACATCAGCGGCGAAGGCGCGCCTGATATGGTCGAGCGCCAGTTCGCTATCGGCGGCTTCGGGCGGGGCAATCGATGCAATCTCGGCCCAGGAGGGCGCAAAGAGATGCCGCTCGATAAGGGTTTCGCGCGTGCGCTCGGTGAGGAGCAACTCAGCCGGGGCGATGCGGGCGAGTTCATCGGAGAGGCGATCAGCGGAGAGATCGGCGACGAAGGTTTCGCCGGTGGAAATATCGGCCCAGGCGAGGGCGAAGTCGGTATCGCCATGGCGCACCATGGAGAGGGCGGCCAGATAATTGGCGCTCCGGGCGTCGAGATGATCGTCCTCGGTCAATGTGCCGGGGGTGACGAGGCGGACGACATCGCGGCGCACGACGGATTTGCTGCCGCGCTTCTTGGCTTCGGCGGGGTCTTCCATCTGCTCGCAGACGGCGACGCGATGGCCGAGGCGAATGAGCTTGTTGAGATAATCATTGGCCGCGTGGATGGGCACGCCGCACATGGAAATATCTTCGCCCAAATGCTTGCCGCGCTTGGTGAGCACAATGCCGAGGGCGGCGCTGGCGATTTCGGCATCCTCGAAGAAGAGCTCGTAGAAATCGCCCATGCGGTAGAACAGGAGATAACCGGGGTTGACCGCCTTGATCTCGAAAAACTGCGCCATCATCGGCGTCAGCGCCGCAGGCGCGGGGCTGGAGGCGGCCTCCAAAGGGGTCTGATCCATGTGCTCGGGCGGTTCGGGGCTAAAAAAGAAGCCCCGACCCTAAGGCCAACGCGTTAAAAATCCAACCGGTCGCGTGGACAGCGGAATGCGGCGTTTTGCATCAAGCCGTCGGGGCTTGGCGAATATGGGAGGCCGGTTCGACCAAGAGGCGATAGAGATGCCAGGTGGCGTGGCCGAGGATGGGCAGGACCACCGCAAGGCCGACAAACAGCAGCAGCGAGCCGACAAAGACGGACAGCCCGACGATCAGCCCCCAGGCGAGCATGGGGATCGGGTTGCGCAGCACAGCGCGAATGGAGGTTTCCACCGCCACATAGGCGCCGACATCGCGATCGAGCAGGAGTGGGAAGGCGATGACCGTGGTGCAGAGCACGATGAGCGCATAGACGCCGCCGAGCAGGGAGCCGCCGAGAAGGAGGGTCATGCCGCCGGGTTCGTTGAAGATCTGGGCGAGAAGGCCATTGAAGGTGTTGGGCGGGGAGGAGCCGAAGAGGTTTTCGTAGAGCGCCTGGGCGCTGGTGAGCCAGAGGGTGAAGAGCACGAGCAGCATGATACCGAGCGCGATGATCGAGCCGATGGCGGGGGAGCGCAGCACGTTCATCGCCTCCCCCCAGGTGGTTTCGAGACCCTTTTCGCGGCGGCGCGAGACTTCATAAAGCGGCAGGGCGGCGATGGGGCCGACAAGGGCGAAGCCGCCGATCAGCGGATAAAGCAGGGACCAAGTGTAGTAGCCGTTCATCCACATGGCGAGGACGATGCCGACAATGGGGTAGATGAGGACCAGCAGCACATAATGGCTGGGCTTTTCCCAGAAATCGGCAGCGCCCCGGCGCAACGCGGTGAACAGATCGGCGATACTTATGGTGCGGATGATGGGCATGTCCAGCTTGTCGCCGGAGCCGCTCATGACATGCAGATTGGCCATAGTCGTTTCCCTCCAGAAGCGGAGGTCGCTGACCCTGGCAGGCGCTCCCCAAACATGCGCGTTACGCAGAACCTGCGACCGCTAACAGGGGATCAGTGTAGTTGGGGTTTTTGGGGGTGTCTTGGGGGTTCAGGGAGATGTGATCGGGGGGAGGGTGGTGACGGCACAGTTGTAACTGCACCGATTCGTGGAGCTGCCATTCGCGAGCGGCAGAGGGACGCCGGATAACACGGCGCCCCAAAGCTGGCGGTCTACACCGCGTTCGCTTGTCGGTTCGCAGCGATGATTTTCTCGTGGGTGGGGTTTGCACCCAGTTTGGCGAACATTTCAGGGAGACGGTCGCGCTTGACAATAGCGGCGCCTATTTGTGCGGCAGCCAGCGCATCCCGTGTCTCTGCAGCATTCCAGTCGCAACAATAAACCGGAGTGGATGGCTGCTGACGCCAGCTCTCCTCAAGAGTGCCGGCGTCTACAGCGTCAAAACCAACCTCTTCGACAATTTCCATTGCGATGCGCTTATGCGCTGCGTCATCGCCAGCGACGGCAATTGCCAGTCGATCGGGCGCACCCGGGGAGCGGCCGAGCTCAGCAAGCGAGTAAGCCAGGATGTTGTTGAAAGCCTTGATGACTGGCCGGCCAAGCTGCTGGGAAACCCAAACGCTCTCAACCATCCCGGCGTCGATCTCGGGAATTCGGGGATCACGCATGTCCGGGTAGTAATTGCCCGTGTCGATGACGGGAATTGTCGATGGCACGCTGTCGATGACCGTCTTTATCTTGGAGATTGCGGGGAACGGGATCGAGAGGATCACCACATCCGCCCCGTCGACTGCACCCTGGGCGTCTGCAGGCGTGGCGCCAATCTCTCCGGCGAAATCTTTCACAGCAACTGCGCCCTTGGAGTTGGCAACGAGCACTTCGTGTCCGTTCGCAGCGAGCTTACGGGCAAGCGTGCTGCCGATGTGGCCTATGCCGATGATGCCGATCTTCATGCGCCTGATCCTAATTGGTTGCGTGCTGCCTGAAGTGGGAATAGGTGACGGATTTGGCAAGAACCCACCAAAAAGTGGGTCGCATCCGCTGGAGGTGAGCATGCGGTCCGAGGACGACTGGGAACGATAGACCCTCAAAATCAATGAGCCCCCAGATCATGTGATCCGAGGGCTCCATTAAATCAGTGCTGCAAACCCAATCAGACCTTGGCAAGCGCCTGATCGATATCCGCTATGATATCATCGACATGTTCGATGCCGACCGAAATGCGGACGAGGTCTTCGGAGACGCCGGCTTTTTTCAGTTCTTCGGGGGAGAGCTGGCGGTGGGTGGTGGAGGCCGGGTGGGTGGCGAGGGACTTGGCGTCGCCGATATTGACGAGTCGCAAAATCATCTGCAGCGCATCGATGAAGCGGCCGCCGGCTTCCTTGCCGCCTTCGATGCCGAAGGACAGGATGCCTGAACCCGAACCCTTGGAGATCTTCTTGGCGACAGCGTTATAGGGGCTGTCTTCGAGGCCGGCATAATTGACCCACTGCACCTTTGGATGCGCCTGCAAGTGCTTGGCAACCTTGAGGGCGTTTTCGGTGTGGCGCTCCATGCGGAGGCCGAGGGTTTCGAGACCCTGCAGGATGAGGAAGGCATTGTGCGGGGAGATGGCGGCGCCGGTATTGCGCAGCGGGGCGACGCGGGCGCGGCCGATATAGGCTGCGGGGCCAAGCGCCTCGGTATAGACGACGCCGTGATAGGACGGATCGGGCTCGTTGAGGATCGGGAAGCGTGCTGCGTTGGCCTTCCAGTCGAACTTGCCCGAATCCACGATGATGCCGCCGATGGCGACGCCGTGGCCGCCGATATATTTGGTCAGCGAGTGGACAACGATGTCGGCACCGAAATCAAACGGGCGGGTGAGGTAGGGGGTCGCGACGGTGTTGTCGACGATGACCGGCACGCCATGGCGATGGGCGATCTCGGCGATCTTTTCGATGTCGACGACATTGCCGGCCGGATTGCCGATGGATTCGAGGAAGACGGCCTTGGTGTTCTCGTCGATGGCCTTTTCAAAACCCTCGTAATCGTCGTGGGAGACGAGACGGGTTTCGATGCCCTGGCGGGGGAAGGCGTGGACGAAGAGATTATAGGTGCCGCCATACAGCTGGGAGATGGAGATGATGTTATCGCCAACGCCGGCAATGGTCTGGATGGCATAGGTGATGGCGGCCATGCCGGAGGCGAGGGCCAGAGCGGCGATGCCGCCTTCCATTTCGGCGACGCGCGCTTCGAGAACCGCCTGGGTGGGGTTCATGATACGGGTATAGATATTGCCCGGGACCTTCAGGTCAAACAGGTCAGCGCCGTGCTGGGTGTTGTCGAAGGTGTAGGACGTGGTCTGGTAGATTGGAACGGCCGCGGCCTTGGTGGTGGCTTCGGACGTGTATCCGTGGTGCAGGGCGATGGATTCGAGTTTCATGACGAGGCTCCCAATGGGTTGGCCATAAACTCCTCAATCGCCAAGTTAAAGACAAGCCGGGGAAGGGGCAGAACGTCCTCTCTGGGGGCAATGTTTTGGAACGATATTTTATTTTGGGGGCAGGGAGGTGACGCCAGGGCTCTCGCAGAACCGCCACCCGGCCTCCCCCTGGGAGGGGGAGAGGTTGGGCCGGTGGCGGGGCAAGGAGGTGCCACAAGCTGGGTTTGTCCCTCCCCCTTTTTCAGGGGGACGTTAGGTGGGGGTAGCAGCTATTGCAGGCTGTCGATCTCGTAGCGGTCGGATGGGTCGTGCTGGGGCCGGTAGACAAAATAATCGAAATCGGCGGGGCTGGCGGTGCCGTTGAGGTCGTGGGCGGCGACGCCGACGAAGGCTCCGGTAAAACTGCCATGGGCCTGGTGGCCACCGCATTCGTCCGAGAGGATCGAGGCATCGAGCACCGGGCCGATGGGCTGCAGTTCCTGGCCCTCGAGGGCGTAGAAGAACTGCAGGTTTCGACCGCGGATGGTGAGGGCCAGCCGGACCTTGCCCTCATCGGGGATCTGCACCGGGGCGGCCGGGAAGCGCATGTTGCCGTCGGGCCAGGAGACTTCCGAGGACATGATCAGCAGCTCGCGCTGGCCGTCAGAATGGGCTGTGACCGCGAGGTAGAAAAAGTTGTAGCGGCTGTAATAGGCCGTTAGGCCCGCCATGGTGCGCTCGTCGGTGGGCTTGAAGTCCACGACCGTCTCGGCGTCATAGGAGAAATGGGTCTGGCGACGGGCGACCAGGGATTGCTCGAACCACGAGCCGATGGATTCGCGGCCAAAGAGGCGCAGCTTGCCCTCCTGGGTCGAGAAGATGCGCTCGGTCTCCGGGGTGCGCAGCCACTGGAAATCGAGGGGCAGGCCATTTTCAAAAGTATAGCGCTGCTCGGCCCAGTATTTGGCCTCGTCGCGCGTGCCCGGAACTTCGACATGAAGGGACGGAACAGGCCCGTGTTTCGCGTGAATCCAGTCATCATCGCCCCAATAGGCCTCCTGGATAGAGGTCTCGCGGCCAAGCACGCAGCGGCGTTCCTGGGTGGTTGGGCGGCCGCCGAGATGGACGAGATAAGTCTTGCCATCGGGCGTCTCGACAAGGTCGCCATGGCCGGCGCGCTGAATGGCAGCGAGGGGCGCGTCTTTGGAGGTCAGGATATATTTATCCGGATGGGTCTGGTAGGGCCCGTCGATATTGCGCGAGCGAGCGAAGGTGCAGGCATGGTCATAGGCCGTGCCACCTTCGGCGGTCAGCAGATAATACCAGGGCTTTCCGTCCTTGCCGTTGCGCTTGTAAAGGTGCGGGCCTTCGACCAGCTCGAGATCGGTGCCCTGATAGATGTTCTTGATCGGGCCGACGAGTTTGCCGAGCTCGGGATCGAACTGCTGGAGCGCAATGCCGGCGAAGAGCAGGGGGCGGCGGCGGTGGTCCCAGGTCATGTTGACGAACCACTTCTTGCCGTCGTCATCATGGAAGAGGGAGGGGTCAAAGCCTGAGCTATTGGCGTAGATCGGATCAGACCAGGGGCCCTCAATGTTCTCGGCCCAGACGATGTAATTATGCGCGTCCTTGAACGAGCCATCCTTCCGCTTGACGTCGGTATAGACCAGCCAGAATTTTTCGCCGTCATGGGTGAGGCAGGGGGCCCAGACGCCGCAGCTGTCGGGATCGCCGCGCATGTCGAGCTGGGTTTTCCGGTTGAGCGGACGGGTGACGAGCTCCCAATTGGCCAGGTCCTTTGAGTGGTGGATCTGAACGCCCGGGAACCACTCGAAGGTGGAGGTGGCGATGTAATAATCCTCGCCGACGCGGAGGATGGACGGATCCGGATTGAAGCCGGGCAGGATGGGATTGGTGATTTGCGGCATGAGCGTTCGGCTCCATAGCCCTCTCCCCTTGAGGGAGAGGGTGCCCGAAGGGCGGGTGAGGGGTTTTCGCCGCGCGCGCTGCGCGAGCGATGAAATCGCAGACCCCTCATCCGTCGGCTGCGCCGACACCTTCTCCCTCAAGGGGAGAAGGGGGTTCCGCGCTTGGGTGATCAGACGAAGCGGTTGACCAGGTTTTCGAGATATTCCTGGCGGCCGGAACGCGGCTGGGGGTTGATGTTGTCGGTGGCGACCTTGGCGGCGATGTCGGCGAGCGAGAGCTTGCCGCCGAGGATGTCCTTGCCGAGGCCATTGTCCCAACCGGCGTAGCGATCGTCGAGCAGCTTGTCGAACTCACCATCTTCAATGAGGGCAACGGCGCCCTTGAGGCCGCGGGCGAGGGTATCGAGACCGCCGATGTGACCATGGAGCAGATCGGCCGGATCGAGCGACTGGCGACGGACCTTGGCGTCGAAATTGAAGCCGCCCTTGCCCAGACCGCCCTGCTTCAAGATGTAGTAGAAGGCGAGCGCCATTTCCCCCGCATTATTGGGGAAGTGGTCGGTGTCCCAGCCGGACTGCAAATCGTTGCGGTTGGCGTCGACCGAGCCGAGCATGCCCAGCGAAGAGGCAACAGCCAGCTCGTGTTCGAAGGAGTGGCCTGCGAGGAAGGCGTGGCCGACCTCGATATTGCACTTCACCTTCTTTTCGAGGCCGTACTTCTGGAGGAAGCCAAAGACCGTGGCGACGTCGTAGTCGTACTGGTGCTTGGATGGTTCCTGCGGCTTGGGTTCGATGAGGATCTGGCCGGTGAAGCCGATCTTTTCGGCATGCTCGATGACGAGGTGCAGGAAGCGGGCCATCTGGTCCTGCTCTTGCCCGATCTTGGTGTTGAGGAGGGTTTCGTAGCCCTCGCGGCCGCCCCAGAGCACATAGTTCTCGCCGCCCAGTTCATGGGTCAGCTCGAGCACGGATTTTACCTGACCGGCGGCATAGGCGAAGACTTCCGGATCGGGATTTGTGGCGGCGCCGGCCATGTAGCGCCGGTTCGAGAAGAGGTTGGCCGTGCCCCAGAGGAGCTTCTTGCCGGACTTTTGCATGTTGGCGGCAATGATATTGCCGATGATGCGCAGGTTCTTGTTGCTCTCTTCAAGCGTTGCGCCTTCAGGAGCGACGTCGACGTCGTGGAAGGCGAAGAAGGGCACGTCGATGAGATCGAAGAACTCGAAGGCGACTTCAGCCTTGAGCTTGGCGCCATCGAGACCCTTGTCGAACCACGGGCGATCGAACGTACGGCCGCCGAAGGGGTCGCCGCCTTCCTGGGCAAAAGTGTGCCAATAGGCGATGGCCGGGCGGATATGGTCTTCCATCCGCTTGCCGGCGATCACTTCGTCCTTGTTGTAGTGGCGATAGGCGAGCGGGTTCTTGCTCTCGGTGCCTTCAAACTTGACCTGCGACAGGCCCTTAAAAAAGTCGCTCACGAAATTGCCTCCTCAATGGCGGGGTAGAGTGCGCGGTAGCGCGCATATTGATCGGAATAGGCGGCCGACAGGGATGTGTCGGGCGCGATAATTGTCTTGATGGGCGGCATGGCCATGACATCGGCGGGCTTGGCGCCGGTGGCGGCGCAGAGGCCGAGGCGGGCGGCGCCGAGCGCGCCACCGAAATCACCGTCCTCGGGGAGGGCGATTTCCATGTCGAGATTGGTCGCCAGCATCTTCAACCAAAGGGCGGATTTTGAACCGCCGCCCACCGCCAGGAGGCGATTGATGGAGGTACCGGCATCGGCGAGGACGCGCTGGCAATCACGCATGGCGAAGGTGACACCTTCCATGACGGCCTGGGCCAGCTGGGCGCTGTCGGTGGACTGGCTGAGACCGACAAAGGAGCCGCGGGCATTGGCATTGTTGTGCGGAGTGCGCTCACCCGAGAGATAGGGCAGGAAGATCGCTTCGCCCGGACCGGCAAACTGGGCCTCGGCTTCGCCTGCGAGCTCGGCCTGCTTCTTGCCGGTGATGCGGGAGAGCCAGTTCAGCGAATCGGTCGCCGAAAGGATGACGCCCATCTGGTGCCAGGTATCGGGAATGGCGTGGCAGAAGGCGTGGACGGCGCCGTGGGTATTGGGGCTGAACTTTTCGTTGGAGACGAAAAGCACGCCTGACGTGCCGAGGGAGACAAAGCCCTCGCCGGGACGGATGGCGCCGATGCCACAGGCGGCCGCCGCATTGTCGCCCGCGCCACCGGCGACGACGACGGTGCCCGACATCCCCCAGCGGGAGACGAATTCGGGCTTGAGCTGCGCCGAGACGGCAGAGCCTTCCACCAGACGCGGCATGTGCCCGCGGGTGAGGCCGGTGACGCCGAGCAATTCGTCCGACCAGTCGCGCTTGGCGACGTCGAGCCAGAGCGTGCCGGCGGCGTCGGACATGTCTTCGACGTGCTCGCCGGTGAGCAGCAGGCGGACGTAAGCCTTGGGCAGCAGCACCTTGGCGATTTTGTCGTAGATGGCCGGCTCGTGCTTGCGGACCCAGGCGATTTTTGGCGCGGTGAAGCCGGGCATGGCGATATTGCCGGCGAGATCGCGCAGATTGGGGAGCGCGGCTTCCATTTCCCCGCATTCGGCGGAAGAGCGGCCGTCATTCCAGAGGATGCAGGGGCGCAGCACCTCGTCATTGGCATCGAGAAGCGTCGCGCCATGCATGTGGCCGGAGAGGCCAATACCGCGCACATCGGCGAGCTCGGTCGGGTGGCTTTGCTTGAGCTTGTCGATGGCGCCGAGGGTGGCAGTCCACCAATCAGCGGGATTTTGTTCCGACCAGCCCGGATGGGGGCGGACCGGCTCGACGGCGGGCGCGGAGGCTTCGCCGATGGCGCGGCCGTTGTCGTCGATGAGCAGAGCCTTGACCCCGGACGTGCCGATATCGATGCCGAGGAAGGTCATGAGGCACGTACCTCAGAAATGATCAAAAGCAACATCAGCTCCTCCTCCTGCCCAATTTTGGGCCGCCCATGTTTTGATTGGACGTTTGTTTAGCGCAGATTGTCGCGCAGGAAAATCCCAATTTCAATGGGGTCGCTGGCAAGGGGCCGCGGCGTCGACAAGGCAAGGGACCGTGCGGCGGCAATCACCTCCCGGATTTCGCCATCCGGGTTCTGGTCGAGGACCACGTCGATGGCGCTGGATTTGAGGCCAGCGCGGGTGGGGCCGGTCAATTCGTGCGCGATGACGCGAATGCTCCGGGCGCGACCGGATTTTTCGAGCGCCGCGACGAGCCCGGCATTGCCAGCGCCGAGATTGTATAGGCCTGAAAGATCTGGGTGTTTCGCGAGAATGTCGGCGACCAGGGTCTCGGTTTCCGCGCCGTCGTCATGCCCCTCAAACGGGCCGATCGGGTCGACGCCCGAAAATTCCGCGCCGAGAACTTGGGAAAATCCCTCAAAGCGCTCCTTGTGATCGCGAAGGTGGAGGGAACCGGCGATAACGGCCACCTTGCCACCGGCGGGCAGGAAGCGTCCGAGCAGGGAGGCTGCCGTACGGCCGGCTGCAACATTGTCGATGCCGATGAAGTGGCGCCGACCGGAGCCGGGCAGGTCGGACACCAGCGTCATCACCACGATACCCCGGCGCGTAGCCGAATCGACGGCAGCGACAATGGCCGGGTCTTCGCTGGCGACGATGACGGCGCAGTCGCAGCTTTGCGGGGAAAGGCGATCGAGCTCGCGGGCGAGGGCCCCGGCATCAAGGGCGCGGACGCGCTGGGTGGAGATGTGGATGCGGTCGGAATTGGCCTGCGGCGCGCGACGCCCCACCGCATCGGCGAGGCTGTCCATGAATTCATTGGCGCTGTCGGGGATGAAGAACAGGATCGACAGATCCCGCGCCCGGGCCATCAGCGAGGCATTGAGATCGCGCGAAAATCCGAGGCTGGCAATGGCCTCCTCGACCTTTTCAGCCGTGGCGGCGCGCACCCCGGGGCGACCATTGAGGACACGGTCCACCGTGGCCAGGGACACGCCGGCAGAGCGCGCTACATCATGCACCGTCACCCGGCGCCGGACTGCCTCGTCGTCCACTCTGCCCCCCAGTTTTATCATTTCCAACAGACGCACAGTTCCCGAGCCCTGGCACAAAGGTCAAGTGCGGCGTTGCCCGAGAGGGGCAAATAGGGCTAGACCTGCCCGCCAGAAATTGCGAGAGGGCAAGCGGATGGCGATTGCGGTATCTACCTTCGGCGAGCATGGCGGCAAGCGCGTCGACCAGTTTCGTCTGGTCAGCGACACTGGCGTAACCGTCGATATCATCGGCTATGGCGTGGCCGTGCGGGACTGGCGCGTGCCGGTGGCGGGCGGCGAGCGGAGCGTGGTGCTCGGCTTTGACAGTTTTGAGCCCTATCCGCTGCACAGCCCGCATTTCGGCTCGCTGGCCGGACGCGTTGCCAATCGCATCAAGGATGCCTCGTTCGAGATCGACGGCGTCACCTATAAGCTGCCGCCCAATGCGGGCGATCTGCAGCTGCATGGCGGCACCGAGGGCCTTGGCCGACAGGTGTGGTCGGGGCAGGCGGACAGCGCCAATAACGCCGTGCGCTTCACCCATTTTTCGCCCGACGGCGCAATGGGTTACCCCGGTAATGTGAATTTTGCTGCGACCTATACGCTGCTGGGCAACAAGCTGCGGCTGGAGCTCAGCGCAACGACCGACCGCGCCACGCCGATCAGCCTCGTGCAGCACCAATATTTCAATCTCGGCACCACCGACGACGTGCTCGATCACTCGATCCAGGTCAATTCGAGCGCCTATACGCTGCTTGGCGACGATCTGGCGCCGACCGGCGCGATCCTGCCTTCGCGCGGCACGAAATATGATCTGCGCACGGCGCGGACCATGCGCGACGCAGAAGGCCAGCCGGTCGATTATGATATTGGCATGGTGCTCGACAGCGGTCGCAAGACCAGCGATCCGATTGCCACGGTTGTGTCGCCGGACAAGGACCTCACCCTCAAGATCTGGAGCGATCGGCCGGGCGTGCAGGTCTATAACAGCGTCTGGACCGACATTCCGGTGCCGGGGTTGGGTGGCAAGACCTATGGCCGCTTCTCGGGCCTTTGCCTCGAGGACCAGAACCTGGCCGACGCGCTGCACAATCCGCATTTCCCCAACATCATCCACACGCCGGACCGGCCCTACAGCCATTGGTGCGAGATCGAGATCGCGGAATAGGGGGAGTATCCCCTCCTACCTAGCCATTCGAGCATAGCTCTCATGGCCTTCTTGCCTAAAATTGCTCTTCAGGAGCAATTTTGCCTGCCCGGCGCGAAGCCCCTGACAAGGGGGAGGGATCTGCCGGCGGCTCCCCAATTTTCGTGACACACTCGATTTGTTCCTCCCCCTGACAGGGGGAGGATAGGTGGGGGTTTGGGCGATCGCCCATAGACCTAAGGTGCTGAATTTGGCACCCTCTCCGTCCTCCGGAGGAAGCGCGATGGACAAGACCGAGCGGCTTTTTGCCATCATGGACGCGCTGCGGCGCCATCGCCGGCCGATCACGGCGGCGGCACTGGCCGAGGAGCAGGGCGTTTCCGTGCGCACGCTCTATCGCGATATCCAGACGCTGATCGGGCTCGGCGCGCCGATCGATGGCGAGGCGGGGATCGGCTATATGCTGAAGCCCGGATTTTTCCTCCCGCCGCTGATGTTTTCCCCCGAAGAGCTGGAAGCCCTGGTGCTCGGCGCGCGCTGGGTGGAAGCCCAGCCGGACGACCAGCTGGGTGCAGCTGCTCGCAATGCACTGGCAAAAATCGCCACCGCATCACCCGAGGATCTGCGCGACCGGATCAGCGATACGGCACTGTGGCCGGTGGCGGTGTGGGGCAAGCGCAAGCCGATCCCGGTGCTGAGCGATATCAGGCTGGCCATGCGGCAGGAAAAGGCCGTGCGCATCGACTATGAAGACGAACAGGGGCGCGTTTCGAGCCGCACCATCTGGCCGGTGGGCATCGCCTTTTACGAGGGCAAGCAGACCATTTCCGCCTGGTGTTGCCTGCGGGAAGATTTTCGCAATTTCAGGACCGACCGGATTGTGTGCCTGACCCTTACCGAAGAGCGCTATGGCAAGCGCCGCGCCGTGCTGGAGCGCGAATGGCGCGAGAGCTGGGAACGGGATGCCCAGCACATGCAGGCCGGCTAACCCATTCTTGCATAAATGCTTTCTGGACGGATGGTCTCGTCGAGACGGAAGCGGTGATCGGCCGGCGGATGGGCGCGGCTTGAGCATTCGAGGCGTGGACAGATGCGGCAGCCGGTGCCGATGGGCACGATCTGCTGCTCGCTGGTGAGATCGACGCCTTCGGAATAAATCATCTCCCTGGCGTGGTGGATGGCGCAGCCCAGCCCGATGGAGAGATGCCGACGCGGGGCATTGTAGCGATAGTCCCCCTTGGTGATGGTGCGGGCGATGCAGAAATAGCGCTGGCCATCGGGCATCTGGCTGATCTGCACATTGATGCGGTCGGGCGCGAGGAAAGCGGCATAGATATTCCAGCGCGGGCAGGCTCCCGAATGGCGCGGGATGTGAATGCCCGAGAGCGAAAAGCGCTTTGAAATGTTTCCTGCAATATCGGTGCGCACCAGGTGGAGCGGAATGCCCGAAGCGCCCTTGCGCTGCAGCGTGGTCATGCGATGGCAGACCTGCTCGAAACTGGCGCCAAACCGCCGACCGACGCGATCGATATCATAGCGATGATCGCGGCAGGCTTTCAGAAATGGCTCATAAGGCATGAGCAGGGCGGCGGCGAAATAGGACGAGAGCACGTTTCGCGCCAAAGCCGGGGCGTCGCCCTCGGGCAGATTGGCCGCCTCAATGACGGCTGCGATTTCGGCACTGGCGGCCAGCGTGCCGATTTGTTGGGCGAGCAGGAAAGACGCGGTCTCACCAGGCAGGAGGTCGGACACCAGCAGATGCCGGCGCGCCGAATCGAGCTGGCGCGCCACGCCATGGGGCAGGGAGGCCAGACGGGTTTCGAGCCCGAAGACGTTGAAAAGATAGGTTCTTATGCCGGTTTCAAAACTATCGCCGGAATTGTCTATGTCGATGCGGACGCGTTCCGCGGCTTCCTCGAGGATGGGAAAATGATTGGCATTGGCCTGGAGGAAATCGGAGATGGCATCGGTGGCGAGGTGGAAGGGTTCCGCCTCACCTTGCACCGGGCGCGGAGTTTCTTCGCCTGTCAGGTTTTTGTAGCGGTCATAGAGCTTTAACACTGCTCGCGCTGCCGCCGGATTGGCGTGCGCTAGGTCACGGATCTCGAGATTGGTGAGGTCACTGTCGGCAAAGAGATCGTCGCCGAAAATCTCCATGAGATCACCGACCAGCCGACCTTCATCGCTGTCGACCAGCTCGCCCGGCTCGACGCCAAAATAGCCCGCGATGGAAAACAACAGCGGCACCGTCACCTTGCGGCGATTGTGCTCGATGAGATTGAGGTAGCTTGGCGAAATGCCCAGCGCGGCAGCGAGGTCGGCCTGGTTGAGATGCCGAACGCGGCGCAAGCGCTTGATGCGCCCGCCGATCTGGCTTGCCGATGCCTCCATTCCGACCTCCCGAACTTTACACGCTTTACATTCATGACAGTACCGATTGACAGGCGCTTTACAGCTTTACAGCCGCTTTTGTCGTTAGTTCTTGCATAGAGAGCGCAGATGTCAAATCTTTACATCAACGACGAGGAGACATTCGATGAACAGCGATATCGCTCAACGCGACGAGTACATCACCATCATTGCCCCGACTGCGCAGGAGGCCATGGCGCAGTTCAAGGCCCGCGGTCTTGATGATCAGGGTTTCACCATTGCCGGGCGCATTGGCCGCCATCAGTTCACCCTGGTGGGCGCGGAAGAAGCGCAGGAATTGTTTTCCGGCGCCGGCATGATTGCAGCGACTTTCAGCCGTCGGGTTTCGGCTTAGGGCAGGGGGCCGCGTGTGATGGCACGAGCCTACCACCCCCACCCTTGATCCCTCCCCACAAGGGGGAGGGAGACGACTGCACCAATTTGCACCCCTAAAATCCGTGTTCCACGTGAATCACCCAGAAAACTGCCAGAACCTGCTGCGGCGGGACCGGCGGAGCCATGCCTCAAGAGGAGAAAAGCATGCTCGACAAGCCCCACAAGCCCGAAAGCTTCCCGACGCCGGACTACGCGCCGGATCGCTGGCGCACTATTTCGCGCAACTATACGCCCGCCGATGTGCGCCGGCTGGCCGGGTCCCTGCCCATCCGGCATACGCTGGCCGAAAATGGCGCCAAACGTCTTTGGGAACTGCTGCACACAGAAGATTTCGTGCCGACGCTGGGCACGTTTACCGGCAACCAGGCGGTGCAGCAGGTCAAGGCCGGCCTGAAAGCCATTTATCTTTCCGGCTGGCAAGTGGCAGCGGACGCGAACACCTCGGGCAATATGTATCCGGATCAGTCGCTTTACCCGGTGGACAGCGTTCCTTCCGTGGTCAAGCGCATCAACAAGGCCCTGCAGCGCGCCGACCAGATCCAGACCATGGAAAAGGCCGACGGCATTGCCACCACCGATCACGATTTCTTCGTGCCCATCATTGCCGACGCCGAAGCCGGTTTTGGCGGCGCGCTCAATGTGTTCGAGCTGATGAAGGCGATGATCGAGTCCGGCGCAGCGGCGGTGCATTTTGAGGATCAGCTGGCGAGCGAGAAGAAGTGCGGGCATCTCGGTGGGAAGGTGCTGGTTCCCACCGCGCAATTTGTCAAGACGCTGAATGTCGCCCGTCTCGCGGCGGACGTATTGGGCGTTCCGACGTTGATCATGGCCCGTACGGACGCGGAAGCTGCACGGCTGATCACCTCGGATATCGACGAATATGATCGCCCCTTCGTCACCGGCGAGCGCACGGCTGAAGGCTTTTATCGGCTCAAGGGCGGTATTGACTGCGCCATTGCCCGTGGTCTGGCTTATGCGCCCTATGCCGACCTCATCTGGTGCGAAACGTCGACGCCGGACCTGGCAGAAGCGCGCAAATTCGCCGAAGCGATTCGCAAGGAATATCCGGAGCAGATGCTCGCCTATAATTGCTCGCCGAGCTTTAACTGGGCCAAGCATATGGGCGAGGCGGAAATGGAAAAGTTCCAGCGCGAGCTGGGCGCCATGGGCTACAAATACCAGTTCATCACGCTGGCGGGCTTTCACAATCTCAGCCTCACCACGTTCGAGCTGGCGCGCAGCTACAAGGAACGTGGCATGGCCGGCTACTCGGCGCTGCAGCAGGCCGAATTTGCCGCCGAAAAACACGGTTTCTCGGCCGTTCGCCACCAGCGCGAAGTGGGGACGAGCTATTTCGATGCCGTGTCGATGACCGTGAGCGAAGGCCAGAGCGCCACCACGGCGATGGCCGACTCCACCGAAACCGCACAATTTCACTGAAATCCGGGCAGAACCTCCCTCGGATTCACGTGAAACACCAGCGCCCTGGGCTAAGCCAAGCCCAGGGCGTTCGCTATTGGCGCGATATCGATCCAACCGAGCATGACGGCCAGCAGAAAGGCGAGGTGCAGCAGCGCAATTGCCGCTGTGATCCCCGCAAATCCGGATTTTCGGGTCTTGTGGCGGAGGAGTATCTGCCCGGCGAGGCCCCCGACAATGCCGAAGGCCAGATCAAAACCATGCAGCGTTGCCTCGCTGGTGCGCCACTTGCCGGCCTCGGCCGCGCGCTTGTCGACCCAGTAGGAGATGAAGGTCACGAGAGCCATCATCCCATAGGCGGCCAAGAGCCAAAGGGGGACCGGGCCGAGCAACCAGCCGATTGTGATAAGACCAACAAAGGCCGCAGCGAGGGGCAAGCGCCACTCGGAAAGGGCCTGCGGGCGCGGCGCCGCCATTGGCCGGGCAGGGCGGACAATGGGCTTTGTCGCGCCCGAAAGACGGACCGACGCGGCCTGGATGCGCCCATCGGAGCCCTTCTTGGGAACGAAATCAACGCGATCACCCAAGGCCGGACGCCGCTTGCGCCTGCCGACTTCGCTGATGTGGACGAAATAGCGCTCGCCGTCATCCGCCGCGATGAAACCGAAGCCGCGCTCGTCGTTCCACTCCACCACTGTGCCGAGAAGTGCCAAGGTCGCGTGCTCCTTCAGAAGATCGAGGTTCGCAGGGGCAGTTTTATGGGGGCGGGAAAACCGGTGTGCCGATCCTCCCAGAAGCGGTCGCGCAGGATTTCGGGGAACACATGACCTTTGGGCAGAGTGTTCTGGCCGAACCAGCCGGCCTCGCTGATCGCCTCGCCTGATGCGGGATTTCTGGTGACGTCGATCTCGCCCGAAACGTATTCGGCCAGGAACCAGAATTTTACGACCCGGCCCCAGCCGTCGACCAGCTCATCGATATAGGCGAGGGACGAGGTGGCGACGCGCAACCGGGTTTCCTCGAAAGCCTCGCGCTCGGCGGCCTCGGCCAGCTCCTCACTGCCTTCAACGCCACCGCCGGGACCGGCCCAAAAATCGTGTTTGCCGGGCCGGAAATGGCGCACCAGCAGGATTTCATCGCCGCGCATGGCAAGGACGCCGGCGGAAATTCGGTGCTTCATGGAAAATTCCTGGCTTGGATCGTCAATTGCCGAAATTGAGGCGGTAGCCCAGCGCTTCGGCGATGTGGGGGCGGGCCACCTTATCGACGCCGGCCAGATCGGCCAAGGTGCGCGCCACCTTGAGCACACGGTGATAGGCGCGGGCCGAGAGATTGAAGCGATTGGCGGCCTGCATGAGGAGGGCCTGGCTCTCGACGTCGGGATTGACGATTTTTTCAATGAGGGTTGGCCCGGCGGCAGCATTGGTGAGGATGTCGGGGTGACCGGCCTCGGCGTAGCGCAGGCGCTGGCGTTCCCTTGCCCTTGCCACGCGTTCGGCGACGACGCTGGAGGCTTCGGCATGGTCGGACGGTCCAATCATGTCGGCTGCGGAGACTGCTGGAACGTCGATACGAATATCGATGCGGTCGAGGAAGGGTCCCGAGACGCGGGACTGATAATCATCGGCGCAGGCGGCACCGCGCTTGCAGGTGTGGCCCGGTGTGCCGGCGAGGCCGCATTTGCAGGGGTTCATGGCCGCTATCAGCTGGAAACGGCTGGGATAAGCCATTATCTCGAGCAGGCCGACGAGGTAGTTCGCCATCAACTCGATCTCGCCATCAACAAGGACGGATTTCAGCCTTAGGCGACAGAATTCCGAGATCATCCGAGGGTCAGGGACCGGGTCTTTGGCAACAGTATCCTCCTTGATGTAGAGGGTTGCCCATTGGACGAGTCACCGCCTTTGGCAAGACGAACTTCGAGAGAACAATTAGACTTTCCCCAACCACACCGTGGGTGGCTATGCGCTCCAACAGATCGTTTTCTCTGAGCATAAACTTCATATCAGCTACCGGAAGATGACCTGCTCTCGCCATCAATTGGTATCGGGCAAGAGCCGCCTGGGGCATTTCAATTCTCTTGTCAGCTTGCTCGTTGTCCATGCTACCCCCACCCGGATCCCAACGCCTCCACCGCACACGGAAGGCCCCTAGGAGCCACAGAGAAGGTCGCTGACGGCTGTTTATGACACGCAGCTACCCGAGCACCCGGAGCGAGCCAAACTTAGCTAACTAGGTTGTGTGGACAAAGTGTCTGACCCACAACCGGATCGACGCGACGAGAACGAAGCCGAGGAATCTATCGGCGGTTTTGTCGTATCGCGTGGCTAAGCGGCGGCTGTGCTTGAGCTTGGAGAAGCATCGCTCGACGAGGTTTCTCAAGGCATAGATATGGCCGTCGATAACGGACTGAACCTTGCGGTTTCGTTTGGCCGGAATGACAGCGGCCACGCCGCGGGCCTCCAGGTCAGCCAGGATGAAGTCGGCGTCGTATCCCTTGTCGGCGAGCAGCACGCAGGGTCTCGGACCGGGCTGGTCCATGATCGGCACGTAGCCTTTCACGTCGGAGACCTGTCCGCCGCTCAGCGTGACCGCGACAGGGAGGCCGAGAGCGTTGCTGCGGAGATGGATCTTGGTCGAGAAACCACCACGAGAGCGGCCAAGACTTTGGTCCGCATCCCCTTTTTTAGCGCGCCGGCGGCGTGCTGATGGGCGCGGATGATGGTAGAGTCGATCATCTGAACGCTATCGTTACCCGCTCCCGTCTCGTTCAAGGCCTCCAGCATCACATCCCAGATCCCCGCCTGCGTCCAACGCCGGAACTGGCGATAGACTGAGTTCCATGGGCCAAAATGGCTGTGCAGATCCCGCCAGGCGGTTCCCGTGCGGGCTATCCAGAACACCCCATCCAGCACCAGCCGATGATCACGCGGCCGCCGACCTCGTCTCGGACCCTTCTCCACCACGAACGGTTCGAAGAAGGCCCACTCTGCATCTGACATCAAACCCCGAACCAACGCTGCTCTCCGCAAAGAACAGCATTGAATCAGCGATTAGCTGATTTGGGAATCCACTTCGTCCACACCGCCTAGAAACGGGCCACTTGACCTCAACCCGTAAATTCATTTGGATGATCTTATCGGTTGGGGGGCATCCAATGACCAAAAAGGGAACTCTCTTCGCTTCAATGGCTGCAGTAGTTACAGTCGGCGCAGCTGCTGCAACTCTTGCAACAGGCTCGATTGATATCACGAAGTTCTTTTTCGGTCAGGACGATTCTCAAAAGCCGGCCCTATCGGTGACCGGTGACAACAACTGTGGAAACGTCGCGGCATCAGCGAATAACTCGACAATAAACGTATCATGCTGAAACGGCTTGGGTGCTCAGTTGTGGTGCTTCTAATTTCAGCAGGCGCTCCGGCGATGTCGCAGCTGCACGTTTCCGGAAGCAATAACAATTGCAATTTGCATGCGTCTGGCGTTGGAAATACGATCACCATTCAATGCCCGGGAATAGATCCGGCCGTCATAGAAAAGCTCTCTGAGCGCATCCTGCAACTTGGACTTGATAACCAGCAGTTGCAGAAGGCAGCTGACGAATGGGCCAACAAATACAGGCAGCTGCGCGGTAGTTTACAATCGACCACGTCCACGGATCCTGCAATCGCGTACGCCTGGGATGCGCTTTCAAGCGGTGACTTAGGCACTGCAGAGGCGTTGATTGGGACGCTGGACGACCTCAGGGTGTCGTTAAAGAGGATCGACGACACAACCTCGCTTAACCTGGCAATGAACACAATCCGCGAGGTCTCTGAACTGTCGGACGGATCGGTAAGAGGTCAGAATCAAGCGATCAGATTGTGGATAGACAATGGAAACAATTTGGACGGTTCGGACCTCAGCGGCGTGTCATTCGAGGGCGGCGACCTGTCAGGACTTCGCGCTCGCAGCGCTTTGATGCACGCAATCAATTTGAGCAACGCGAACCTGACGGACGCCGATCTCACTTCATCGTATCTGAGGTATGCAACCCTATCTGCTGCGACCCTTACCCGCCTGCAAGGATCGGATATAAACGCTGCCCTCGTGGTGGCTACTGCAAGTGTATGGGAGGGAGCGGATCTTGCGAATAGCACTTGGCTGCTGGCGGACTTCAGTGGAGCGAACTTCCGGAACGCGAATTTGAAGGGGGCTGTGCTGGCGTTTTCTGATCTCTCCGGCGCAGACTTCACCGGCGCTGACCTTTCAGGTGCCTATCTGACAGGGGCTATTTTAACTGGGGCAATATTCAACGACGCGATCCTGAATCAGGTTAATGCATACGGTGCCGTGGCGGAGACGCCCGTATTCTCAGATGAACAGGTTCCCTATTTATGCAAACACGAGATCAACACTAGGGAAATGAAGGATGGTGATCCATTAAGGATAAGAATTGAGATCGTGGAGCGCTGGGAAAGCGACCGGTACAGCTCTGGATACGAATTCGGGGACAGTACATTTCTCGCTGACTACGCTTTCTTGCCGAGTTTCTTGGAAATCGAGCAGAAAAATTTGCCGAAGTGCACTACTAGGGTCCAAACCCAATCAGGTTGTTGAATAGGGGCTGCAAATCAGATTCTCTGGCTTCGGATAAGCCGGAGGCATTGATGAGCAGACTGTTTTGGTTGAGTGACGAAGCCTGGGTGGCCATTGAGCCCCACCTTCCCAAGAACCAGCCTGGAGCCCGACGGGTTGATGACCGGCGGGTGATTTCGGGGATCATTCACATGCTCAAATGCGGCGGGCGCTGGGCTGATTGCCCTGGCGAGTATGGTCCTTCGACCACCATCTACAATCGTTGGAACCGTTGGAGCCGCCGCGGTATATGGGCACGCATTCTTGCGGCTCTGACCGAACAGGGCTGGATTGCCGAGACCGCCCAGATCGACAGCAGCTATATCAAGGCCCATCGTTGTGCAGGTGGGGGAAAAGGGGGGCGCGAGCCAATGCCATTGGCATCTCGCGTGGTGGCCGGACCACCAAGGTCCATGCGCTTGTCGACGTTATCGGCAGACCACTCTGCCTCGTCCTGACACCCGGCAATGCCTCGGACATGAAGGGAGCAGATCTGCTCATCGCCCACACAACGGGTATGAAGAGGATTATCGCGGACCGGGGCTATGATGCCAACCGTCTTCGCTCCACTCTTCGAAGTCAAAACACCATCCCGGTGATCCCCGGCCGCAAGAACCGCAAGCGCAAAATCCGATACGATGAGAAACGCTACAAGGACCGCTGGCGCGTTGAGGCCATGTTCTGCCGCCTCAAGGATTTCCGCCGCGTCGCCACACGGTACGACAAGCTCGCTCGGAATTATCTATCTGCCGTCATGCTCGCAGCAGCAGTTGCGTACTGGCTATGATTGAGTCTCAACCCTAGCTCGAGCTCAATGCATTCAACTTTCCATGCCTGGAGTCCTGACAATTTTGAGTTTTACGCGGACCGGACATATTTTGGCAAAGGCAACCGTGAGCGAGAAATTCGGCGACGCTCCGAGAACATAGCGGCGCGGCTGGAGGCGGCTTCCGAAACCTTCGGTGCGGCGTGGCCAGTCTCATGCCCACATTGCGCACAACAAAAAAAGCATAATGCCGCCGGGGACACCTGATACTCTCCGCGCCCTACTTTTGGGGGAGCAACGTTTAGCAGGCTGTTGAAGAAGTCCTGCGTGCAGACGAACGAGGGCTAAATCGTCGCCTTAAGGGTTGCAACGGTGGCCGACGATGGGGCTGACGGCGCCAATGACTGCCCATTCATGCCGGCAAGCTGGGACAGCGGTGCACCGGGGGCCCACCAAGGCGTTTGCAGGGCGTTTGTCATCAGGTGTTCTCCCCCATCAGCTTTGGCAGGCGCACCAGATTGTAGGCAGCGGCGCTGAAGGTGAAGGCCCATCCGACGCGGTCAATGCCTCTGAACCGGGTCTTGCGCTGCCCCGCAATGGTCTTGATCCAGCCGAACGATTCCTCGATCCGCTTGCGGATACGCAGGCTGGTCGCATAACCGCCATGGCGTGTGGTTCGCCCGTCGATGGCCGACCGCCGCCCGTTATTGTTGCGCGCCACGTGCGGGGTGACCCGCATCGAGCGCAGAGACGCCATTTATGGCACGTCTTGGAATGCGGGGTGGTTTGACCCCAAATTCAATATTGTGACCTGGAGGGACAGAGAACGTGGTATTGTATCCCTAAGCGGCAATAGCTTGAAACTGCAGAATGAATTTGGTGCTTGGGGAAGAGCTGTTTACGACTGCACGTTCGACGTACGCAGTGGGCGAGTGTTGTCCGCAACCGCTGCGATTGTTGGTCGCTGATAGGGGGGCGAGTACCACCATCCCCATGTAGGTTATCGTACTCACTCCTACCCAAGGCGGGCGGAAAAATGAATGTAAAGTCAGTGGCGTTATAACCCCGTCTGAGGCCCAATAGAATGGCTTCAGGATCACCAGAGAAGGCCGTGGAGCGGGATTCCAGAGACAATTGAACCGACCTATCTGGAGTCACCGTCTGCCGCTGACGCCCTTGTAGAATATTTTTCTTGACATGGCGGTAAATCTGGAATATATTGGCTGTCTAGGTTTGGTGCTGCCAACTCTGCTCTTTCTCTAAAGAGCATGACTTTTCAAAGGCTTACCGACCTTAGTGTATCAGTAATATTGTTTGCCTCCCCCCTCTCTAAGGGGCTGGTGGCCATACTCATTTCACATCGGTTGAGGTGTGAATTCTACGTCCCTTTGGGACGCCCTGCCAAGAAGTAGCCTTTGGAATACTATGTATCTGACAGCGAGCTAGAAGAGCTAGCCGCATCTCTTCGTTCGCCCCTAACTCTGCCTACGCAAACCTCCATTCTTGCCACTGAGCAGACTTTGTTTTTGTGGACAGAAGTTAGGGGAGAAACCAACTACAAGCGTAGCCTCAAGCAGTTTTCGGACAGCCTTTTATACGAGCTAATTGCCCAGTCTCCCACACTCGCAAGGACTGTTACTAGGCACTGTCCGTCGTCAGATCATTTGGCGCAGTTTGGGTCTTGGATTAGCGGAGTATCGGCCTCGTCTTTGGGTTGATGTTATGCGGCGAGCTTGCGGTGCTGCAAGCGCCGATGCTGGATGGTTTGTCGTTTGATCCTTTCGCGCTGTTTTATGATGGCTGCGGCCCTGCCGAAGTAGGCGTCTGCCGGGGTCACGTTGTCGAGGCTCTCATGATAGCGCCTGTGATTGTAGTGTTCGACGAAGGCGCCGATCTGGGCCTCCAGGTCGCCGGGCAGGAAGTAGTTCTCCAGCAGGATGCGGTTCTTCATGGTTTGGTGCCAGCGCTCGATCTTGCCCTGGGTCTGGGGATGCATCGGGGCGCCGCGGACGTGGCTCATGCGATTGGTCTGGATATAATCGGCCAGTTCACTGGCGATATAGCAGGGGCCATTATCGCTGAGCAGCCGGGGCTTGTGATGCACATGCACCTGGTCGCAGCCTGAGGCCGCGAGGGCCATGTCCAGCGTGTCAGTGACGTCCTCGGCCCGCATTGTGTTGCACAGCTTCCAGGCGATGATGTAGCGCGAGTAATCGTCGAGCACCGTGGACAGATACATCCAGCCCCAGCCGATGATCTTGAAGTAGGTGAAATCGGTCTGCCACATCTCGTTGGGCCGCACCGTTTTGGTGTGGAACGCATCTGCCGCCTTGATCACCACATAGGCCGGGCTGGTGATCAGGTCGTGGGCCTTGAGAAGCCGGTAAACGCTGGCTTCGGACACGAAGTACCCCTTCTGGTCGGTGAAGCTCACAGCCAGCTCCCGAGGCGAGAGTTCGGACTCTTCCAACGCCATCTCGATGAGCTGATCATGGACGGCAGTCGGGATCCGGTTCCACACCCGACTGGGTGCCGAAGACCGATCTTCTAATGCTTCAGGACCGCCACCGAGGTAGCGGTCATACCAGCGATAGAAGGTCCGGCGCGGGATGCCCAGCCGGTCCAGCGTGCGTTTTGTGGGCAGGTGCGACTGCTCAACCAGATTGATGATCTCGAGCTTTTCGGATGCGGGATATCTCATTCTGGCTCGTCCCCATCCGCGATCATGCTTTTTTTAAGCAGACGGTTTTCCAGCGTCAGGTCGGCAACGCATTCCTTGAGCGCACCAGCCTCTCGGCGCAGATCCTTGACCTCATCACTGGTCGCAGCACGAGCAGTATCGCCCGCCAGTCGGCGCTTGCCGGCTTTCATGAACTCTTTCGACCAAGTGTAATACAGGCTCTGCGCGATGCCTTCCTTGCGGCACAGTTCGGCAATGCTGTCTTCGCCGCGCAGACCATCGAGAACGATCCGGATCTTGTCTTCAGCTGAAAAGTGCCGTCGGGTCGCCCGGCGAATGTCCTTCACCACCTGCTCGGCAGGCTTTTTGGTGCTCGGGGATTTAGCAGTCATCTTGGTTCCTTCGTCAGACGACGAGACCAAAACACTCCTTAAAGCTCAACCCTGAATCTGTGCCATGGGCGCTGACGGGGAACAGGCACCTTCATGAGCACCGTGAAGCCTTGATGCTTCTGATGCACAGCCTCGCCCACATCAGCTCTTTTCCGACGCATTACAGGGCACTAGCCGTAAGTCTCAGGTCTAACGACTACGGCCATGGGGGACCATTTGAGCAGCTCAGTTATCCGATTTTCAAGCGCGTTATAACTATGCTGACTGAACCCGAAGTCGGCAATCGGCTTTGCCAAAAACGAGGTGGCACCTTCAATCGGGCGATAAATCTGGGAGTGCGAACCCGGCTATTTCCATCTGCCGAGCTCAGAGAACGGCTTCTTAAGGCTGGTCTGATTTGGTCTAGACATCCCTATATGCCCACTCAAAGTAGTGAACACCTTGGAGCGCACCCCATTTTGACCGGACAGGCGGCATAGCCGATAAGGCATAGGCATGCGCCTATGAGTACGACTATGTCCAAGAGTTCCGACGAGCCGTTTCGACGGGTCGAAGTCATCACCTCCGTGCAACGCCGCCGGCGCTGGTCAGTGGCCGAGAAGGTTCGGTTGGTGGAGGAAGCCATGCAGCCGGGCATGAGCGTTTCCTACGTGGCACGACGCGCCGGCATTTCCCCTTCCCAGCTCTTCGCCTGGAAGCGCCGCATGCTTGAAGGCGGCCACGCAGCCGTTCAGGCCGATGAAGATGTCGTTGGCGCTTCCCAGGTCCGCGATCTGGAAAAGCGCGTGCGTGACCTCGAGCGCATGCTGGGCAAGAAGACCATGGAAGCGGAGATCTTGAGGGAGGCCCTGGATCTCGCGCGCCCAAAAAAACGGACTTCGCCCTTGCTGTCGTGGAGCAATCCCGAGGACGATACCCAATGAGCGTCATTGCCCGCACTCTGGGCGTCTCGAGGTCCAACCTGATCGAGCGCGCCAGCAAGCCATCCAAGCCGCGCGGACCTTATCGCAAGCCGGACGATGTTGCCCTTCTTGCCGAGCTACGCCCGATCATCGACCAGCGACCCACTTATGGCTATCGCCGTGTGACAGCATTGCTCAACAGGCAGCGGCGCAAGGAGGGCAAGCCCACCGTCAACACCAAGCGGGTCCTCAGGATCATGCAGCAGAACGGGCTCACCCTTCAAAAGCATACTGCCCTGCGGCCCACCCGCACCCACGACGGCGTCGTCGTTGCCCTGCGCTCTAATATCCGCTGGTGCTCCGATCATCTGGAGATCCATGCCCGCAATAACGAGGTGGTGCGCATCGTCTTCGTCATCGACGCCTGTGACCGAGAGATCATCGCCTGGTCGGCCGTCGCCAATGCCGGCATCTCCGGCGAGATGGTCTGTGATCTGATGATCGCCGCCGTCGAGCGCCGCTTCCAGGCCCTAAAGGTCCCACACCGGCTAGAGTGGCTCTCGGACAATGGCAGTGCCTATATCGCCAGGCAGACCGCACAAGTGGCCGCGGCGCTGGGCATTGACCTGCTCTTCACCCCGGTTCGAAGCCCACAGAGCAACGGCATGTCTGAGGCCTTCGTCAAAACCCTGAAAAGGGACTACGCCTCAACCGTTATCCTCCCAGACGCCGAGACTATCCTGGCCTTGCTGCCCGAATGGATCGACGATTACTGTGAGGTCCACCCGCACTCCGGGCTCAAGTATCGCTCACCACGCGAGTTCCTGCGCCTCAGTGCCTAAACCCAACCGCCGCCTGTCCGGCGAAACGGGGTCCACTCCACACCTGCTGCTCCTCAAGAGCAGTTTGACCGGGCAGAAAGCACCTCTTGTTCGACCGCCTACTAAGGAGGAGCTTGTTTTACCGCTGGTAAATGTCCGCTTGGCGAAGGCAGATATCAGGCTCTCGTTCCCTGACTATCGCTCTTACGAGAGGGAATGGGACTACAGGCATGACGTATTCAGCGTCTCAGGCGGCCATCGGCTCTATAGGCAGTTCGTAGACGACGAGCAGTCTGGTGGCCGATTGTTCGGACATTGGGGCCAAACCGTGCCCAAGCGGCTCCGGAGGCATTTGACTATCAATGGAGAGCACGTCTTCGAGTATGATTACCAAGGTATGCAGGCTGCCCTTGCCTACGATTTAGTCGGTGAAGAGGCCCCTCCCGGGGATCCCTACGACATACCCGGGTATGGTAAGCTAAGACGCGACGACTTCAAGGCTTGCTTCACCAGTGCAATCGGGGCCGATCAACACAACCCAAACCACAACCTCATGTCGGCATTCTCCCACGCCGTGAAGAAACAAACCGGTAGTTGGTTACAGGAAGGCGAGGCAGAGAGGATGGCTGATGCATTCTGGGAGTATCACGCTCCACTGAACGAACTCGCGGGCACACAAGCATGGCGACAGCTACAGCTCAAGGAAAGCCAGCTAATGTTGAAAGTCCTTGCCCATCTGGAGGAGGAAGGGGTGACTGCGATCCCCATCCACGACGCTGCTCTAGTCCCCATCTCACAAGAGCGAATATTGAAAAGGGCTATGATGCGGGCGAGATGTGAGCTCGATAATCATGTGTCGGTGCATCCAGCTAAGTGGATGCCAGATGCATTCCCCCACCTTTTCTAGAATTGTAAACGTGCAGGTGATTCGTACCAAAACATCAAAAGGTTATGACCACCTGCGGCGGCCACTTCGAGGGCTCGGCGCGCCAGAGGCTGCCCGCGAATATCGGAGAGATCGGGTAAACTGCCGGGCTCGGCGCTGTGCCGACGCGGTTTTGGACGCGCCTGGAGCTGGTGCCCGGTGAGGTGGTTGACGAGCGCGAGGAGGCTATCGGCGGCGATGATGTCGATGCCTTCGCCGGCCCAGGCGGCTTCCGGGCCGGAGTCGCGCGCGCAGATAATGCCCATGTCCCGCCCCTGAGCGGAGATGGCGGCGTTGAGAATGCCGCCGACGTGAGCGAGACGGCCATCGAGCCCGAGTTCGCCAAGCACGACGAAATTGTCGAGTGCGTCCTGCGGGATGGCACCCATGGCGGCCATCAGCCCGAGGGCAATGGGGAGATCATAGTGGCTGCCCTCCTTGGGCAGATCGGCAGGAGCGAGATTGATGGTGATGCGCTTGGGTGGCAGGCCGAGCCCGGAGGCCACGAGCGCGGCGCGAACCCGCTCGCTCGATTCTTTGACGGCCTTATCGGGCAGGCCGACCATGAGAAATTTCGCGATGCCCGGCGCAATCTGCACCTGGACGTCGACCGGCACGGCATCAATGCCCTGAAATGCGACAGTGGCAACACGCGTAACCATGCTCGAAAATGCCCCCGGCCTCAATGAAAGCTAACAGAAGCTTAACAAAGGCTCAAGAACGGAGAGCGAACGCAATATGGCCTGTTAACCATGCCTGCTGCCACATTGGTTACCCTAAAGCTCCATTAACTTTGCCCGGCGCAATTGAATGTAAATTTTACTCTTGCGTGCCGAGTACTTGCGTTCATGGGCCTTCCTCTACGCTTCCCCCGTTCCGTTTCTGCCGCGCTGCGCGGTGTCGCCATCGGCTTCACCGTTTTGGCACTGGCGGCCTGCGCCTCTGGTGGAGGCCTCTATGGCGCCATTCCGGGTGACAATCGTCCGCACAAGGCTGTCGATCGGGCGCGCAGCATGCCCGTGCAGGGAATCGACGTGGCGCGCTATCAGGAAAATGTCGATTTTCCGCGGGCCCGCAGCGCCGGCATCCAATTCGTCTTCATGAAGGCGACCGAGGGCAAGGACTATATCGACCCCGATTTCCAGCGGAACTGGATCCGGGCGCGCGACTCCGGCATGCCGCGCGGCGCCTATCACTTCATGACCTGGTGCTCGCTGGCGTCCGAACAGGCGGCGTGGTTTGCCCAGAACGTGCCGGCGGACCCGAGCGCGCTGCCGCCGGTGCTCGACCTCGAGTGGAACAATCACTCAAGCTGCAAGGTGAAGCCGAGCCGCGAAAATGCGCTCGAAAAGATCCGCTACATGCTAGAGGCGATGGAACGCCACACGGGCAAGATGCCGATCATCTACACCGACATGAACTTCCACCGCGATATCCTGGCGGGCGAATATTTCCCCAACGCCTTCTGGCTGCGCTCGACCGCTGCCGAGCCCCATGAGCGCTATGACAACCGCCCCTGGACCTTCTGGCAGTATACCCAGACCGGTGTGGTGCCGGGCGTGAAGGGGGAAGTGGACCGGAACGTCTTCTACGGCAACCAGAACGACTGGCTGATGTTCCTCTCGACCGGTTGCGATCCACGCGCCATTGCCGCGCTCGCCCCGACCGGGCGCTGCCAGTTCTCCAAATAAGGTTTTGTGAGCGGCGTCAGCTGCCTAGAAGCCCACTTGCCTTGACGCCGTCGAAGATGAACTGGACGGCGAGGGCCGCGAGGAGAATGCCGACCACGCGGGAGACCACCGAGAGGCCGGTGAGCCCAAGCAGGCGCTGGATCGGAATAGCGATCAGCAGGGTCAGCCAGGCGAGGAAGAGGATGACCACGATGGCCGCCAGCACCAGCCAGAACTCAAGGTCTGACTGAGCGCCTGTTGTCAGCAGGATGACGGCGCTGATGGCGCCGGGACCGGCCATGAGCGGCATGGCGAGGGGAAAGACCGAAATATCGTGGCTCTGACGCGCCTCGATTTCTTCCTCATCGGTGGTGCCGGTGCCGCCCGAATGGCGGGCAAAGACCATGTCGATGGCGATCAAGAGCAGCAAGATGCCGCCGGCCGTGCGCAGCGCCGGAATGGTGATGCCAAAGACATCAAGGATGAGATTGCCGAGGACGGCAAAGAACAGAAGGATCGCCAGCGCCACCAGCACGCCGCGGGTGGCAAAGACCCAGCGTTGCTGGGCGGTATTATCCTTGGTCAGAGCCGCGAAGATGAAGGCGATATCGGCGACGCCAACGGTGGCGAACAGCGTGGCGAAGGCCACAAGGAAAGAATTCATTTTGGCCCCCTGCGCGCAATTTGCCTAGAACTAGGGCATTTGCGCGCCGAGGCCAAGCTTGGTGACTAGGCGGCGCGGCGCTTCTCAATGGCGTCCCAGATCATCACAGCGATGTCCGGACCACCAAAGCGCTTGATCTCGCGAATGCCGGTGGGGGAGGTGACGTTGATCTCGGTGAGATAGTCGCCGATGACGTCGATGCCGACAAAGATCATGTCGCGCTCTTTCAGCGCCGGGGCGATGGTGGCGCAGATTTCCCTTTCGCGGGCGGTCAGCTCGGAAAGCTCCGGACGGCCGCCGACATGCATGTTGGAGCGCGCTTCGCCTTCGGCCGGGATGCGGTTGAGGCCGGCCACGGGCTCACCATCGATGATGATGATGCGCTTGTCGCCCTTGCGCACGTCCGGCAGGTATTTCTGGACCATGAAGGGTTCGCGGAAGCTTTGCTCGAAGAGCTCGATCAGCGAATTGAGATTATGGTCGCCTTCCTGGATGAAGAAGACGCCAGCGCCGCCATTGCCGTAGAGCGGCTTGACGATGATGTTGCCGTGCTCCTTGCGGAACGCGTGGATTTCGGCGCGGTCGCGCGTCACCAGGGTCGGCGGCATCAGCTCGGGAAATTCTGTGACGAGGATTTTTTCCGGGGCGTTGCGCACGGCCGCGGGCGGGTTCACCACCAGGGTTTTGGGGTGCAGCCGCTCAAGGATGTGGCTGATGGTGATGTAGTTCATGTCGAAGGGCGGATCCTGGCGCATCAGCACCACGTCCTGAGTGGAGAGATCCACGCGGCTGGCTTCACCAAGGGTGAAGTGCTGGCCCTTTTCAGCGTCCGTGACGGTGATGGGCTGGCAAAGGGCAGTGACGACATTGTCGCGCAGGGACAGGGTATCGGCCGTGTAGTGCAGCAGTTGATGCCCGCGCGCCTGGGCTTCGAGCATCATGGCGAAGGTGGAATCACCGCGCGGATTGATGGTGGAGACATGGTCCATCTGGACGGCGACTTTGAGCATATTTGTCCCTTTTCGCGATGGGCGCTCCGGATCAGGCGCCCGCGTCAAATGCATTGATGAGATGGCGCGGCCAGCGGCCAGGTGCAAGGAAAATAACGTCGAACCGGCAGGACTTTTCCGCCTCGCGCGGATGGCGGGAAAGCCAATGCTCGGCGGCACGGATGATCCGGGCCTGGTTGATGGCTTCAAGTGCCTCGGCTTCGCTCGCCGCTTTGAGGCGGGATTTGACCTCCACGAAGACGATGGTGCCGCCGCGCTCGGCAACGACGTCGATCTCGCCGCCGGGTGTTTTGTAGCGGCGATCCCGGATGCGGTAGAATTTGAGCTGCAGGAAGAAGGCGGCCAGCGCTTCGCTGCGCTGACCATAGAGATTGGCTTTTTGTCTTTTATTCCCGGGCCTTGAGAGCGAGGGCGGCATCGTAGACCTCCTTGCGCTTGAGCGCGTAGCGCTGGGCGATTTCGTCCACCGCGCTGCGCATGGGCTGGTCGGCCATTGCGGCTTCGAGGGCTGCTTGCCAGTCTTCAGCAGATGGAGCGGCCGGCTCGTCGGCACCGGCAACGCTGATGACGGCTTCGCCCTTGGTGTCGTCCTCGGCAAATTGCGCGGCGAGTTCGGAGAGGGGGCCCCTGAACGTGCGTTCGAAGCGCTTGGTCAATTCCAACGAGACGCTGGCCTGACGGTCGCCGAACACTTCTGCCATGGCGGCGAGCGTATCGGCGAGACGGCGCGGAGACTCGTAGAACACGAGTGTTTCACGTGAATCCGCCAGTTTTGCCAAGGCATTAGCGCGGGCGCCGGCCTTGTTGGGGAGGAAGCCGTGGAAGGCGAAAGCGTCGGTGGGGAGACCCGCAACGACCAGCGCCGAGAGCAGGGCCGAAGCGCCGGGAATGGGAAAGACCGGCAGGCCGGCTTCGGCGAGGGCACGAATCAGCGGGAAGCCGGGATCGGAGAGAAGCGGTGTTCCGGCATCGGAGATCAGCGCGATGGCTTCGCCGGCGGCGATGCGCGAGACGATCTCCTCGGCCCGGGCCCGCTCGTTATGTTCATGTAAAGCCTGGCGTTTTCCCTTGATACCGTAGTGATCGAGCAGGCGCGCCGAGGTGCGGGTATCTTCGCAGAGCACGATGCTGGCAGCGGCCAAGGTCTCGAGAGCCCGGACGGTGATGTCGCGCAGATTGCCGATCGGGGTGGAGACGACATAAAGCCCGGCCGCCAGCGGTGGGGCGGGAAAGTCGGTGCCGGCGATGTAATAACGGGGGTCGGTCACTGTGCTCCGGGGGTTGGGCGAGGCTTAGCATTGGTTAACCTGAATGGGGGACAATGTTAACGGACTGTGATCATTTCGAACCCCTGAAGGTGAATTTGCACCACTTCCGTCACACCAGACGCGGCGTCCTTGCCCTGATCGCTTCGGGCCTGCTGACCGCCTGTGCGCCCGGCACGCTGCAATGGGGATCGCGCACGCTTGGTTGGCCGGAGCGCGGGTCTGGTGCAGGGCAGGGCAGCGGCCCTACCCAGAGCGTGCAGCCCCAACCGGAACAACGCACGATGGGTTCGGGACGCACCGAGGTGTTCGGGCGGGGACCGGTGCCGGTGGCGATGCTGATGCCGCTCTCGGGGGATGCGGCTCTGGTGCAGGTAGGCACCTCGCTTGCCAATGCGGCCAAGCTCGCTATCGGCTTCATCGAGGCCAATCCCAATATCGGGGAGAATATCACCATCACGCTGCACGACAGCGGGAGCGGGGCAGCGGGCGCGACCAGTGCGGCGACTGCCGCTGTGCAGGCCGGGGCAAAGCTTATCCTCGGGCCGGTCAGCGCCGACCAGGTGAGTGCTGCGGGCACCGTGGCGCGGACGGCGGGCATAAAACTGATCGGCTTTGCCAATAATCCGTCGGTGGCCGGGCAGGGGGTGTTTCTTCTCTCGGTGCTGCCGGACATGGAGATGAAGCGGGCCATTGGCCACTTGAAAGCAGATGGGCGCCGCGGCCTGGCGGGGATTTTTCCGGCGACGCCCTATGGCGAAGCGCTGGCCACCGCCTTCCGGCAGCAGGCGATTGCGGCGGGGTTCTCGCCGAGCGCGGTCTATATGTTTTCCTCGCCCGGAGAGGCCGCGCAGATTGCGGCACAGGCCAAGCCGCTGATCGACCGGAACGCCATTGACGCGATCTTCCTGCCCGAGCGGACCAGCGCGCCGGCCTTTGCAGCAGCCCTATTGCAGGCGGGCGCCATGCCGGGGGATCTGTTGCAGCTCGTGGGGTCAGCCGATTGGGCGGGAGATGCCGCCATTCTTGCCGCGCCGGGATTGCAGGGGGCGATTTATCCGGCGGTGGACGAGGCGGGGTATAATGCCATTGCTGGCGATTATGCGGCGCGGTTTGGGGGGCGGCCACACCAGCTGGCGACACTGGCCTATACGGCGGTCATTCTCGCCAATGTGAACCGGCTGTCCCTCGCGACACCGCCCTATGACACGACGCTGCTGACCGCGCCGGGTGGATTTAACGGCCGGGATGGGCAGTTCCGGTTTTTGTCCAATGGACGGGCGGAATATGCACTGGCGCTCCGCAAGGTGCAGGCTGGGGGGGTCGTGGCCGTGGACGGGGCGAAGATTTAAGCGCGCGAAGGGAGCTGGGCGATCGCGGTGTGTGTCATCGGCTGTTGTGCGCGGTTGAGATTTTACCCCCACCCTTGATCCCTCCCCACAAGGGGGAGGGAGACGACTGATGGAATGATGGTCGAATGGGCCGCGTTGTCTGATGGCTCACCGGGCAGGCTTCCCTCCCCCTTGTGGGGAGGGAATGAGGGTGGGGGCGGGCAACTCCATAGTCTCCAGCTTGCGCGAAGACCCCCACCTGGCCTCCCCCTGGAGAAGGGGAGGGACGATGGGGCCGAGAAGCCGGTGGCCTAAAACAAAAAATCCCCACCGAGGCGGGGATTTTGGTTTGTCGTGAGCGACCTGATCAGGCGCTTTTGTCGATGTTTTCGCCGTTGGGGGCCGGGGGAGCGGCGGGGCCGCCCTTGGAGACGCCGACCATGGCGGGGCGCAGGACGCGTTCGCCGATGGCAAAGCCTTCCTGGACAACCTGAACAACCGTGCCTTCAGGCACTTCGGTGTTCGGCACTTCGAACATGGCCTGGTGCTTGTGCGGATCGAATTTCTGGCCGGCGGCCTCGATCTGCTTGACGCCATGCTTGGCAAGGAGGCGCTGGGTTTCGCGCTCGGCCAGCTCGATGCCTTCAATGAGGCTTTTCAGCGTGCCATCAGCGGTGGAGCGCTCATCGGCCGGGATGACCATCAGGGCGCGGCTCAGCGCATCCGTGGCCGAGAGCATATCGCGGGCAAAGCCGGCGATGGCATAGGTGCGCGTATCGGCAACGTCGCGCTCGGTGCGCTTGCGCAGATTTTCCATCTCGGCAACCGAGCGCAGAAGGCGATCGCGCAGTTCTGCGTTCTCGGACTGCAGGGCTTCGACGGGATCGACCTCCGAAACGGTGTCGGTGGCGAGATTTTCAATGTCCGGCGTTTCGCCTGTCGTGGCGTTCTCGTCGCTCATCTCATCTCCATGGGCGCTGTAAAACTGTTGTGCCCCGCATATCGGCCAAGGCGGCAGGTTTTTCAATAGTGGGACTGCGGTTCGGGTCCCGCACGGCCGATTAGCCGCGCTTTGTTGCCATGAGGCGGGTGACCAGATTGGCGGTGTAGTCGACGACCGGCACGATGCGGGCATAATTGAGCCGCGTCGGGCCGATGACGCCGAGCACGCCCACCACCTTGTCATTGGCATCCTTATAGGGCGAGAGAATCACCGAGGAGCCGGAGAGCGAAAAGAGCTTGTTCTCCGAGCCGATGAAGATGCGGACGCCCTGGGCCTTTTCCGCGTCGCCGAGGAGCTCGAGCAAGCCATCCTTGCTTTCAAGTTCGTCGAAGAGCTGACGCATCCGGCTGAGGTCTTCGCTGGCCATGGTGTCGTTGATGAGATTGCCGCGTCCGCGAACAATGATCGTGGGGGCGCTGGCGCCGCTCTGCTTGCCCAGAGTGGCAATGCCGGCGTCGACCAGTTTCTGGGTCAATTCGTCGAGCTCGGCGCGCTGTTCCTGCCGGCGTTCGGCAAGAATTTTCTGGGCCTCTGCGAGGGTGCGGCCGACGACATAATTGGCGAGGTAATTGCTCGCCTGGGTCAGCGCGGCGGCAGTGAAGCCGGGCGGCAGTTCCATGATGCGGTTTTCGACCTGACCATCATCGCCGACAAGCACGGCCATGGCCCGGCTTTGGTCGAGCCGGACGAATTCGATGTGGCGCAGCACCATGTCCGCCTTGGTCGCGATAACCACTCCGGCGCCATGGGAGAGGCCGGACAGCAGCGACGAGGCCTCGGTGAGAAGGTCTTCGACCTGTCCACGACCGGCATTGCCTTCGATGTGACGGGCGATCTGGCTGCGCTCGGTCTCATCGACGGCACCCACTTCGAGCATGGCATCGACGAAAAAGCGCAGGCCCAGCTGCGTCGGGGCGCGGCCGGCGGAAGTGTGCGGGGCAGCGATGAGGCCAAGATCTTCGAGATCGGCCATCACATTGCGCACCGAGGCGGGCGAGAGTTCGACCTGCAGCATACGGCTGAGATCGCGCGAGCCAACGGGCAGGCCGGTATCGAGATAGCGTTCGACCAGCCGCCGGAAAATATCCTGACTGCGGGCGTTTAGCGCGCTAAGAAAATCCTCGGATGGGCGGTTCATGGTCTTTTTGCTTAAAATTTTCGGCTTTAACCTTGCGCTCTTATTTAAGCGCTGAAGGCCCGAACGCCAAGCGCCGAGCGCTTGTGGAGGGCGGCGATGAAGGTTAAGAGGCGGTTAAGGACTATTTGCCAGAGAATTTGAGGTGCCCATGCGGCCATCCCTGCGCGCCCCCGACCAGATGCGGGCCGTCACCATAGAGCGCAATGTGGCCATGAAAGCTGAAGGCTCATGCCTTATCAGCTTCGGTAACACAAAGGTGTTGTGCACCGCTTCGGTCGAAACCAGCCTGCCGGGCTGGCTGCGCGGCAAGGGCCAGGGCTGGGTCACGGCCGAATATGGCATGCTGCCCCGCGCCACCGGTAGCCGCACCCGCCGCGAGGCCACGGCCGGCAAGCAGACCGGCCGCACCCAAGAAATCCAGCGCCTGATCGGCCGCTCGCTGCGCGCCGTTGTCGACCTCACCCTCCTGGGCGAGGCGCAGATCACCCTCGACTGCGACGTGCTGGAGGCCGATGGCGGCACCCGCACCGCCTCGATCACCGGCGCCTATGTGGCGCTTGTGGACGCCATCCGCTGGATGGAAGAGCGCAAGCTGACCAAGGGCCAGGCGCTGAAAGACAGTGTTGCGGCGGTGTCGTGCGGGATCTATCGCGGCGCGCCGGTGCTCGACCTTGATTATCTCGAGGACGTGGAAGCCGAGACCGACGCCAATTTCGTCATGACCGGCTCGGGTAAATTTGTCGAAATCCAGGGGACGGCAGAAGGCGCGCCGTTCGACCGCGCCGAGCTCGAGGCGCTGATGGACCTTGCCGGCAAGGGCATTGGCGAATTGAGCCTGCTGCAACAGGCGGCGCTCAACGCATGAAGACGCCACGGGACCTGATTGCAGCCCTGTCCAACCGCACCGCCGAGACCCGGCGGGCGGGCAGGCCGGCGCGCGCCGGGGCCCATGGCGAGACGACACAGGATATCGCGCCCGATTGCGCCATCTGGAATGACATTGTGCGCGCGCTCGATCTCGGGTGCGGCGCCGAAAAGAACGGAAGCGCCAAATGAGCACTCTCCCCCGCCTGCGCCGCGGCGACCGGCTGGTCATCGCCACCCATAATGCGGGAAAGCTCAAGGAGTTTCGCGAGCTGTTCGAGCCGTTTGGGCTTGAGCTGGTGTCCGCTGGCGAACTGGGCCTGCCCGAGCCGGAAGAAACCGGCACGACTTTTGCCGAAAATGCCCGCACCAAGGCCCATGCTGCCGCCAAGGGCGCCAATATGCTGGCGCTTTCCGATGATTCGGGAATCAGCGTCGATGCGCTCGATGGCCAGCCGGGCGTCTACACGGCCGACTGGGCCGGCGTGCCGCGCGATTTCGGCAAGGCCATGCAGCGGGTGGAAGACGAATTGCAGGCCAAGGGGGCAACCGATCCCGCCCAGCGCCGCGCCGCGTTCAACGCTACGCTCTGCCTTGCCCATCCCGATGGTCGCGACGTGCTCTATGTCGGCACCTGCCCGGGCACGCTGATCTGGCCGCCGCGCGGCACCCAGGGCCATGGCTATGACCCGATGTTCATGCCCGACGGGCACGAGATCACCTTTGGCGAGATGGCGGCCGAAGTGAAGCATTCCTGGTCGCCGGGACAAGAAGGTCTGTCCCATCGCGCCCGCGCCTTTGCCCAATTCGTGGAGAACCAGATTGAGCGCTAACCCGAACGACCTGTTCGGCGTCTATGTGCATTGGCCGTTCTGCGCGTCCAAATGCCCATATTGCGACTTCAATTCCCATGTGCATCGCGGCCCCTTCGACGAGGACGCCTATGTCGAGGGTTACAAGCGCGAGATCGCCCATATGGCCGCGCTGGCGCCGGGTCGGCTGGTGCAGTCGATCTTTTTCGGCGGCGGCACGCCTTCGCTGATGAGCCCCAAGGCCGTCGGGACCATTCTCGACGCCATCGCCGGCGCCTGGCAGATCGACACCAACGCCGAGATCACGCTCGAAGCCAATCCGACATCGGTGGAAGTGGACCGGTTCCGCGGTTTCCGCAGCGCCGGGGTGAACCGGGTGTCGCTGGGCGTGCAGTCGCTGCGCGAGGGTCCGCTGGCCGAGCTTGGCCGTCGCCACAGTGTCGACGAGGCCATCGCGGCCGTGCGCGTGGCGCAGTCGATCTTTGATCGCTCAAGCTTTGACATCATCTATGCCCGCCCCAAGCAGACGCTTGAGGACTGGGAGGACGAGCTCAAGGAAGCCATCTGGCTGGCGCGGGGGCACCTCAGCCTCTATCAGCTGACCATTGAGCACGGCACGCGCTACTATGACCTCTATAGCGCCGGCAAGCTCAAGATGCCGGATGAGGATCTGGCGGCCGATTTCTACGAGATGACGCAGGAGCTGACGGCCGCCGCCGGCATGCCCGCCTACGAGATTTCCAACCATGCCGTGCCCGGCCAGGAAAGCCGGCACAACATGCTCTACTGGCGCTATGGCGAATATGCAGGGATTGGCCCGGGCGCGCACGGCCGGCTGATGGTCAACCACCAGCGCCACGCCACGGCGACCGAGAAGATGCCGTTCGAGTGGCTCAAGCTCGTCAACGAGTTCGGCCATGGCATGACCACCGACGATGTGCTGACCTGGGAAGAGCAGGGGGATGAATTCCTCGTCATGGGGCTGCGCCTCAAGGAGGGCATTTCCCCGTCGCGGTTCATGTCGATCTCGGGCCGGTCGATCGCCGAAAAGCAGATCGAGGCCTTAAAGGGGTATGGATTTGTCGAGACCCTGCCCAATGGCAATATCCGGGTGACGGAAAAAGGCTTTCCGGTGCTCGACGCAGTGGTGGCGGATCTGGCGGCGTAAAACGCCGACAGATCCTCAATGCTATGGCGCCATAAGAGGCGCAAGAGCGGCGCGGGTTTCGACCAGCGCCGTTTTCGTATCGGCTGTCGGGCGGAATTCGAGGCCGATATAGCCATCATATCCCTGGGCGATCAGCGCGGTGAGCGGGGTGAGCAAATCGAGCTTGCCCGAGCCCGGCTGGTTGCGGCCGGGGCGATCGGCGATGTGCAGATGGACGATGTGGTGGCCGCGATTGCCGATCACGCTGATAGGGTCCTCGGCCATGACCATGGAATGGTAGAGATCATAGGTGATGCCGATCTCTGGACGGTCGACCGCATCCATGATGTCGAGGGCCTCACTCGTGGACGTAAGAAAATAGAGCGGGTGATCGACCCGGTCATTGAGCGGCTCAAGCCCCAGTTTTACCCCTGAGCCCTCCAGCACATCGGCGGCGCGTTTGAGGACGCTGGTGAGGGCATCGCGCTGGCGCTGGCGATCGACGAGCAGGCGGTTATTGCCCGATTGGCAGATCAGCACCGGTGCACCGAGCCGCACGGCCACGTCGCGGCTCTGTTCGAGGCCACGCAGGAAATCGTCGTGGGTCTTGGGATTGGTGAGCTTGGCAAAAGGCTCGGCGACGATGCCGGCGAGTTTCACGCCGGTTTCGTCGAGCGCGCGCTCGATGGCGTCGAGATCCTTGTTGGACCAGAGCCAGAATTCGACGGCCTCAAAGCCTTCGGCCCTGGCCAGATGGATGCGCTGGACGGGATCAGAACTCTCCGCCGTAAAGAGCATTTCGATGCAGGCGGAGAGTTTTGTCATTTTTTACGCGAGCCTTGTTCCGGAGCCGGCCATTTCGGCCAGGATTGCCCGGGCAGCTTCGGCCGGATCGGGCGCTTCCACAATAGGGCGGGCGATGACGAGATGGGTGGCGCCCACGGCGAGGGCCTGGGCGGGGGTCATGATGCGCTTCTGGTCGCCGGCTGCGCTGCCCGCCGGGCGAATGCCGGGGGTGACGATGGCGAGCTTCGGCCCGACGATGGTGCGGACCATTTCGGCTTCGTGCGAGGAGGCGACAATGCCGCCAATGCCGGCTTCACGCGCCTGCTGGGCGCGCAGTGCAACGAGGCCCGCCGCGTCGCGCTCGTAACCGGCCTCCTTGACGTCGGCATCGTCCATCGAGGTGAGGACGGTTACGCCAAGCACGCAGAGGTTAGAACCCTCGGCGGCGCGAGCGGCGGCGCGCATGGTCTTGGGATAGGCGTGGACGGTCAGCATGGCCGCGCCGGTTTCGGCAAAGGCGGCAACGCCCTTTTCGACCGTGTTGTCGATGTCGAGGAGTTTTAGGTCAAAAAAGACCTTCTTGCCGGCGGCGATCAGATCCTTGCCCAGGGCAAAGCCGTCAGCGCCATAAAAGCACTGGTAGCCGATCTTGTAGAAATCTACCGTGTCGCCCAAGGTGGTGACGATTTCCTCGGCGCGTGCGCGTGACGACACGTCGAGCCCAACAATCAGCTGGCCGGCCATGGCAGTTTCCTTTCTGTCGCGATCGGCGTGAGGTCGCATATCGGCCGGGCGGGAGCAAGGCAAAATTGCGGGGAGTTTGGGCTGCTATGGCGCCATAGCAGCTTGCCAGAGCGATGCTATGACAGCATAAGGCCCCCGATTCCCTTCCTGATTTGCCCGGATTTTCATGCAGCAGCAGGCTCTTTCGACCCTTGTCGCCTGGATGCGGCTCGACCAGTCCATCTCCGCCTTCCACACCATGCTCAAGGCCAGACACGGCATTACCGGGCTGCAGCTGGCCGTGCTGCATATCCTGGCCGAACGCCCGCACATGGCGCTGGCGGCGCTGCGCAAGGGGCTCAACATGCATGCAGCGACCCTTGGGCAGTCGATCGACGAACTGCGCCGGCTCGAGCTCTGCATCGTGCGCACCGATCCACGCGACCGGCGGGCCCGGTTGGTGGCGATCACTGAAAAGGGGCTGGAGCTGGTCAAAGCCGTTCCGCTGGCCGGGCCAAACAGGCTGCGCCAGATCGAGACCGATCCGGCCCGGCTCGATCAGCTGACCACAGCGCTCAATGATGCGCTCGATATTTTTGGGCTGGCGGAGAAGGGGTAGGGAGCGCGGTTAGGTCGTATTTTTACCCCACCCTCTTTTAAGCCGCTCGACCTAAGGCCTCCTCATCCGGCCTTCGGGCCACCTTCTCCCTCAAGGGAGAAGGAAGAACAGAAACCAGTTGTCGGTCTAGCCTTTCCACCAATCGAGTAAAATATCCTCCATGGGCACCCAGTCGGTGAGGAGGGCGAGGGTTTTCATGTCGAAGACAAAGCCATTGCCGCCGCCCTGAGCGCCGCGCCGGCTCTGGTCTTCTTCGCGCGAAATCGGCAGCCCGCCGAGATGGCATTTAAGCAGCGTGCCGACGGCGCCGTGGCCGCAGAAGATGGCCGGGGTATCTGGCGGCACCGACTGCAGCGCGAGACCGACCGTGGCGACGATGCGGACCTGCGCGTCGCTGGCCGTTTCCCAGCCATCGATACTGGTGTCGGGTGCGGCGAAAAAAGCGTCGGCCGTGGCTTCAAAGAGAGGGGCCGGCAGAAAACCGGTGGCGGTACGGTCGTTTTCGCCCATCAGGTGATCAGAGAGGGCCGGAGTACCGGTGATCTCGGCAAAGAGATCGGCCATCTGCATGGCCTTGGTCTCGCGGCTCGTGAACACAAAAGCGCCCGCCGGAATGGTCCGGCGGGCGATAAAATGTTCAACGCGTTGGCGCCCCTCATCCGAAAGGGACCACAGGGGCACCGGGATGAGAGGATCCATTTGAACCTGGGGGTGGGTCAGATAGAGCGCCCGCATGATCTTTACCCCCGGCTGAAATGGGTGAGTTCTTCAACGATCTGATCGACCTTGCGGATGATCGCCGGTTCAACCGGCTCGCCCTGTTCGTTGAAGGCTTCCTTGGCGGGGCCGATGCCGAGGAGGGTTGGCACGACCAGCGTGCCGATTTTGGTCAGCGATTCGCGCAGATGGCTGAGGCCCCAGATGGTGCCGTATTTGCCCGAGCTGACGCCGCCAATGCCGAACACGGCATGACGGAAGGGGCTTGGCCGCTGCCGGCTGAGCCAAGTGATGGTGTTCACGATGAGCGGGCTCGCGCCGCCATTATATTCAGGCGAGGCGATGAAGACGATCTCGTGGGTGCGGAACATCTCGGCGAGGCGCACTGCCGCCTCCGGAGTGTTGTCGGCCTCCAGATCCTCGTTGAAGATCGGCATGTCAAAATCGCCGAGATCGATCGAGGTGACCTCGACGCCGGCCGCGGCCAGCTTTTTGTCCATATGGTGCTGCAGCAGGCGATTATAGGACCCCTGGCGGATGGACCCGGAGAGGGTAAGAGCGCGCGTCATGCAATTTCCTTAAGCAATGGCTGTCGAAAGTGGCGCGGCCGAAGCGTCTATGCAAGAGCGTTGACCAGCTTCGGCCAAGGCTTATCGTTTCAAGAGCGAAGTAACCGCGTGGCGAAGGAGCCAAACATGCCAGCCCCGATGATTTTCGTGAACCTGCCGATCAAGGATCTTGCCGCCTCCATGGCCTATTACAAGGCACTGGGGTTTTCGCATAATCCGCAATTTACCGACGAGACCGCAGCCTGCATCGTCATTTCGGACACGATATTCGTGATGGTGCTCACAGAAGCCAAATTCAAAGAGTTTGCGCCGCTGCCCATTCCCGACCCCAAGGCCCAGACGCAGGCGCTCTATGCGCTGTCGCGCGACAGCCGTGAGGCCGTGGACGAGATTGCCGAAGCCGGCCTCAAGGCAGGCGGAAACGAGTATCGTCCTGCCCAGGATATGGGCTTCATGTACTCGCGCGCCATCGCCGATATCGACGGGCATGTGTGGGAATATGTCTGGATGGATATGAGCGGGGAACCGCCTGCCGCGTGACAGGGAGGCGATAGGGGATCATGCTTGGGCTGAAAAGGGAGATCGCACATAGCAAGCGAACTGATCATCGCCCATCTCGGCCACGATCTGCAGGCGAAAAAGAGCTTTGTGACCTTTCTCTGGTCGGATGATCCGAGCAAGCGGCTGGGGCTCGAGGTGCCGCTCGGTACGAAGATCGAGGACGCCGAGAGCGAGGCGCGGAAGGCAATCGGCGCGTTGATTACCGAGATGACGGACGCAAAGCTGCGGCCGTTGCGGTAGGGCGGGGCGAAAGCCCCGCGGCCACTAGCCATGGTTTCACGTGAATCAGGTTGAGGGTCCGTCAGTGCGTGAAGAGCCTCGGCGTTCGTGCCACTCGAGCATAGCCTTAAGGCCTAAAATCGCTCAATAGGAGCGATTTTTACCGTGGCCCGCCATTCGAGCATAGCTCTCGTGGCCTTAGGGCGGGAAATTGCTCCACTGGAGCAATTTCTCTTCCGCCTTAAGCCTCAAACATTTTTTTCAGTTTGTCGAAGAAACCGCCCGAAGCGGGGCTGGTTTCGTCGGTTTCGAGGCGCGCGAATTCTTCGAGCAGTTCCCGCTGCTTGCGGCTGAGGTTCTGCGGGGTCTCGATGTCGAGCTGGACGTAGAGATCGCCGACGTCCTTGCTGCGCAGCACCGGCATGCCCTTGGCCTTGAGGCGGACGCGCTGGCCCGGCTGGGTGCCAGCCGGCACCTTGACCTTGGCCCGGGCATTGTCGAGCGTCGGCACTTCGAACTCGCCGCCGAGCGCCGCCGTCGTCATGGAGATCGGCACGCGGGCGTAGAGATCGGCGCCGTCGCGCTGGAACAGGCTATGCGGCTTGATGGAAATGAAGATGTAGAGATCGCCCGGCGGGCCACCGCGCACCCCGGCCTCGCCCTCGTTGGCGAGGCGAATGCGGGTGCCGTCTTCGATGCCCTTTGGAATATCGACCGACAGCTTGCGGTTTTCCTGGCGACGGCCCTGGCCGGAACAATCGGTGCAGGGCTGGTCCATCATCACGCCGCGACCCTGACAGACCGGGCAGGTGCGTTCGATGGTGAAAAAGCCCTGGGCGGCGCGGACCTTGCCGTGGCCGTTACACTGGCGGCAGTTGTGTGTGCCGGTGCCGGGCTTGGCGCCCGTGCCTTCGCAGGTGTCGCAGCCGACGAGCGAGGGCACGTCGATTTCGACCGTGCGGCCCTCAAAGCTCTCTTCGAGCGAGATTTCGAGATTATAGCGCAGATCCGAGCCGCGCAGTTTTGAGGCACCGCCGCCGCCGCCGCGCCGGCCACCGCCCATGAAGTCGCCAAAAATGTCCTCGAAAATATCGGACATGGAGGAGGAGAATTCGGGCCCGAAGCCAGCGCCACCGCGCGGGCCGCCGTTCTCGAAGGCGGCATGGCCGAACCGGTCATAGGCCGCGCGCTTCTGCGCGTCCTTGAGCGTGTCATAGGCCTCGCTGATTTCCTTGAACTTGCCTTCCGCCTCCGCATCGCCGGGATTGCGATCGGGATGGAACTTCATTGCGAGCTTGCGATAGGCACTCTTGAGCGTTGCCTCGTCGGCGCCCTTCTGGCAGCCGAGCACCTCGTAAAAGTCGCGTTTGGACAAAAATCTTCTCCGATACAGTCGGTCGCAGCACCGCGCCCTGACTAAAGCCCGCTCATCATTTCAACCTAGATGGCAATCGCACTCGCGACCCGCAAGGGGCCGGGGTCAACAAGAGGCAGCGCCGTGTTGGATTGCTTTAGCAAGAGAGGCGAGATGGGGCAATCTTGCTGACGCAAGAGCAGTGATTCACGTGGAACGTTTTGGGGGGCGGGGGGGCACCCCCACCCGAGCTACCCCTGGGAGGGGAGGCGTTAGGACGGTGGCATTTGTGGATCGGCGGCGTGTGGCTCACCCCCTCCCTGGCCCTCCCCTCAAGGGGGAGGGTGGGGCCAGTTCCTTTGGCACCATCATGCACACGCTGCGTCTGTGCCTTCGGGGGCACCAAAAACAAAAGAGCCCGGTGTTTCCACCGGGCTCTAGAATTCAAAACTCTGACAAAAATTACTTCTTGTCTTCGTCCTTGACCTCTTCGAAGTCGGCGTCGACGACGTCGTCATCTTCGTCATCGGCGGTGCCGTTGGCCTTGGCTTCGGCTTCAGCCTGGCTGGCCTTGTACATGGCTTCGCCCAGCTTCATCGAGGCTTCGGCAAGGGCTGCGGTCTTTTCCTTGATCACTTCGCCGTCGTCGCCATCGATGACGGCGCGCAGGTGGGTGATTGCGGTTTCGATCGCAGTCTTGTCCTCGGCAGAGACCTTGTCGCCGTAATCCTTGAGCGACTTTTCAGTCGAGTGGATCAGCGATTCGCCCTGGTTCTTGGCTTCGACGGCTTCGCGCTTCTTCTTGTCGGCTTCGGCATTGGCCTCGGCTTCCTTGACCATCTTCTCGATGTCGGCGTCCGAAAGACCACCGGAAGCCTGGATGCGGATCTGCTGCTCCTTGCCGGTGCCCTTGTCCTTGGCCGAGACGTTGACGATGCCGTTGGCGTCGATGTCGAACGTCACTTCGATCTGCGGCACGCCGCGCGGTGCGGGCGGGATGCCGGCGAGGTCGAAATTGCCGAGCAGCTTGTTGTCCGCAGCCATTTCGCGTTCACCCTGGAACACGCGGATGGTCACAGCCGACTGATTGTCTTCGGCGGTCGAGAAGGTCTGGCTCTTCTTGGTCGGGATCGTCGTGTTACGGTCGATCAGACGGGTGAAGACACCGCCCAGCGTTTCGATGCCGAGCGACAGCGGGGTCACGTCCAGCAGCAGCACATCCTTGACGTCGCCCTGGAGAACGCCGCCCTGGATGGCAGCGCCCAGCGCCACGACTTCGTCAGGGTTCACGCCCTTGTGGGGTTCCTTGCCGAACAGCTGCTTGACCGCTTCCTGGACCTTGGGCATGCGGCTCATGCCGCCGACCAGAACCACTTCGTCGATCTGGCTGGCCGAAACGCCAGCGTCCTTCATGGCCTGCTTGCACGGCTCGATGGTGCGCGCGATCAGGTCATCGACGAGGCTTTCGAGCTTGGAGCGCGAGAGCTTGAGCGTCAGGTGCTTTGGACCCGAAGCGTCTGCGGTGATGAACGGCAGGTTGATTTCGGTCTGGGTCGAGCTCGAAAGCTCGATCTTGGCCTTTTCGGCAGCTTCCTTGAGGCGCTGCAGGGCGAGCTTGTCGGAGCGCAGGTCGATGCCCTGCTCCTTCTTGAACTCGTCGGCGAGGTAGTCGACGAGGCGCATGTCGAAGTCTTCGCCACCGAGGAAGGTGTCGCCGTTGGTGGACTTCACCTCGAAGACGCCATCACCGATTTCGAGGATGGACACGTCGAAGGTACCGCCGCCAAGGTCATAGACCGCGATGGTGCCGGAATTCTTCTTGTCGAGGCCATAGGCGAGCGCGGCAGCAGTCGGCTCGTTGATGATGCGCAGCACTTCAAGGCCGGCAATCTTGCCTGCGTCCTTGGTGGCCTGGCGCTGGCTGTCGTTGAAGTATGCGGGAACGGTGATGACGGCCTGGGTGACGGTCTCGCCGAGATAGGCCTCAGCGGTTTCCTTCATCTTCTGCAGGATCATGGCCGAGACCTGGCTCGGCGAATACTTGTCGCCCGAAGCTTCAACCCATGCGTCGCCATTGTCGGCAGACACGATCTTGAAGGGCACGAGGTTCTTGTCCTTGGCCACGACCTTGTCGTCATAACGACGGCCGATCAGGCGCTTGACAGCGAACAGCGTGTTTTCGGGGTTGGTGACGGCCTGGCGCTTGGCCGGCTGGCCAATCAGACGCTCGCCATCCTTGGAGAAGGCAACCATGGACGGGGTCGTCCGTGCGCCTTCGGCATTTTCGATGACCTTGGGGTTGGCGCCGTCCATGACGGCAACGCAGCTATTGGTCGTGCCCAGGTCGATACCGATAACTTTTGCCATTTGTAATAGCCTCTCTTTCAGCGAACCCAGTGCGAAGCCCTTTCAAACGAAAGCAGCCTCGTGTCCTAAGGGGGTCGGGTCCCTCGTAGGTTTGAAAATCGCCCGTCGCCGGGCCTGGGGCGTATATAGGGGGGTGCGACTGGGGCTTCAAGCGCGTGTCGCAGCAGATTTCCCCTTCAAAGGGGTGGCGCTGCCCGACAAAGGCAGCGCCTGTGCAAATCAGTCGGTCAGCGTGTAGCTGCCGAGCGAGCAGATATCGACTTCATAGACGTCGAGCTCGGCGCCTTCGGCGGTCTCGAAGCGCAGGTCATAAAGGCACTGATCCGAACCATCGCCAATGAAAACACTGGCTTCGTAGCCGGCTTCGAGAATGCCCTTCTCGCCCAGGAGGTCATCGCCCCAATCCTCGGTGTTGCTTGGCGCAACATAGAGATAGGTCAGTGTATGCGAGCTGTTATTGATCAGCGTGAATTCGACATCCTGCGCAATGGCCGGCGAAACGGCGGCAAAAAGCGTCAGGGCGGCAACAGCGCCCAGCAGTTTGTTTGTCATGGAAATATACCCTCGTGCCGACGCACATGCGCCGGATCGAGGCTTTCTGCCATGCCGCAATTTTCTAGCCAAGAGGCTCGATGAAGCCCTTTCCGTCACGGTAAATCCGGCTAAATAGACGCCATGTTGACCCCTCACAGCGTGCTCCTCCACGACAATCTGACGCAGCACGGGCAGAACCTGCTGTTCACAGCCCCGCGCGAGATCGTCGTCGCCCATGGTGCGACAACTGCGCGCAGCGCGCTCAAGCGGATCGCCGAGGCCGGGCGGGAGGGGCTGTGGGCCGCCGGTTACTGCGCCTATGAACTAGGGATGGTGTTCGAGGAGCGGCTCGAAAAACTGCTGCCGCCACCTTCGAACATGCCGCTCCTCTGGTTCGGGCTCTATGACGCCCCGCAGGCGCTCACGACGCAGGCGGTGTCGGCGGTGCTCGCCAGCGGCGCGGCCGGTGGGGCAGACAATCTTGCGCCGACGCTCGATTTTGAGGCCTATTCCCGCGCCTTTGAGGCTGCAAAAGCCCTGATCGCTTCGGGGGATATCTATCAAGTCAATCTGACGCTCAAGGCGCGGTTCGATCTTATCGGCGATGCCTTGGGGCTCTACCGGAGGCTCGCGGCGAGCCAGAAGGTCGCCTATGGCGCCTATATCGACACCGGCGCACATAAAATCCTGTCGCGCTCGCCGGAGCTGTTTGTGTCAGGGACCGGCCATCTCCTCAGGGCGCGGCCTATGAAGGGGACGCTGAAGCGCGGGCGGACGATTGCCGAGGATATTTCGGGGCGCGCAGCCCTCGCCGCCGATGAAAAGAACCGCGCCGAAAACCTGATGATCGTCGATCTCCTGCGCAATGACCTCGGGCGGATCGCCGAAATGGGCTCGGTGAAGGTGACAGACCTTTTCACCGTCGAAACCTATCGCAGCCTTCACACCATGGTGTCGGGGATCGAGGCGCGGAAGCGGCGCGACTTAGGCCTCGTGGAAATGCTCGAAAATCTTTTCCCCTGCGGCTCGATCACCGGGGCGCCGAAATTGCGGGCGATGGAGATCATCCACGCGCTCGAAGCGGAGCCGCGCGGGGTCTATACCGGTTCGATCGGCTATATTGCCCCGAACGGCGATTTTGCCTTCAATGTCGCGATCCGGACCGCGGTGATCGACGAACAGGGACGCGGCGAAATCGGCATTGGTGGCGGTATCGTCGCCGATAGCTCGGCCGAGGCCGAATATGAGGAAGCGCTGCTCAAATTGAAATTCCTGTCCCAGCCGGCCGAGGCCGTCACCCTGATCGAAACGCTGAAATGGACGCCGGAAGACGGTTTCTGGCTCCTCGAGCGGCATCTCGACCGCATGGCTGATTCGGCCGCCTATTTTGATCTCCCGTTCGATCGCGCGGCGCTTGCAGCAATGGTGCAGAGCGCAACGGGGGAATGGACGGGGCCGATGCGCGTGCGCCTGACGCTGGGCGAAGCGGGACCCGATCTCACCGCGGTGCCACTGCCGGCCAATCCGGATGTGTTCAGATTTGCCATCGCCCCGGAAAGACTGGATTCCAGCTCGATCTGGCTGGCGCACAAGACGACCAACCGGGATTTCTACGACCGTCCCCGCCAGGAGGCGCAAAAAACGCTGCCGGTGGATGAGGTGTTGTTTCTCAATGAGCGGGATGAGCTGGCCGAAGGCTCGATCACCAATGTCTTCATTGGAAAAGATGGAAAGCTTCTCACGCCGGCGCTGAGCTCCGGATTGTTGCCGGGCACGTTGCGGGCTGAGCTGATTGCCACCGGCAAGGCCGAGGAAGCAGTTCTGACCCTTGCCGATCTTCATGCCGCCGACGATATCTGGCTGGGTAATTCCGTGCGCGGGATGATTCGTGCTGAACTCTTTGAGCCCAAGGATGCTGCCCCATGACCCTCTCCATCGGCCCCCAGGACGTGCTCATCGTCACCGATGTGCAATATGACTTCCTCCCCGGCGGCAGCCTTGCTGTCGCAGGTGGTGACGAGATCGTGCCGTTGATCAATACGCTGGCCAAGCAGTTCACCAATGTGGTGCTGACCCAAGACTGGCACCCGGCAAACCATGTGTCCTTCGCCAGCCAGCACGCCGGCAAAAAGCCCTTTGATACCATTGAGCTCGACTATGGCACCCAGGTGCTCTGGCCGGACCATTGCGTGTGGAACACCCGCGGGGCCGAGCTGTCTGCCGATCTCGACATTCCCCATGCAACCCTCGTTATCCGCAAGGGCTATCACCGCGGCATCGACAGCTATTCAAGCTTCCAGGAAGCCGACCGCAAGACCCTCACCGGGCTGGCGGGCTATTTTGGCGAACGCGAGGCCGGGCGCCTCTTTATCGTCGGGCTGGCCACCGATTTCTGCGTCGCGTGGTCGGCCCTCGACGGCGCAGCGGGCGGCTTTGATGTCACCGTCATCGAGGACGCAACGCGCGCCATCGACACCAATGGCTCGCTGGAAAAGGCCTGGGCCGACATGGAAGAAGCCGGTGTGCAGCGCATCATGAGCAAGGATATTTTGGGGTAGTTTTGGGGGTGGGGTGTTTTGACCCCCACCCGGCCTCCCCCTGGGTAGGGGGAGGGGAAGGATCTGTGGCTCACTGACCGCACCGCACATTCGATATATCCCTCCCCCTTCTCAGGGGGAGGCTAGGAGGGGGTTCTTCCACCCCCGTAAAACCTAGCCGGCCAGGCCGTGCTGGCGGGTGAGGTCGGCGAGGTCGAGCTGGGGGCGGGCGCCGATGTGAGAAATCACTTCTGAGGCGGCGAGACAGCCGGTCTTGAGGGCAGACTCGATGGTCTGACCGCGCGCGACGCCAAGGAGGAAGCCGGCTGCGAAGAGATCACCGGCGCCCGTGGCATCAACCACCTTGTCGACCGGGAAGGCCGGGACGGAAATCACTTCGCCATTGTGGATGGCCATGGCGCCTTCGGCACCCATGGTGATGGCGGCCAGTTCGGCATCCTGGGCGATGGCGCGCACGGCTTCGCCGAGATCGTCGGTTTCGTAGAGCGACTTCAGCTCATGCACATTGGCAAAGACATAGTCGACGGTCTTCGAGCGGATGAGATCGAGGAATTCGGGGCGGAAGCGATCGACGCAAAACGGGTCCGAGAGGGTGAAGGCGGCAGCGCGCTCATTCTTGTGGGCATAGTGCGCGGCGAGCACGAAGGCCTTCTTGGCTTCGACCGGATCCCAGAGAAAGCCTTCCATATAGGTGACGGCAGCGCCGCCGATCTCGTCTTCCTTGATATCAGCCTCGGTGAGCTGATGGCAGGCGCCGAGATAGGTGTTCATGGTGCGCTCGCCATCTTCGGACACGAAGATCATGCAGCGGGCGGTCAGGGCGCCGTTCTTGAGGCGCGCGGTGGAATAGTGGACGCCTGTCTCGGACAAATCGGTTTCGAACACATCCCCCAGAGTGTCGTCGGCGACCTTGCCAACGAAGGCGGCGCGGCCGCCGAGGGAGGCGACGCCAGCGGCCGTATTGGCGGCCGAACCGCCGGAAATCTGTTGCCGGCTCAACGGCATCTTCGAATAGAGGTCTTCGGCCCGATCGGTGTCGATCAGGTGCATGATGCCTTTGGTCATGCCTTCGCGCTCGATGAAGCCGGGCTCGACCGGGGCGATGATGTCGACGATCGCATTGCCGATGGTGAGAACATCAAAGCGGGTCTGGGTCATGGGATTTTCCGTTAAAAACGCGCGGGGCCGCCGGCCGGTTTAGCCCAAGGCGCCGAAGCGGGCAATGTTTTCGCCCTGTCTGCAGGCGTCCCTAGGGTCACAGGCTCTCGATGATCCGGGCAATGAGCGTCTCTGTATCCTCACCGGCGCGGATGGCGATCTGCCCATCAAGCAGCAGGACGGCAAGGCCGTGGACCTTGGCCCAGGCGGCAAGGGTTCTTGTGCGGGCTGCCGCATCCTCGCCGCCAACTGCCTCCCGCAGCGTTTCGAAAGCCGCGTCAGCAGCCATGCGCAGGCCGGGCCGGGCATCCTTTTTCAATTGCGGCGAGAACATCAGCCGGAAGAGGTTCGGGTTTTGGAGGGCAAAGACGACATAAGTCTTGCCCATGGCGGCCAGCACATCATCAGGCTGGCTGTCGATCACCTCGCGCATGCGCGCAGCAAAGCGCTGGAAGCCCGTGACCGCCAGAGCCTCGAGCAGGGCTGCCCGGCTATCAAAGTGACGATAGGGCGCGGCCGCCGATACGCCAACAGCCCGGGCGAGATCGCGCAGGCCGAGCCCCGCCTCTCCCTCGCGGGCAAGGATGGAGAGGGCGGTTTCGAGCAGGACCTGCCGCAGATTGCCGTGATGATAAGGGCTATTTGATAAAGTTGACATTGTTTACATGGCAAGAATAGAGTGTGAGCATAGATAACATCCGGAGCCGAGGGACGCAAATGGACTGGAGCTTTATCCTTGCCTGCGCCCACCATGTCGCGGTGTTTGCCCTGGTGGGCGTTTTCGCGGCCGAGTTCGCGCTCATCCGCCCCGGCCTTTCGGCAGCACAGGTCAGCCAGCTCTCGAAGATTGACGCGGCCTATGGAGGACTGGCGGTGCTGGTCATCATCGTTGGCGTCATCCGTGTCTGGTTCGGCACCGGCGATCCCGGGTATTACTTGGGCAATTGGGCCTTCTGGGCCAAGATCGGCGCCTTCACTATCATGGGCGTTCTCACCATTCCGCCGACGCTCGCCATACGGAAATGGCTCAAGGCCGGGCAGGGGGCACCACCCGCCGGCGAGATTGCAGCCGCACGGCGCTATGTGCATCTCCAGGCAGTGGCGCTGGTATTTGTCCCCATTTTCGCCGCCGCCATGGCGAGGGGCTATGGGGCCTGAGTCGGATCAGCTGCGGGCCGGGTTTTCGGTCTTGGGTTCGAACCGGCACCATTGGGCGATGGGGCACCGCCAGCATTCAGGCTTTCGTGCCTTGCAGATGTAGCGACCATGCAGGATCAGCCAGTGGTGGGCATGGAGCATGAAACGCTCCGGCACCTGCTTCTCGAGCGCCAGCTCCACCGCCAATGGCGTTGCCCCCGGCGCGAGCCCGGTGCGATTGCCTACCCGGAACAAATGCGTGTCGACCGCAATGGTGGGTTGCTTGAAGAAAATGTTCAGCACCACATTGGCCGTCTTGCGGCCGACGCCGGGCAGGGCCTCGAGCGCCTCGCGCACGTCGGGTACCTCGCCACCGTGCTTTTCGATCAGCTGCTGGGAGAGCGCGTAGACGAATTTCGCCTTGTTGCGATAGAGCCCGATGGTCTTGATTTCGGTCTCGATCCCCTCGACGCCGAGGGCCACCATGGCAGCCGGCGTGGGGGCGAGCTGGAACAAATTCTTCGTAGCGCGATTTACCCCAACGTCGGTAGCCTGGGCAGACAGGACCACCGCGACGAGAAGGGTAAAGGCATTGACGTAATCGAGCTCGCCCTTGGGCTCCGGCTCGATCTCGTGAAAGCGGGTAAAGATGGCCTCGGCGTCGGCGCGGCTCAATTTCTTAACTTTTTTCGCGGTTGCCATTCTCTCGCCTTCGAATCTCTGCCAATAGTTCTTGGAGAGACAGCCATGCCGATGCAAGCCACAACCACTGCTCCGCTCTTTTCCGCCACGCTGCGACCCGACCGTTCGCTGCGCCCGGCCGGCGGCTGGGTGTCGCTGATCATTGCCGCCATTGTCGCTGTCCCCTTCCTGATCGCGGTGCCGGATTTCCTGCTGCCGGGTGCCGTCGCATTCGCCATTGCCGCCGCTGCGCTGGTGGCGCTGAGCATGCGCCAGGCCCGGCGCGACCGGATCATCCAACAGATCACCGTCTGGCCCGAGCAGATCGAGCTGTCATTGCGTGGCCCCGGTCAGGAGCGCAGCCTCGCGCGTTTTGCCCCGCGTGACGTGCGCCTCGTGCTCATCCGCGACGAGAATGAACGCACCACTGCCGTCCACCTCCGCCATGGCGAGGACAATGTCGAGATCGGAGCTTTCCTCAGTTCCGACGACAAGGCGAGCTTTGCCCGCGCGTTCGGCCAGGCGCTGCGCCGGGCGCGCCGCGCCGCCTGATGGTCAAAACCGGGTCGCTGCGCCGGCTGGGCTGCCCTAGAACAGCGCCAGACTGATCCGATGAGAGGCCCAGCCATGAACCAGCTCGGCACACTGGTCCCCCGGGACGATTACGACATTATCCGCGCCGCCATCCGCTACCTCAGCGAAACCGGGCCTGACGCCACCGATCTCGGCGCCTTTGCCCGCGCGATGGGCCTGAGTGAACGCCAGCTGACCGAGCTGTTTCGGCGCTGGTGCGGCCTCAGCCCAAAAAGCTTTGCCCAGGCGGTGGCGCTTGACCATGCAAAGTCCCTGCTGCGGGGACAGGCCAGCGTCCTCGACACCACCTATGAGGTGGGGCTCAGCTCAACCTCGCGGCTGCACGATCTCTTTGTCGCCTATGAAGCCATGCCACCGGGCGTGTTCCGCGCAGGCGGGGCAGGGCTCGACATGATCTGGGGCGTGGCCCCTTCACCCTTCGGCACGGCGGTGATGACGGCGACTGAATATGGTGTGTCGGGGCTGGGATTTGCCGATGCGGAGACGAGCGTCGATGAGGCGTTTGCCGATCTGGCTAATCGCTGGCCCAATGCCCGTTTCGTGCGGGACGATCTGAGCATCGCGCCTCTTGTGGCGCAGATCTTCGAGCCTGGGCGCTGGTCGGCGGAACAGCCGGTGCGGGTGGTGCTGATCGGCACGGATTTTGAGGTGCAGGTATGGGACCGCCTGCTGAAAATCCCGATGGGGCAGGCGACCACCTATTCGAGTGTTGCCCAATCCATCGGAAGACCCAAAGCCTCTCGGGCCGTGGGTGCGGCGGTGGGCAAGAACCCGATCAGCTTCGTCGTGCCCTGCCACCGCGTGGTGGGGACCTCAGGCGCGCTGACCGGGTATCACTGGGGCGTACCGCGAAAGCGGGCAATCCTGGGCTGGGAGGCCGGGGTGATTTCGGCGGCGCATTGATTTTTTGGGGCCAATGGCTCCCGTGCCATTCGCGTTAATTCGCGGGTTTGCCCTGCAGGATGGCCTTCGCTGCCATTCGAGCGTAGCTCTCATGGCCTTCTCACCTCAAAACGCGCCACTGGCGCGTTTTGCCCTGCGGGACGGTTCGAAGTTTCACGTGAATCCTTGGGTGGGTACCCCCACCTAGCCTCCCCCTGAATCAGGGGGAGGGACCGGCTGGTGGCTGTCGGGCCGCATGCCTTTCGAAGCCACCATTCTTTCTTCATCACCTGGCGTGTCCGGGTGATCCATACCGCCGCCAAGTGGATTGCCCGGACAAGCCGGGTGATGACGATGGAGGGGAGAACGTGGACAGGGCCAAAAGAGCGATGAGCGGCGCTCTGCCAGCGCAACGCACTCGATCGGTCCCTCCCCCTTTTTCAGGGGGAGGTTAGGAGGGGTGCCCCTCGGCAATTGCCTTAAAGCAGGACGCGCTCGACGAGTTTGCCGTCGGGGCCGATCTTGTAGACCGTAGGTTCGCCGGTGCCGATTTCGCGGGCGAGGATCTCGTCGGGGGTCAGGCCCTCGATGGCCATGACGAGCGCGCGCAGCGAGTTGCCGTGGGCGGCAACCAGCACGGTTTTACCGGCCTTGAGCTGCGGCACGATCTCGGCCTCGTAATAGGGCAGGGTGCGCGCGGCAGTGTCCTTGAGGCTCTCGCCACCTGGAGGCGGCACGTCGAAGGACCGGCGCCAGATCAGCACCTGCTCCTCACCCCACTTCTTGCGCGCATCATCCTTGTTGAGACCCGAGAGGTCTCCATAGTCGCGTTCGTTGAGCGCGATATTGCGGGTGATGGTGACGTTGAGGATGCCCATTTCCTCGAGGATGAGGTCGAGCGTGTGCTGGGCGCGGCGGAGGGCCGAAGTGTAGAACAGGTCAGGCGCATAACCGCCGGCCTTGAGGGCCTGGCCGGTGGCGCGGGCTTCCCCCACACCCTTTTCGGTGAGGTTGGGATTGCGCCAACCGGTGAAAAGGTTTTCCAGATTCCATTCGCTCTGGCCGTGGCGGACGAGGATCAGCGTGCCGGTCATGTTGTTTTCTGTCCCTTAGTCGTTGAGGCCGAGCACATCGGCCATGGAATAAAGCCCCGCCTGCTGACGGGCGGCCCAGAGGGCAGCGCGAATGGCGCCATTGGCATAAATCGTGCGGTCCTGGGCGCGGTGGGTCAACTCGATGCGCTCCGAAGCGCCGGCGAGGATCACCATGTGATCACCGATGACATTGCCGCCGCGCAGGGTGGCAAAGCCGATGGTACCGGCTTCGCGCGGGCCGGTGTGGCCATCACGGACACGGACCGAATTGTCCTTGAGGGAGATGCCGCGCCCCTTGGCAGCAGCTTCGCCCAGCATGAGGGCCGTACCCGAGGGGGCATCGACCTTGAGATTGTGGTGCATTTCGAGCACTTCGACATCATAGTCGGAGAGTGCGGCGGCGGCCTTTTCGACAAGCACCGCGAGCGCGACCATGCCCGGCGAGAAATTGCCCGACTTTACAATGCGTGCGCCGGCAGCGGCGGCATCGACGATGGCGCTGTCATCAGCCTCGGAGCAGCCTGTCGTGCCGATGATGTGCACCAGCCCGCGCTCGGCAGCCTTCTGCGCCAGGGCGACGCTGGCGGCAGGGGCGGTAAAATCAATGATGGCGTCGGCGCTGTCGAGGAGCGCGGAAATATCATCGCTGACGAGAACGCCGAGTTCTTCGAGACCGGCCAGGAGCCCCGCATCCTTGCCCAGGGCAGGAGCGCCGGGGCGATCGACCGCGCCCACAAGGACCATGTCGGGATGGGCGGCCACGGCCCTCAAATTGGCAGCGCCCATGCGCCCGCCTGCGCCCGCAATAATGGTCCGCAATCCCGCCATAGCCAAATCTCCTTGCCGTCCGCCCCGCCTATAGCAGTGCCGCGCGCCGACGCCAACTGCGCGTCACAATCGACACAATTGGAAACAATGACTAGGCTGAGCCCGAAGCAGTCGAACGGAACCGGAATGACCATCACGAATGCGCTGGCCAGTATCGCCGTAGAAAGCCTCAGCGAATCCCTTGTCTGGTATGAATATCTCTTCGGCCGGCCCGCCGACGCCCGGCCCATGGCCGATGTGGCCGAATGGAAATTGCCCGGCGGCAGCTGGGTGCATGTTGCCACCGATGCAGACCGGGCCGGCGCCAGCGTCGTCATGCTGATCGTCGATGACATTTCAGATGAACTGGGGCGTCTTGAGATCTTCGGCATCAAGCCGGTGGCCAAGGCGATCGGCGATTTTTTCAAGACCGCAAAACTGCGCGACCCCGACGGCAACCTCATCGTGCTGAGCCAGCCGCAGCCCGGGACCTATTAGCCGGGCCTGTCGAAAAACCCGAGGCTGGCCCGTCGCTCTCCTGTCAGGGACAATGATGAGGGAGACAGACAATGAAGCCCGAGGTGAAGGGTCAACATCAGCATAGACGTCGCGTCGCTCGAGAGCGGGCTGGCGTTCTATCAGGGCCTATTCGGCTTTGAGGAAGTGGCGCGACCGTTTCCGACCATGGCCATACTTGATGCGGGAACGACGAGCATCTCCGTCCATGAAAAGGCCGAGGGGTCGCAGAGCTCTGAGACGAGCAGCGACACCCGCCGCTACGCGCGACACTGGACCCCGGTGCATCTCGATTTCCATGTCGATGCGCTGACGCCGTTTGTCGATCAGGTCACCGCGGCGGGCGGGGTGGTGGAGCGCCTTTTCCTTACCGAGGGACCGCGACCGGTGGCCTTCTGCGCCGATCCCTTCGGCAATGGCTTTTGCATCATCGCCCAGCGCCGCTAGCGCGCCGGACTCGGATATTCGTTCTCTCCTCGGAGAGCGCAGTGCCGATGCTACACCCGGCGCAGGCTCACATTGGAAATGAGATGGTCTGCGCCCTTCTTGAGGATCAGGTCGGCGCGACCTTTGGTGGGCAGGATATTTTCAACCAGATTGGGCAGGTTGATGGTGCGCCAGACTTCCCGACCCAGCGCGCCGGCCGCAGTTTCGCTCATCGAAGCGAAGTGGCGGAAGAACGAGTTCGGATCCTGGAAGGCGGTTTCGCGCAGGCGGAAGAACCGCTCCATGAACCAGGCTTCGAGATCATGCGTCTCGGCGTCGATATAGATCGAGAAATCGATGAAATCCGAAGCGAAGAGGATCGGGTTTCCGGTCTTGGGCAATTCGCCCGGCTGGAGGATGTTGAGACCCTCGACGATGAGGATGTCGGGACGGCCGATGACCACTTCCTTGCCCTCGACCACGTCATAGACGAGGTGGGAGTAGACAGGGACAGCGACCTTTTCCTTGCCGGATTTGATATCGGCGAGGAAGTTCACAAAGCGGGAGCGATCGTAGCTTTCCGGAAAGCCCTTGCGGTCCATCAGATTGCGGCGCTTGAGCTCGGCATTGGGATAGAGAAAGCCGTCGGTGGTAACGAGATCGACACGCGGGCTCGATGGCCAGCGCGAGAGCAGGGCCTGCAGGATACGGGCGGTGGTGGATTTTCCCACCGCAACCGAGCCGGCGACCCCAATGATGAAGGGCACCTTGTGGTCGGGCTTCTTGAGGAAGCGCGAGGCCACATTATGGAGGTCCTGAATGGCCTCAACGTAATGAGAGAGCAGCCGGGTCAGCGGCAGGTAGACTTCTTCGGCTTCTTCGAGCGAGATCGGGTCATTGAGACCGCGCAGCTTGTCGATATCGCTCTGGGCCAGCGTCATGGGCTGGCCGTTGCGCAGCTGGCTCCACTCGGCAATGGTGAAATGGTGGTAGGGATCAAGCGCTGGGGAACGGCGGGCCATCAGCTTTCCTTCCGCGCGGCTTTTTCGGCGAGGCCGGACTGGGCCGTGCGCATGTCGAGTTCCTGCATCACCTCGGCCAGCGGCACGCCAGAGGCGCGCAGCACGACAAGCAGGTGATAGAGCACATCGGCGCTTTCCTTGACCAGCTCGGCACGGTCGCCGGTCACGGCGGCAATCACTGCCTCGGTGGCTTCCTCGCCCAGCTTCTGGCTGGCCTTGTTGATGCCGCGGGCAATGAGTTTTGCCGTATAGCTTTCCTCAGGCGAAGCAGCAGCGCGCAACGCAACGCGCTGTTCCAGTTCTTCCAAAGTCATTCGGAGAGGTCTCCTCACCCACCGCCTGAGGTGGCTTAAAACACGGAATGCTGCCGGACGTCACCATGGAATGGTGCCTGATGTCACCAGCAACCTTGGTCTGACGCCGTTTACGCCCGGGGCGCCGGGGCGTCCATGCGCATGTCGATGCCATGCTCGATCATGTAGCGCTTGGCCTCGGGAATGGTGAAAGTGCCGAAGTGGAAGATCGAAGCCGCGAGCACGGCGCTGGCGTGTCCTTCGGTAACGCCGTCCACGAGGTGCTGCAGCGTGCCGACGCCGCCCGAGGCGATAACCGGCACTTCCACGCTGTCCGCAATGGCACGGGTCAGCTTGAGGTCGAAGCCGGATTTGGTGCCGTCGCGGTCCATCGAGGTGACGAGCAGTTCGCCCGCGCCGCGCTCAACCATGCGGTGGGCGAATCCCACGGCATCAATGCCGGTCGGCTTGCGGCCGCCATGGGTGAAGATTTCCCACCCCTCGCCACCATCGCTGCGCTGCTTGGCATCGACCGAGACGACAATGCACTGATTGCCGAACTTGTCGGCGGCGCGGGCGATGAAATCGGGGTCGTTCACGGCAGCCGAATTGATCGCCACCTTGTCGGCGCCGGCCAGCAAGAGCTTGCGGATATCTTCAACCGAGCGCACACCGCCACCGACCGTGACGGGCATGAAGCAATGTTCGGCGGTGCGGGCGACGACGTCGAAAATCGTGTCGCGGCCTTCGTGGCTGGCGGCGATGTCGAGGAAGGTCAGCTCGTCGGCCCCGGCCGCGTCATAGGCCATGGCCGCTTCCACGGGATCACCGGCATCGACGAGATCGACGAATTGCACGCCCTTGACCACGCGGCCGCCGGCGACATCGAGGCAGGGGATGATGCGGGTTTTCAGTGTCATGAGGAAACCTTCGAAGACCGCCGCCAGGCGATGAAATGAATGATGAGAATGACGAGCAGGACGAGGAGGGCGCCGCCCGCCAATGGCAGGGTCGCCAGCAGCAACCAGGCCAGCACGAAGAGCGCATAGAGCATGCCTCCCCAGTCGCTGCCGCCGACCATGCAGACATGGACCGTGCCCTCATTGAGCGTACAGCCGTTGAGATTGGCAACAGTGTCGGCAAAGACCACGCCGAAGAGCGGCAGCAGGCCAATGACGATAATGAGAATGGCGAGAACGATATAGACCCGCCAGGGGAATTTTGGAGCGTCCGTCATATCCGACCCTTCCCTCTGCGCCGGCGCCAGACCAGGAGATGGATGGCAAGGGCCGCGAACCAGCCAAGCAGCGCCATGCCGCCGAGCGCGACAGGGCTCAATATCAGCCAGCCGAGAACGCCCCAGCTGGCCATGAGTTCGGTGAGGGTCATCGGCGCGCCGCCAGGGCCGGGGCCGGCAAAGACGAGAGCGATCACTGGAGACAAGGTGAAGACAAGGATCACCACAAGGGCGATCCCGTAGCCCAGCCAGGGAAATCCCCGCGGGCCGGCCATGGTCAGGCCGACGCCTTCAGAAGCGCGAGTGCTTCACGTGAATCAATGCGCCCGTCATAGAGCGCACGGCCGGAGATCGCGCCTTCGAGCACGGCCGCATCGGGCTGGGTCAGCCGTTCGATATCGGCCATGGAGGCGAGACCGCCCGACGCGATCACCGGGATGGAGGTGGCGCGGGCCAGCTCAAGGGTCGAGTCCCAATTGATGCCAGCGAGCACGCCGTCGCGATCAATGTCAGTGTAGATGATGGCCGCAACCCCGGCGCCTTCAAAGCGCTTGGCGAGTTCGATGACGCTGAGCTCGGAGGTTTCGGCCCAGCCTTCCACCGCCACCATGCCCTTTCGCGCGTCGATGCCGACGGCGACCTGGCCAGGCCACTTTTGGGCCGCTTCCTTCACCAGCGCCGGATCGCGCACGGCGACCGTCCCGAGGATGACGCGGGCCAGACCCTTGTCGAGCCAGGCTTCGATATGGCCGAGATTGCGAATGCCGCCGCCCAACTGGACGGGGAATTTCACGGTTTTGAGAATCTCTTCGACCGCGCCGCCATTGACGCTCTCGCCGGCAAAGGCGCCGTTGAGGTCGACGACGTGGAGATATTCAAAGCCCTGGTCCTCGAAGGATTTTGCCTGGGCGGCGGGATCGTCGTTGAAGACGGTCGCCTGGTTCATGTCGCCCAGTTTCAGGCGCACGCACTGGCCGTCCTTGAGGTCGATGGCGGGGAAAAGGATCATTGGTTGAACTCCGGTACTCCCCTCTGCCCTTGAGGGAGAGGGTGGATCGCGCAAGGCGCGAGACGGGTGAGGGGTATGGCGCCGCAAGCTTTGACTTGAAGGAAGGCCCCCCTCATCCGCCCCTTCGGGGCACCTTCTCCCTCGAGGGGAGAAGGGGAGACCGCGCTCAACAGGTTCAAGGCGTCCACCCCAGGAAATTTTCGATCAGCTTCAAGCCCAGGGCCTGGCTCTTTTCGGGGTGAAACTGGGCGCCGAAAATATTGTCGCGACCGACGCAGGCGGTGACACTGCCGCCATATTGGGTGGTGGCAAACAGCGTGTCCGGGCTCTCGGTGACCATGTGGTAGGAGTGCACGAAATAGGCGTGCAGCCCGTTTTCCCCGTCGGGGATATTGGCGAGCAGGGCATGGGGGCGGACAATCGAAATCGTGTTCCAGCCCATATGCGGGATTTTCAGCTTCGGGTCTGACGGCGTGATCTTTTCGACCGCGCCGGGGATCCAACCGAGACCGGCCGTCACAGTCTTTTCGCGGCCTTCGCTGGCGAGCAATTGCATGCCGACGCAGACGCCGAGGAAAGGCGTGCCATTGTTGAGGACGCGCTCTTCCAGCGCCTCGACCATACCCGGCACGGCATCGAGCCCGGCCTTGCAGTCGGCATAGGCGCCGACGCCGGGGAGCATGATGCGATCGGCGCAGCGGACGATCTCCGGGTCAGCGGTGACGATGATCTCGGGACCATTGGTCAGAGAGCCAGCAACCCGCTCAAAGGCATTGGCGGCCGAGCGCAGATTGCCCGCGCCATAATCGATAATGGCGACAGAACTCATGGGCGTTTCTCCAGAACGGCGAGGCGGGCAAGATCTTCATTGGCCGCAAAAGAATGGCCGATGGCAGTGTGGCCACGGCGCTTGAGCGCGCGGAGTTGCGCGCCCGGGGCGGCAAAACCGAACGCGACAGCGACCAGCAGATAGAGCCAGAACCCGGCATCGCTGCCCAAAAAGCGCGTCGTCAGAACAGTAGCGCCAAGGCCAATGACAAAAAGTCCGAGCATGTCCCAATGGCGATGGGTCAGCGCATGGACCGGCGGCAGCAGAGCGGCGAACAGCGAAAACCGCTCCGGCACGGCTACCGGCAGGGCGGTGGGATCATCCACGGATTGGTAGAGGGCAAAAAGGGTCACCTTGGGCCTCCCACGAGGGAATAGGGTCCCCTTAGTGCAAAACGCCGAATGGGGAAAGGGCAGGAGTGCCTAGAGCGTTCCCTTGGTGCTTGGCACGCGGTCGGCCTGGCGGGGGTCGATCTCAAGCGCATCGCGCAGGGCCCGGGCAACCGCCTTGAACATCGACTCGGCCAGATGATGGTTGTTGTCGAAGTAGAAGTTTTCGATGTGGAGCGTGATCCCGGCGTTCATGGCAAAGGCCTGGAAGAACTCCTGGAAGAGCTCGGTGTCGATCTCGCCGATCTTGTCCCGGGAGAACTCGGCCTTGAAGACGAGGAAGGGACGGCCCGACACGTCGAGCGCGGCGCGGGTCAGGGTGCCATCCATCGGCAGGTCGCAGGAGGCGTAGCGCCGGATGCCCTTCTTGTCGCCGATCGCGTCTCTGACGGCCTGGCCCAGGGCAATGCCGACATCTTCCACCGCGTGGTGAAAATCGATGTGGAGGTCGCCCTTGCAGGTGACGTCCATGTCGATCAGCGAGTGGCGCGAGAGCTGGTCGAGCATATGGTCGAAGAAACCAACGCCGGTGTTCATGGCATGAGTGCCGGTGCCATCAAGATTGATCGAAACGGAAATCTCGGTCTCGTTGGTCTTGCGGGCAATGGTCGCTGTGCGCATGAGGTCCTCCGGCGTTGAGCGGCTGAGTAGCAGACTTGCAGCCTGGCATAAAGATGGCGATGCCATTGTCTGTCCCGAGACGGCCACATTAGTCGATGAGCATCGGCGGCATTGCCCCTCATCGGATTGTTTTCATGCGCTTTGCCATTTCCCTGCTCGTCGCCCTCAGCCTCTCCGCGCCGGCACTCGCCCAAAGTCGGGAGGCCTGCGAGATGGCGACCCCGGAGCTGCTGGCCAATGTGCTGGGCCAAGATTACGAGATCTATGAAACGCAAAATCCGGCCCCGGGCATGTCGTTCTGCGCCTGGAAGGGGGACGACAGAAAAATCATCAACATCCACTCGGTGACGGCCGAGAGCGAGGGCATCGACAAGGACCAGGCGGTCGAAGCGTTCAACATCTATCTGGCGGTGCAGAAAGAGCAGCTGCCGGGTTATGTTCACGAGCTCGAGGGGCCCTGGCAGTCCGCCTACATCATCGAAGACGCCAACGAAGCGACCAACCCCGACCACGCCTTCAGCATCAGTTTCGTCAACCAGGGCGACAGCGTCACGGTGCAGACAGCGTTTGTTGACCGCGACATTGCGATAGCCCTTGCCGAAAAGGTCGCTGAAGGAATGTAGCCATCGCAGCATGGACCGTTGCAATCACCGGGCGGGCCCCTAAATAGTACCCAACAGTTCGGAGTACCTCCCCCATGAGTGATAGCAATTTTCCCGGCTGGCACGGCACCACGATCGTGTCGGTCCGCAAGGGCAACAAGGTGGTGATTGCGGGCGACGGCCAGGTGTCCATGGGCCCCACCGTGATGAAGCACGGCGCCAAGAAAGTGCGTCGTCTCGCCGACGGCAAGGTGATCGGCGGCTTTGCCGGCTCCACCGCCGATGCCTTTACCCTGTTCGAGCGGCTTGAAGCCAAGCTGGTGCAATATCCCGACCAGCTGATGCGCGCCGCCGTCGAACTGGCCAAGGATTGGCGCACCGACCGATATCTCAGAAAACTCGAAGCCATGATGATCGTGGCCGACAAGACCGATACCTTGGTGCTGACCGGCAATGGCGACGTGCTGACCCCGGATCACGGCGTCATCGCCATCGGCTCGGGCGGCAATTACGCCCATTCGGCCGCTCTGGCGCTGCATCAGGCGACCGATCTCGATGCTGAGGATATCGCGCGTCGGGCCATGAAGATCGCAGAGGAAATCTGCGTCTACACCAATGGCAATGTGAGCGTCGAAACCATCGAGCTCGGCAATTGAGCTATTCCATTCGCAGGCTCGGCGTTGACGATCTGGTGGCCTATCGGGCCATAAGGATGGAAGCGCTCACCAATCATCCGGAGGCTTTCCTCACCAGCGCGGAGGGTTTTGCCCAGCGCAGTGACGCGGAAGTCCGCCAGATGCTGGAGGACGTCACGGTGTTTGGCGCCGAGACTTCGGATGGCGAACTCGTCGGCCTCAACGCCTTCATCCGCAACGACACTCTCAAGGAGCGTCATCGCGGCTGGATGGTGCAGGTCTATGTCAGGCCCGAGCATCGCGGCACGGGCCTTTCCAAACAGCTCTGCGAACATCTGATCGACTACGCGCGGCACCACGTCCTGCAGGTCCATCTCGGCGTCTGGGCGGAAAACGTCCCGGCGATCAAGCTCTACGAACGGCTCGGTTTCAGCGTTTATGGCACCGAGCCCAGATATCTCTTCGTGAACGGTCGTTTTATCGACGAACACATGATGGTGCGCTTCCTGGATCGCGACCCGGTCCAACAGCAAGGCACTCTGGAAAGTAACCGCAATGTCTGAAACCAATTTTTCGCCGCGCGAGATCGTTTCCGAGCTCGACCGCAATATCGTCGGCCAGAATGATGCCAAGCGCGCCGTCGCCGTGGCCCTGCGCAATCGCTGGCGCCGCCAGCAGCTCCCGCCCGAGCTGCGGCGCGAGGTGACGCCGAAGAACATTCTGATGATCGGGCCGACCGGCGTCGGCAAGACGGAGATTTCCCGTCGCCTGGCGCGGCTGGCGCAGGCGCCATTCGTCAAGGTCGAAGCCACCAAGTTCACCGAAGTGGGCTATGTCGGCCGCGACGTCGAGCAGATCGTTCGTGACCTCGTCGAGGCCGGCATCACCGTATTGCGCGACAAGCGTCGCCGCGATGTGCAGGCCCAGGCTCACCACAATGCTGAAGAGCGCGTACTCGATGCCTTGGTCGGCACCTCGGCGACGCCCTCGACCCGCGACAGTTTCCGCAACAAGCTGCGCAATAACGAACTCGACGACAAGGAAATCGAGATCGAGATGCAGCCCTCGCCGGGCGCTGGCGAATTTGAAATCCCCGGCATGCCCAATGGCGGCATCGGCATGATCAACCTCTCCGACATGTTCAAGTCGGCGATGGGCGGTCGTGGGGTCAAGCGCAAGGTCAAGGTCAAGGACGCCTATGAGCCGCTGATCGCCGAAGAGGCCGACAAGCTGCTCGACCAGGACCAGCTCAAGACCGAAGCCATCGAGCTCGTGGAAAACCACGGTATCGTCTTCATCGACGAGATCGACAAGGTCGCGGCCCGCGAGGGTGGCGTATCGGGCGGCCCCTCGCGCGAAGGCGTGCAGCGGGACCTGTTGCCGCTGATCGAAGGCACGACCGTCGCGACGAAGTATGGACCGGTCAAGACCGACCATATCTTGTTCATTGCGTCCGGCGCGTTCCACGTCTCCAAGCCATCGGACCTGCTGCCCGAGCTGCAGGGTCGTCTGCCGATCCGGGTGGAGCTGAAGGCGCTCACGCGCGAAGATTTTATCCGCATCCTCAACGACACCGAGGCCAGCCTTGTGCGCCAGTATGTGGCGCTGATGGGGACCGAAGGAGTGACGCTGAGCTTTACCGATGACGCCATCGAAGCCATTGCCGATGCGGCGGTGAAGGTGAATTCGAGCGTCGAGAATATCGGTGCCCGACGCCTGCAGACGGTGATGGAACGGCTGGTCGAGGAAATCTCCTTTGACGCACCCGACCGCGCCGGCCAGACCGTCAACATCGACGCCGCCTTCGTGCGCGAAAAGGTCGGCGTCCTCGCCGGTGACACGGACCTCTCCAAGTTCGTTCTCTGAGCCAGCACCCAATCTGACGACAAGACCCCCGGGGCCAGCCTCGGGGGTTTTTTGTTTTGTGCCGCTGTCCCCAGCACGCCGTCTTTGCCCGGCTTGTGTGGAGGATCTGTGCTTTAGTGGTGGCATCAGCCGGGTTGCGCATCCCGGCTGATGCAGTCAGGAGGCCGTTTTGTCCGGCTGGTTTGTCACAGCCGAGGACGAGCAAGGCCCTGTCTGCTCCCTTTGACCCCGAACGGTTGATCGGGCTGTTGCCCGCACCACAAGCCTGGGAGCAAGGTCATGATACACGACACCCTCTTCGTTGGCATCGACGTTTCCAAGACGCATCTGGACGTTCATACCCATCCCGCTGGCAAATCCTGGCGTTGCAGCACTGGACCGGAGGCGCTCGCCGAGCTGACGCAGCGCCTGGCCAGACTGGGGCCGTTGGCCATCGGGCTCGAAGCCTCGGGAGGCTATGAAGCCCGCGTGGCCGAGAGCCTGCATGCCGCTGGCCTTGAAGTGCATGTTCTAGCCCCGGCGCGGATCCGCAGTTACGCGCGGGGTATCGGCCAATTGGCCAAAACCGACAAGATCGATGCCGCTCTGATCGCGCGTTATCTGCAGGCCGTGCGCGCCAGCTTGACCCCTTATGTGTCTGATCCGATCCGACAAAGGCTGAGCGCGTTCACAGCCCATCGGCGGCGGATCGTTGCGGAAAAGAGCGGCCTTGTCAGTCAGCTCGATACCATCGACGAGCCGCTTGTGCGCAGCCTGATCGAGGAGCGTCTGGCGGCCATCGCCCTGGAGATCAAACGCATCGAAGCGGCCATCACTGCCCTTCTCGCCGACAATCGCCAGCTCCAGCAGCGCCAGGCGCGGCTGCGGCAGGTGACCGGCGTCGGTCCGGTTCTGGCGATCGCCTTACTGGCCGACATGCCCGAGCTCGGCAAGGTCTCCGCCAAGGTGGCCGCAGCACTCATCGGCGTTGCCCCTTATGCCCGCCAATCGGGCGCATCGGATCGCAACGGCCGCTGTCTTGGCGGACGAAAACATCTGCGCGATATCGCCTACATGGCCGTGCTCAGCGCCATCAAGGTGAAAGACCCCGTTCTCGGCGACTTCTATCAAAGACTGCGCCTGCGCGGAAAACCCTTCAAACTCGCCATGATCGCAACGGTGAGAAAACTCATCACAATCCTCAACGCCATCGCCCGACAGGAACCGGCATTCCAACAGTGATGTCCACGGTTGCTCGTCTGGGCAATCCAGTTTGCTGAGACATGGATCACCCGGACAGCTGGGTGATGACGATGAGGGGAAATGAGTGCAGGTCAGTCCAGCCTGCAAATCGTGCCCTATACGCGATCTTCCTTCTCCCCTTGAGGGAGAAGGTGCCCCGAAGGGGCGGATGAGGGGTTCGGATTTAGTAGGGCAACTCAGTATGGGCAAGAACCCCTCACCCGTCTCGCGCTGTGCGCGATCCAGCCCTACCGGGCCTTGCTCGCTGAAATCGCTCCACCGGAGCGATTCCCGGGCGCTCCCAAGCCTCTCCCTCATGGGGAGGGGAACGGCCGTGGTGATGGATCAGGACCGCTTCCGCGTCGCGCGCTTGACCAGTTCATCGCGCAGAAATTTGACGTCCTCGGGGTCGAGGCGGCCGATGTTGTCGCGCAGGCGATTGGTGAATTCGGTCGCTTCCGGCGTCATGCCGCCTGTATCGATCGTCACCTTGGGGTCGGAGATCTCCGACAGGCGCTGCAATTCCTCGGCTTCGTCCCAGATCACGTTGAAAAACGCGATGATGCGGTGGAGGAGGAAGGAGGTCGGCACGCCGCGCTTTCCATGTTCCAGCGCCGACAGGTAAGCACTCGATACATTGAGGGCTGCCGCCATTTCCTTGAGCGAAATGCCCCGGGCCTCACGCATGGCCCGCAATTTTGCGCCGAGCGGGGTCATGGTCGTCTCAACCTCACATACCAGGCTCCGTCGCCACCATGTCCGCGCGCCGCGATGCTCCAGCCGGAAATCATATGGGCAAGTCCCGGCTCGTTGAGCCAGATGGGCAGCATGGTGCGCAGGATTCCGCGCTCGGTCATGGCCATCACATAGTCATTGTCGGTCCGCACGCCCTTGCCGGTGATCACCAGAATAGTCCGGTCACCCCGGCTGAAGCGGGACGAAATATAGCGGTGGAGCACCTGGCGCGCCTCCGCCTGGGTCATGCCATGCAGATCGATCGTGCCGTCGATCTCGATCTTGCCGCGCCGGACCTTTTTGTGAATGGCCGGATCGACTGCCTTTTCTGGGAGGGTGGAGGGCTGCCGGGGCGCCTGATAGGGCGCGAGGAAGGGCTGTCGCGGTGGTAGCCTTTTCGGCGGAGCCTTGATGTCGGGGAGAGGGGGCTCGGCTTCAGGAACCGGGAGCGTACCCTGGCCGTGCTTGAGCAGGCCCTTGCGCCGGAGCGGATCCACGGTGGCAGCCACCGTGGTCCAGAGGTGAAAATCGTGCGGCAGGCGCTTCGGGTTGCGCTTGGACATGGAAGACGGCCTGCCGGATAGGTTTTAGTCGAGCTGGCTCGTCGCGATGACTTTCCAATTGGGGTCGCGCGATTTCGGATTGCGCGCAAAAGTCCATTCGTCAGCGATGGTCTGGACCTGGTCGGCATTGCCTTCCACCAGATTGCCGTCGCGGTCGCGGATGGCAGAAACCACCTCGGCATGGAAGCGCACGGTCACGAGAACATTCTTCTTGTCGTACTCAGCCTGCGAAATTTCGACCTTGGGCAGACCCACGAAGGTGAAATCATTGGTGTGGCCGGCAGCCTCGCGCTCGGTGATGGCGCGGGCAAAGCTGTCGAACACATCCTTTTCGAGGAGATTCTTGAGCATTGGGCGATCCCCTTCGGCAAAGCCGGTGACGATCATCTCGTAAGCCTGTTTGGCGCCTTCGAGGAAGGATTTGGGCGTAAAGCCGGGGTCGGCTTCGTTGACGCTGCGCAGACCTGCTGCGAGCACCTCATTGCCGCGGGCGGCCTGTTCGATCTCGGCCTCGAGCTTGCGGGCACGGCGTTCATCGTCAAGGTCAGGTGCACGGGGCGCGCGCGGCTGCATGGGCACGACATTGTCGTCGCCATTTGCGGCCTTTTCCGTCGGCGTGGAGCGGGACCGATCGATCGGCGGTCGCTCATTGCCGGTGCGCGTTCCCAGAACCGACCGCAGGCGGAACAGAACGAAGACGGCTACCACAATGGCGATAAGAGTGGGCAGATCGAGAAAATCGTCCATGAAATGATGCACCTAAAGCCAGGAGACGTCGAAAAAGTCGAATTTCGGCGCTCGCGAAGCGCCATGCTCGACCCTATATAAGCAAAGCTTTAGCCCAAAACCAGTTCACTATGGGGCGAGTTCCGATTTTGACGCGTCTTCAACGCTAACAAAGGATGACCCGGGTGGCCCGCTTCATTCCCATCGCCCTTCTCGCGCTGCCGCTGCTCGAGATCGCCATGTTCATCGTCGTCGGCCGTGCCATCGGTGTGTTTCCGACCCTGGCGCTGATCATTCTGGCGGCCATAGCGGGAGGTCTGCTGCTACGCCAGCAGGGGCTGAGCGTGCTCAATCGCATGCGCACCAACATGAGTGCGGGTACGTTGCCGGGGCAGACGCTGTTCGATGGCATGGTGATGGCCGTGGCGGCGCTCCTGCTGATCATCCCGGGTTTTCTCGGCGATATCATTGCGCTGGTGCTGCTGATCCCCCCGGTTCGGACCTGGCTCTACAAAAAACTGACAGCCGGCATGGTGGTGACCACAACCACCACCAGCTATCGCCGCTGCGAGGATCCCACCGACATCAATCCGTCCCCGCTTTCGGGGCCGCGCACCATTGATCTCGATGATGATGACTGGCAGCGCAAACCGTAAAAAGCCGCTCTTTGCTTGTCCCGAAGGGGCAAAAATGCTAGCCAGCGCGCAAGAATAATCCGCTATTCGGAAATAATGAGGACCTGATAATGGCTGACGAAACCCTGGGCGCCGCCGCGCCGCAGCCCGGCACTGCACCCAGCATGAACCTGGTGGGCCAGTATGTGCGCGACCTTTCTTTCGAGAACCCAGGCGCACCGGGTTCGATCATGGCCGGTGGCGGCAATCCCGCCTTCAACGTCTCCATCTCGGTGGGCGTCAAGAAGCAGGCCGATGACCTCTATGCCGTCGAATTGAACCTCAAGGCCCAGGCCAAGCGCGAAGAAACGCTGCTGTTCAACGTCGAGCTGGTCTATGGCGGCGTTTTCCGCCTCAAGAACATCCCGGAAAACCAGATCAGCATGCTGCTGATGGTGGAATGCCCGCGCCTGATCTTCCCGTTTGCCCGTCAGGTCCTGGCCAGCGTCACCCAGCAGGGCGGTTTCCCGCCGCTGATGATGGAGCCGGTCGACTTCCTGGCCATCTATCGCCAGAACCTTGCCGCGCTGGCTGCCAAGCAGCAGGCCGATGGCGGCGCCGAAATCCCGGCTCCGACCGACAAGCCCAACTGATTTTTGGTTTTCGCCAAAGACAAAAGCCCCGGATTTTCCGGGGCTTTTTTTGTAAGCGTGTGTGGGTGTGACTAAGCGCTCTGGCCCAAAACTCACTCGGCAGCCGGGCGCTCTTCATATTGGGTCCAGATGGCGCTGTCGCCCATCTTGGCAAGAAAGGCGTAATGCGCCTCGGCCTCTGCCGCGGTCACCCGCGAGGGCAGGGGCGTGGGACGCGGGCGTGCCGGCACGCGCTGCAGCAAGCCATCTTCACCATCACTTCCAGCGTCGGCGATGAGCGCCAGGCTCACCTGCTTGCCGCCGATCAGCTCGAGATAAACCTCGGCGAGGATCTCACTGTCGAGCAGCGCGCCATGAAGCGTGCGGCGGGAATTGTCGATGCCATAGTGCTTGCAGAGCGCATCGAGGCTGACGCGGGCACCCGGGTGCTTCTTGCGCGCCACCATGACGGTGTCGATCACCTCGTTGGTGAGGCGCGGGAAGGATGCCTTCTCCAGCTCGGCATTGAGAAAGCCCATGTCGAACGGCGCGTTGTGGATCACCAACGTGCCATCGCCGATAAAGTCGAGAAAGTCCTGGGCCACCGCTTTGAACACCGGCTTGTCCTTGAGGAATTCCTCACTCAGCCCGTGCACGCGGAAAGCCTCTTCAGGCATAGAGCGTTCGGGATTGATATAGATGTGGTGCGTCTTGCCCGAGGGGATGTGATTGATCAGCTCAACGCAGCCGATTTCAACGAGGCGATCGCCGTCGTTGGGAGAAAGGCCGGTGGTTTCGGTATCGAGGACGATTTCCCGGATCATGGCCTGGTCTTTTCTTTCAGCGTCTCGACCAAAGCCCTGACCTCTGCGTCGATGGTCTCGCGGGGCAGGGCAGTGTCGAAAAGATAATCGGCGCGAGCCTTCTTTTCGGCCTGTGGCATCTGGCGGGCAAGGATGGTGTCGAGCTTTTCCACGGTCATGCCCGGACGCGCCAATGCCCGCTCCCGCTGGATGGCATCATCGACATGGGTGATGGCGACGGCGTCAAAGCCATAATCATGGCCGCTTTCGAACAACAGCGGCACTTCGACGGCGGCGACCTTATGGCCGGTCTGTTCAGCGTTGGCGAGAAAATCTGAAATAGCAGCGCGCACCAGTGGATGCACCACGGCTTCGAGGCGCGTGAACCCTGAGGGGTCAGCGGCGAGCCGGACCGCGAGCGCCTGTCGATCGATCACGCCATCATGGGTGACGCCGGGAAAGAGCGCTTCCACCGGCGCAACGGCTTCACCAGCATAGAGTTCGGCGACGGCCGCATCGGCGGAGAAAATCGGCACACCGGCTTTTTCAAACGCCGCCAGAAGGGTGGATTTGCCTGTCGCGATCGAGCCGGTAATGCCGATGCGCCACATGAATCAGTGCCCCAACGTGGCTTCGACGCGCGCCCGCAGTTCCGGCGTCACCTTGGGCTCGACGCCAAACCAGGCGGAAAAACCGGGGGCGGCCTGGTGAAGAAGCATGCCCAGACCATCGACCGTTTGAAGGCCATGGGCGGCGGCATCTTCGAGAAGCGGGGTCACAAGCGGAGTATAGACGATATCAGTGACGAGGCTGTTCTTTGGAAGGAGGCTCATATCGAGCCAATCAAAGCGCGTGCCATGCATGCCGATGGAACTGGTGTTGACGACGAGGCCGGTGTGGCCGGCGAGCGCGGCAAAATCCTCAAAACCATGGGCTTCAAACGGGCCGTCGATCACTTCGACCAGCGCCTGGGCATTGGCCAATGTGCGATTGAGCACATGGACCTTGCCGCCATTGCGCCGCCGCAGGGCGACGAGGATGGCGCGGGCCGCACCACCGGCTCCGATGACGATGGCATCATTGGGTCCATCCGACCAGCCCGGTGCTTCGGCGTCGAGATTGCCGAAAAAGCCAAGATAGTCGGTATTAGTCCCAAACACTTTGCCGTCGCGCGCCACCAGCGTGTTCACCGCGCCGATGGTCCGGGCGAGGGGATCGACCTCGTCGCAGAGCGCGAAGACCGCTTCCTTATGGGGAATGGTGACATTGCCACCGGCAAATTCGCCGCTGCGCAGGCGCTCGAAAAAGGCCGGGAGGTCGGCGGGCGCCACATCGATAGCTTCATAAGTGCCGTCGATTTTGTGTTCGGCCAGCCAGGTTCCATGAATCAGGGGCGAGCGGGAATGGGCAATAGGATGCCCGATAACAAAGGCTTTTGTGGTCACGAGTGGGCCTGGGCGGTCAGAAGTTCGGGCGCGATATCGCGCAGGGCGGCCAGAAGCGGGAGCAGCGGCAGGCCCAGAATTGTAAAATAGTCGCCGACGACGGTTTCAAAGAGCCGGATCGACGGACCTTCCAGCCGATAGCCACCAACGGAGTGCAGCGCTTCATCGCCCTCGAGATCGAGAACGGTGTCGCGCTCCTCAGCGGTAAACTCGCGCATGGTCAGCTCGGCGGTCTGAATGTCGGACCAGATGAGCTCGCCATTGCGCACCAGTGTCACGGCGGCATGAAGGCGATGGGTTTTTCCGCGCAGGTGATCGAGCTGGGCTTCAGCGTCAGCGCGATCGGACGGCTTGTGCAGGAGCTCAAGACCGAGAGCCAGGGTCTGATCCGCGCCAATGACGAGGGCATCGGGATGGAGCGCCGAGACGGCTTCGGCCTTGTGGCGCGCGAGCAGAAGAGCGACGTCCCGACCATCGGCGCCGGCAGCAATTGCTTCGGCTTCGAGGCTGCGTTCATCAATCGCCGCCGCCTCAGCGGAAAACGGCAATCCGGCCTTGTCCAGCAAGGCTTTCCGGGTGGCACTGCTCGAAGCAAGGATCAGCATGTAGGGAGTTTTTCCACACTGTCATCCCCAGCTCAAGTCAGAATTGTGGGAAAGACTCGTAACTTTGGGCCCTGGCCGGATTTGTTCGACCTGTCCGCAAAACAGTCCACAAACACCGTCGCGAGCCGTCGCGATGGCGCTGTGTGAATCTGTGGGGACAACTGCCATAGACCATGAGAGGTTATCAACTCGTTAAAATGCAATCTATTTTGGTCCCTTGACTCGGCGAAGCCTCAATTAACCTTTCGTTAATTTCCATTAAGGGGCAGGGAAACGGCGAGTTTGCCACAGGCGTTAACACCTCATTAACGAATACCTGCGCGCAAGTGTCACCGAGGGCAGCGATTGTGGAGGGCCGTGAATTGGCTCAAAACACCGCCATAATAATAGAGATACGAAGTAAGAAAGACTCTTTTGGGTTTTTGAAAGGTAGGCAGAGTGACCGAGGTGACCCCCAAGCCCATGCTCGAAACGGTGCTGGGACGTAAGCAGACCAGACCGCCGGTGTGGATCATGCGCCAGGCAGGCCGCTATCTTCCCGAGTATCGTGAAGTCCGTCAGAAGGCCGGTGGCTTTCTTGACCTGTGCTACACGCCTGAACTCGCAACCGAGGTGACGCTGCAGCCGCTGCGCCGGTTCGATCTCGATGCGGCAATCCTCTTCTCGGACATTCTGGTCATTCCGGATGCGTTGGGACAGAAGGTTCGCTTCGAGGTGGGTGAAGGCCCACTCCTCGAGCCCCTCGACGTGAATGGAGTGGATCGGCTTGATCGCGCCCGGGCTGGGGAGCATTTGCAACCCGTTCTGGAGACCGTGCGTCGTCTCCGGGCTGCGCTGCCCGCCAACAAGACCCTGATCGGCTTCTGCGGGTCTCCCTGGACGGTGGCCACCTATATGCTCAACGGTCGGGGATCTCCGGACCAGTGGGTTGCCCGCCGCTTTGCCCTCGAACACCCCGCCGCTTTTGCCAAGCTGATGGATGTGCTCGTCGACACCAGCATTGAATACCTCGTCGCCCAGTTCGAAGCGGGCGCGGATGTTGTGCAGCTGTTTGAAAGCTGGGCGCTCAATCTCGACGACGCGGCTTTCACCACCCAGGTGATCGGGCCAAACAAGCGGATCGTTGACGGCGTTCGTGCGCGCATTCCCAATGCGCCGATCATCGGCTTCCCGCGTGGGGCTGCCGGCAATATCGCGCGCTTTGCCCGGGAAACCGGCGTCAATGTCGTGGGTATCGACTATGCGACCCCGCTCGATTTCGTGCGCACCAATCTGCCGACCGATCTTCCGGTCCAGGGCAATCTCGATCCGCTGCGCCTCGTTATCGGCGGCGAGGTGATGGAAAACCGGGCCCGCGAGATCATCGCGGCATTTTCAGATCGTCCGCATATCTTCAACCTCGGGCATGGTATCGTCCCGGAAACGCCGATCGCCCATGTCGAGCGGCTGATCAATCTGGTCAAGAACGGTTAGGAGCCCGGCCATGTATGAATGGGTAAAGGCGCTCCACGTCATCTCCGTCATCTCCTGGATGGCCGGAATGCTCTATCTGCCGCGGTTGTTCGTCTATCACACCAAGGCCGCGATTGGTTCGGAGCAGTCCGAAACCTTCAAGGTCATGGAACGGCGGCTGATGCGCGCCATCACCACGCCGGCGATGATCGCGACCTGGCTGTTCGGCCTCGGGCTCGTTCACCTCGGCGGCGCGGACTGGAGCTCGGGCTGGACCTGGGCAAAGGCGCTTTTCGTGATCCTCCTCAGCGGGTGCCACGGCATGCTGGCGCGTCACCTCAAGGATTTCGCGAACGACCGAAACACCAAGCCGGAAAAGTATTTCCGCATGATCAACGAGGTGCCGACGGTGCTGATGATCGGCATCGTCATCATGGTCATCGTCAAGCCGTTCTGACCTGTTTCACGTGAATCTGCCCGTTCCGCCGTCGGTTTCTTTCTTGAAACCGGCGGCGGAACAGTTTACATGATTTCCATCTTGCATCTCTTCTGGCGCGGCCCTCCCTGTCGCTGCGCGGTGCAGTCCCCCCTTTTTTAGTCCCTTCCTACCGATTTCCCTCAAGGGTCCATCGCCTACATGCAGAATATCAAGCTCAGCGAGCTCAAGGCCAAATCCCCGGCCGAATTGCTGGCGTTCGCCGAAGAACTCGAAGTCGAGAACGCTTCGACCATGCGCAAGCAAGAGTTGATGTTTGCCATCCTCAAGGAACTGGCAGCTCAGGACATCAACATCGTTGGTGAGGGTGTGGTCGAAGTTCTGCCAGACGGTTTTGGCTTCCTGCGCTCACCCGACGCAAACTACCTTCCAGGGCCGGACGATATCTATGTCAGCCCCAGCCAGATCCGCCGCTTCGGCCTGCGGACCGGCGACACGGTCGAGGGCGAAATCCGCTCTCCCAAGGAAGGCGAGCGCTACTTCGCGTTGCTCAAAGTAAGCACCATTAACTTCGAAGATCCCGAGGCGGTTCGCCATAAGGTCAACTTCGACAACCTCACCCCGCTCTATCCCGAAGAGCGGCTGCGGATGGAAATGCCCGATCCGACGCTGCGCGATCGTTCTGCGCGCCTGCTCGATCTGGTGGCGCCGCTCGGCAAGGGCCAACGCGCGTTGATCGTTGCGCCTCCGCGTACTGGTAAGACCGTATTGTTGCAAAATATTGCACAATCGATCGCGACCAATCACCCCGAATGCTATCTCATCGTGCTCCTGATCGATGAGCGTCCGGAAGAAGTGACCGACATGCAGCGCTCCGTGCGCGGCGAAGTCATCTCCTCGACCTTTGACGAACCGGCAAGCCGCCACGTGCAGGTCGCCGAGATGGTCATCGAAAAGGCCAAGCGCCTTGTCGAGCACAAGCGCGACGTGGTTATCCTTCTCGACTCCATCACCCGACTGGGCCGCGCCTACAACACCGTCGTTCCAAGCTCCGGCAAGGTCCTCACCGGTGGTGTCGACGCCAATGCCCTGCAGCGCCCGAAGCGCTTCTTCGGTGCGGCGCGCAATATCGAAGACGGCGGTTCGCTGACCATCATCTCGACGGCGCTGATCGATACCGGCAGCCGCATGGACGAAGTTATCTTTGAAGAATTCAAAGGCACGGGTAACTCGGAAATCATCCTCGACCGCAAGGTTGCGGACAAGCGCATCTTCCCGGCGCTCGACATCACCAAGTCGGGCACCCGCAAGGAAGAGCTGCTGGTCGAAGCCGACATCCTCAAGAAGATGTATGTGCTGCGCCGCATCCTCAACCCGATGGGCACGATCGATGCGATGGAATTCCTGGTCGACAAGGTCCGCCAGACCAAGACCAATTCCGATTTCTTCGACTCGATGAATACCTGATCCCGATCAGGTCAGAAGAGCCAATGCACGGCGATACAATTATGGCGTTGTCGTCGGGAAGTCTTCCCTCCGGCGTCGCAATCATCCGCCTCTCGGGCCCAAAGGTCCGGGAGGCGCTGTCGTTTCTGGCTGGCGCAGTGCCAGAGCCGCGAAAAATGGTCCTGCGTCGCATCGGCCAGGAGCGCCAACTCGACCAGGGCCTGGTTGCCTTTTTCCCCGGCCCGCAGAGTTTTACCGGCGAGGACTGCGCCGAGCTTCACGTGCATGGTTCGCCAGCCGGCGTTAAGGCCATCTTGCGTGAACTGGGCGGGCAGGGCCTTCGTCTGGCTGAGGCCGGAGAATTCACCCGCCGGGCCTTCGAGAACGGGAAACTCGATCTGGTGGCCGTTGAGGGGCTGGGTGACCTCCTCAGCGCCGAAACGGAAAAACAACGCCAGCAGGCCCTTGCACGCTATGACGGCCGGTTGACAGAAGAGATCGACAGCTGGCGGGATGCGCTTCTCGATCTGCGCGCCGAAATTGAAGCCCGCCTCGATTTTTCTGACGAAGGCGACGTCGAGGACGACCTTCCTCAAAGTTTTCAGAATGATCTGGCCGATCTTCGCGGCAAACTGCAGGATGCGCATGACCGCATAACCAGCGGCCGCATTGTCCGTGAGGGCGTCCGGGTTGCCCTGGCTGGTGCACCCAACGCCGGCAAGTCGAGCCTCATCAACGCCTTATCCCGCTCGGACGTGGCTATTGTTTCGGACGAAGCCGGGACGACCCGCGACGTCAGGGAAGTGCCCCTCGATATCGGTGGGCAGCTGTTTATCCTGCTCGATCTCGCCGGCTTGCGGGAGACGGACAGCCGTGCCGAAGCCGAAGGCATCCGACGCGCTGAGAAGGCAATTGGGGATGCTGACATCGTCCTTTGGCTTGAAGCCCCAGATACCGAGCACGTCGACCGACCCGCGATCACGGGGCAACTCCTTGTCGTTGGCACGAAGATCGACATCGGGCCAAACACCACTGCCGATATCACTCTTTCGACACAGACGGGCGAGGGACTGGACAGTCTGGTTGACCGTCTGCGCATAATCGGTGAAAAGCTCGCCGGCGGTGAGCCAGCGCTGGTCAGCCACGAGCGCGATCGCGTTGCGCTGGTTCAGGCTATTGCGGCTGTCGAGCACGCAGGCCAGCAGTTGCAGAACTGGGAATTGGCAGCGGAATCTCTCCGTCAGGCATCCGCCTGTCTCGAGCGATTGATTGGCCGTCTGGATGCCGAGAAAGTCCTCGATCGGCTGTTTGCGAGCTTCTGTATTGGAAAATGATTCACGTGAAACACCTGATCCACAGTCGTGGATGGATTCACGTGAAACATCGGAAAGAAAAGACACTGAGATGACCGACTATGCAGTCATTGTCGTTGGTGGCGGACACGCCGGATGTGAGGCCGCAGCAGCGTCCGCCCGTCTCGGGGTCCCTACGGCCCTCATCACCCACAAGGTCGCGACCATTGGCGAGATGAGCTGCAATCCGGCCATTGGTGGCCTGGGCAAGGGTCATCTGGTTCGGGAGATTGATGCGCTCGATGGCCTGATGGGGCGCGTTGCCGACCAGGCCGGCATCCAGTTTCGCGTGCTCAATCGCCGCAAGGGTCCGGCCGTTCGTGGTCCGCGAGCGCAGGCCGATCGGCAGCTCTATCGCGCCGCAATGCAGGCCGCGCTCTCTGCCCAATCCAACCTCGATATTATCGAGGGCGAGGTGGATGACCTCGAAGTAAGCGGTGGACACATTACCGGCGTCGTCCTTCTGGACGGCCGTCGGTTCTCCACCAAGGCCGCCGTGCTCACGACCGGCACCTTCCTGCGCGGGCTGATCCATAGCGGCGATCACAGCTATCCGGCTGGCCGTATTGGCGAGAAGCCGGTCCTTGGTCTGTCGACGCGCCTCGAGGCACTAGGCCTTACGCTTGGTCGTCTGAAAACCGGTACGCCGGCGCGCCTTGACCGTGACAGCATCGACTACTCCGTGCTCGAAGAGCAGCCAGGTGACACGCCGCCAGAACCCTTTTCGATGCTCACCGAGGCGATCACGACGCGTCAGGTGTCGTGCCACATCACCCGGACAAGTGCTGAAACACACGCGATCATCGCGGCCAATGTGCATCGCTCGGCGATGTACTCGGGACGGATTCAGAGCCGTGGCCCGCGCTATTGCCCGTCTATCGAGGACAAGATCGTCCGGTTCGCGGACCGCGACAGCCATCAGATTTTCCTGGAGCCCGAAGGGCTTAACGACCAGACGGTCTATCCGAATGGTGTCTCGACCTCCTTGCCGGCGGAAGTTCAGGATGAATTCCTGCGCACCATGCCCGGCCTCGAGAACGTCCGCATCATTCAATACGGCTATGCCATTGAGTACGACTATGTCGACCCGCGCGAGTTGCGGCCGACCTTGGAACTCAAGAAGCTCCCGGGTCTTTATCTTGCCGGTCAGATCAACGGCACCACCGGTTATGAAGAAGCCGGCGCCCAGGGCCTGCTTGCCGGCGCCAATGCTGCCTTGGCAGGGCAGGGGGCCGATCCGCTCATCCTGTCGCGCACCGAAAGTTATCTCGGCGTGATGGTCGACGATCTCGTTACCCGTGGTGTGAGCGAGCCCTATCGCATGTTTACATCGCGTGCGGAGTTCCGGCTGCACCTGCGTGCTGATAATGCTGACCAACGCCTCACGCCTCTCGGCATGAAGACCGGCCTCGTCGGTGAGGAGCGGCGTGAGCACTATGCCAGAAAGTCGGCACGGTTGACCGCGGGACGATCAATCCTCCAGGCAGCGAGCGCCTCGCCGACTGAAGCCCGCAAGGCTGGGATCATGGTCAATGAGGATGGCAAGCGTCGGACGGCCTTTGATCTGCTGTCCTATCCGGATATGACGCTGGAGGGTCTCAAGCCCCTGTGGCCCCAGCTGACAGAGATCGACGAAGAGATTGTCGAGCAACTGACAATTGATGCGCAATATGCCGTCTATCTCGACCGTCAGCGTGCCGACATCGAAAGCATGCGGCGGGATGAGCAGCGCGCCATCCCTGACGATTTGGACTATGAGGGAATCGCTGGGCTCTCCAATGAGATGCGGCAGAAGCTGAGCTTTTCCCGCCCACAGACGATGGCCCAGGCGCAGGCATTGGATGGCATGACACCGGCGGCACTCACCCTGCTGCTCGCAGTGATCAAGCGTGGCGAATTGCGTAGGGCTAGTTGATGTCGAATATTGATAAGCTTGCGCCTTATGCGCAGCACTTTGGCCGTCCCGCAGCGGAAGTGGCCAGAGATCTGGAATCCTATGCCAATCTTCTCAAGAAGTGGCAGGCTGTACAGAATCTTGTTTCACGTGAAACACTCGGCCAGGTATGGGAGCGTCACTTTATCGACAGCCTGCAGGCCATGACGCTACTCCGGCCAGAAGACGAGCATTTCATGGACATCGGAAGTGGCGGCGGTTTCCCCGCGCTCCCCTTGGCCATCGCCAGTAAGGGGCTTAACCGGCGCTTCGTATTGGTGGAGCCCACCACGCGCAAGGTCAGCTTTCTGCGAACGGTTGCCCGTGAACTCAAGCTCAGTGTCGAGGTGATTGGCCTCCGCAGTGATCAGATTGATTCACGTGAAACACAGGTGCCTGACGTCATAACCTCCCGCGCGCTGGCTGCTTTGCCGCAATTATGCGCCTGGATGGCCCCCTTTTTTGGACCTTCCACGCGGGCTGTCCTGCACAAGGGGCGGGAACATGTTGAAGAGTTGCGCGAAACGAGTGTGCTCTGGGACTATGACGTGTTAATAGACAAGAGCGATACCGATCCAAGTGGTGTTATCCTGACTTTGCAGAATCTTTCAGCAAAATCAGGCGTTTAACTTAGTCCATCTTGGCTTGTGATTCCCTGTCGTGCTTCGGCGACACAAGCGGAGGCCTGCTTTGGCACCTCGTATTCTGACTCTGGCCAATCAAAAAGGCGGCGTGGGCAAGACCACGACGGCAATCAACCTTGCCACGGCTCTCGCAGCCATTGGCGAGCGCGTGTTGATCGTCGACCTTGATCCGCAGGGTAATGCCTCTACCGGTCTCGGTATCTCGCGTACGGACCGCGAGATTTCGGCCTATGACGTGCTCGTGGGGGAGGCCAGCGTGGCCGAAGCCGCGATCATGACCAGTGTACCCAATGTCGCCATCGTCCCCTCGACGATGGACCTGCTGGGCGTCGAGTTGACCATCGCCGGCCATGGCGACCGCGCCTTCAAGCTGCGCGACGCCTTCAAGGCCATCGGCGATCTGGAGATTAAAGAGAAGCCCGTCAGCTACATCCTCATTGACTGTCCGCCGTCGCTGAACCTGCTCACCATCAACTCTCTGGTTGCCGCGGATGCGGTCCTGGTGCCATTGCAGTGCGAGTTCTTCGCGCTAGAAGGTCTCAGCCAGCTGCTGCAGACCATTGAGCAAATCCGTTCGACGCTCAATCCGCGTCTTTCGATCCAGGGCGTGGTCATGACCATGTTCGACAAGCGCAACAATCTTTCCGAGCAGGTGCTCAACGACGTGCGTAGCGAAATGGGGGACCTTGTCTATGACACAGTCATTCCCCGCAATGTCCGGTTGAGCGAGGCGCCGTCATACGGCAAGCCGGCACTGCTCTATGATCTGAAATGTGCCGGTAGCCAGGCCTATCTCAGGCTTGCCACCGAAGTCATTCGCCGTGAGCGGCGCCTTAACGCAGCCTAGGAGCCCGAGATGAACGACAAGCCGACACGTCTGGGCCGTGGCCTTGCAGCGCTCATTGGCGATATGGCGACCCTTGAGGGCGCCCGTGTTACCGAATCCGGTTCCGGCAGCAAGAAGCTGCCGGTCGAGTTCATTATTGCCAACCGGGCAAACCCGCGACGGACTTTTGACCCCGAGCAGCTTGAAGAACTTGCGAACTCCATCCGCGAAAAGGGTGTGATGTCGCCCTTGCTGGTGCGGCCGACGGACGATCCGAATATTTTCGAGCTGATTGCCGGCGAACGCCGCTGGCGCGCCTCGCAGATGGCTGGTCTGCACGATGTGCCCGTGATCATCCGCGAAGTGGACGACAAGGAAGCGCTCGAACTCGCGATCATTGAGAACGTGCAGCGCGCCGACCTCAACGCTCTGGAAGAGGCGATGGGGTATGGCCAGCTGATCGAACAGTTTGACTATACGCAGCAGGACCTGGCGCAGGTAATCGGCAAGAGCCGCTCGCATGTCGCCAATACGCTGCGTCTCCTGAAACTGCCGGAAGACGTCCGCTCCATGGTCGCCAGCGGCACGCTGACGGCTGGACACGCTCGCACGCTGATCACGGTCGAAGAGCCAGGTCAGTTGGCGCGGCAGATCGTCGAGAAGGGGCTTTCCGTCCGCGAGGCAGAAGCGCTCAGTCAGCAGCGTGAGCCGGCGCCCCGGCCCAAGCCACCGGAAGAAACCGGTCGTGATGCCAATACAGTCGCGCTAGAGCGTCGGTTGTCGGACGCTTTGGGACTGTCGGTGTCGCTCAGCCATTCTGAAAAGGGTGGACGCGTAGAGATCCGCTACAAGACCCTCGAACAGCTCGATAATATCTGCGGCAAGCTGACGGGCCAGTCGCAGTAATTCGATAAAAGTTTCACGTGAAACCAAGGCGCGCTGTGTTCAGCGCGCCTTTTTTCTGCCTGGTGATCGTAGCTTAGTGCGTTGCTGCCTGCATGCAGAGCGCCAGCGTCGTGCGCCGGAGGATGGTTTCCGCCAACACTGGCTTGCGGCGGCTGTCGCTCGTGGCATTGAGTAGGCGCTCAGTTGCATTGGCCAGTGCTGGCTCGCTCCACAGCCGCAACTGCTGCTCGAGATTGCCAATGCGCGAAAAATGCGGCCTGGGTTTCACCGCCTCAAGCACGGCACGTGGGGGCTTGCCGTTGTCCACCTCAACGCGCCAGCGGCGCAGATTGGCGAAGTGATTGGCGAGCATTGCCAGTAGCTGCTGAGGGTTCACAGAGGCCGCCAGAGCGCGATTGAGGGCCATCTCCAGCTTCTCTGCATGTCCACCCCCAGACGCGTCCAGAATGGCGTCTATGGCCAGCGCACCGTTGTCTGCGCAGAGCAGCAAGATGTCTTCCCGGGTCAGGGTCTTGGTCGTCGCGGCGAACAGCGTCACCTTTTCCAGTTCCCGCCGCGTTATCTCGCGGTCGTTACCCAGAATATCGCGCAGCGTCGGGATCACATCCGCGTCGGCGCGGATACCCTGCTGATTGAACGTGTCGCGCATCAGATTGGCGAGGGTTTCGTCAGTGTCCGGGTAGCAGGGCAGGGCGCGGCCGAGCTTTGCTGATTCAATCAGTGCCCGTAGAGCATCACGCGGTGTGAGATTGCCGGCCTCGAGAATAATGGCTGCACCGCCCGGATCGTCGCGTAGCTCGGTCAGCGGCATCACCAGCGACTTGGTGGCATTGCGCACGCGGATGATGCGCTTGCCGCCGAACAGCGACACGCTGCGGGCTTCCATGACCAGGCGGCCGGGCTCGGCGTCGAGCTCGGGGCCGTCAAAAATGGTGAGGCTTGCGGAGGCTGGATCATCGCCACTGAGCTGGCGGATCAGGCGCTGGGCGGTTTCACGAACAAGGCCCCCATCGGGACCATAGGCGAGGAAAATGCCTTCGGAGAGATCGGGTCGCGCCAGATAGCGCGCGACCTCATGAGCCTTGAGAGCGGTCATTCAGGGTGCCAGAGCGGCATAGATGGCGAGGCGCAGAGACTCGGCGAGGGCCTTGGCCGCGCGCTCCTGGGCCTCAAGCTCGGCGGCCTGTTCGGCGAGAACCTGCCCACTCCGGTTAAACTGTGCCGTGGCGGTACGGGTGACACGGACAGGGGCGCGGCCGCTGTTGTCGCGATAGGTGATCACGAGGTCGCCCGTTACCCTGGCTTCATGCAGCTTGTGGGGATTGGCCGTCTGGCTGCGGAAAGCGACGGCTGTTTCCGGCCGCACGCTTATGCTGACAAGGGGCGCGTCCGGCCGGGCAGACGTGCCAAGCCGGAACGAAAGCTCCTGGTAGACGATCTGTTCGAGGCGCGTGTTGGGCGCCGCGTAGGCCAATTGCATCTGGGCTGCTTCCGCCAGCCGACCGCTATGGACCGGCTGGAAGGAGCAGGCGCTCAGAGCCACTCCCCCGGAAAGAGAGAGGGCGATGAGCGCGATGCGTGATGGCCTAAACAACGACATTGACGATCCTGTTGGGTACCACGACGATTTTCTTCGGCGCCTTGCCTTCCAGAATGCGCACAACGTCGTCCAGTGACAAGACCAGCTTTTCGACTTCGGCCGCTGGCGTGTCCTTGGCAACGGTGATTTCGCCGCGACGCTTGCCGTTGATCTGGATCGGCATGGTGACTTCGTCGTCGACCAGCATTTTCGGATCGACGTCCGGCCAGGCGGCGTCGGCCACGAGACCGGGCTTGCCGAGGACCTGCCAGCAGGTTTCCGCCAGATGCGGCATCATGGGCGAGAGCAGCTGGATGAGGCTCGAAACGCCGTCCGACAGTTCGCTCCGCTGGGCGGCGCTGAGGCCATTGCCCTTGCCGGCAGCCTTGATGAGGGCGTTGCTCAGCTCATAGATCTGGGCCACGGCGCGATTGAAGCGCAGGCCTTCGATGTCCTGGGCAATGCCATGGACGCAACGATGGACGATCTTGCGCAGGGCAAGCGCCTCATTGTCATCAGATGATGCAACAGTCTCGGAAGACTGTGCGTTCAGAATGTCCAGTGTGTCGTGAACGAGGCGCCAGATGCGCTGCTGGAAGCGGCTCGCGCCTTCAACGCCGGCCTCGGTCCACTGCACATCGCGCTCCGGTGGGGAGTCCGAGAGCATGAACCAGCGGGCGGTATCGGCGCCATAGGTGGCAACGATCTCGTCGGGATCGACGACGTTCTTCTTGGACTTGCTCATCTTTTCGACAGAGCCGATCGAAATCGGCGCGCCGGTCTGAATGTGGCGGGCTGAGCGGTTGTCGCCGTCGCTTTCCAGCACGATCTCGGTCGGATTGACCCATTCGCCCGTCTCGGACTTGTAGGTCTCGTGGGTGACCATACCCTGGGTGAAGAGACCCTTGAACGGCTCGTCGATGCCGACGTGGCCGGTGGCCTTCATGGCGCGGGTGAAGAAGCGCGAATAGAGCAGGTGCAGGATCGCGTGCTCGACACCACCGATATACTGGTCCACCGGCAGCCAGCGATTGGCGACGCCGGGAATGGTTGGCGTATCGGCGTCCGGGGCGGTAAAGCGGGCAAAATACCAGGACGAGTCGACGAACGTGTCCATGGTGTCCGTCTCGCGACGGGCCGCGCCGCCGCACTGCGGGCAGTTGACGTGCTTCCAGCTCGGATGATGGTCGAGCGCATTGCCGGGCTTGTCGAAGCTGACATCGTCCGGCAGCACGACCGGCAGGTCCTTCTTGGGGACCGGGACAGTGCCGCAGACCTCGCAATGGATCACCGGAATGGGGCAACCCCAATAGCGCTGGCGGGAAATGCCCCAGTCGCGCAGGCGGTAGTTGACCTCGACCTTGCCCTGCGGCTTGCCGTCGACGGTGCGCGCGCCGAAGAACTCGGCGATCTTGTGCTTGGCGTCTTCGATCGAGAGGCCATTGAGGAAGCCGGAATTGAAGATGTTGCCAGCGTCAACATAGGCTTCGGTGCCGATTTCAAAGGTTTCGGCATAGGCGCCGGGCGGCAGCACCACGGGCTTGACCGAGAGGCCATATTTACGGGCGAGATCCAGGTCGCGCTGGTCATGGGCCGGGCAGCCGAAGATGGCGCCGGTGCCGTAATCCATGAGAATGAAATTGGCGACATAGACGGGCAGGGTTTCGCCTTCGATCACCGGGTGTTTCACCCGAAGACCGGTATCAAAGCCCTGCTTTTCGGCCTTTTCCAGGGTCTCGTTGGAGGTGCCGTGGCGATGGCACTCCGCCACGAACTCAGCCAGGCCGGCATTGTCCGCGGCCAGCGCCGTGGTCAGCGGATGATCGGGCGAGAGGGCAACGAAGGATGCACCGAAGATGGTATCTGGGCGCGTGGTAAAGACCTCGATGCTGGTGGCATCACTCTTGTCGCTCGGCACGAGGTCGAACAGCAGGCGCAGGCCTTCGGACTTGCCGATCCAGTTGCGCTGCATGGTGCGCACTTTTTCCGGCCACTCGGTCAGCGTGTCGAGCGCCTCAAGCAGGTCCTCGGCATAGTCGGAGATCTTGAAGAACCACTGGGTCAGCTCGCGCTGCTCGACCGGGGCGCCGGAGCGCCAGCCCTTGCCGTCGATGACCTGCTCATTGGCGAGCACGGTCATGTCGACCGGGTCCCAGTTCACCTTGGAGCTCTTGCGTGTGATGAGGCCCGCTTCGAGCATGTCGAGGAACATGGCCTGCTGGTGGCGATAATAGGAGGGATCGCAAGTGGCGATTTCGCGCGTCCAGTCGATGGAGAGGCCCATCGACTTGAGCTGCTTTTTCATCGCCTCGATATTGGAATAGGTCCAGGTGCCCGGGTGGGTCTTGCGCTCGATCGCGGCGTTTTCAGCCGGCAGGCCGAAGGCGTCCCAGCCCATGGGGTGCAGCACATTCTTGCCGCGGGCGCGGTGATAGCGCGCCACGACGTCGCCCATGGCGTAGTTGCGCACATGGCCCATGTGGATGCGGCCGGAGGGGTAGGGGAACATCTCGAGGACGTAGTAAGGGTCGCGCGGGTCGTCATTGGCGGTGACGAAGCTCTTTGCGTCTTCCCACACCTTCTGCCATTTCGGTTCGCTTTCGCGCGGATTGTAGCGTTCGCCGCTCACTGTTCTCGTCCTTGCAAGATTAGCGTCGCTATGCCGGAAAAGAGCGGCACAGCTTGCGTTTTTTGGGGTATTTGGCTACCGGGACCATCACCAGAAATCCCCTCCAAGGTCAACAGAAACGGGGCCGTGTCATGACCGACAAGCAGCCAGACGGAATTGTGCGGGCAAAAACGGCCCTCGACTACATCACCGGCCGTATGGAGAAGGCCCGCAACCGCTTCGGCGCACCTCCGGAAAAGGTGCAGTTGGTGGCGGTTTCCAAGACGTTCTCGGGCGAACAGGTTGAGCCGTTCCTTGTTGCAGGGCGGCGGGTCTTTGGGGAAAACCGCGTCCAGGAAGCCAAGGACAAATGGCCGGAGCTGAAGGCGCGCTACCCGGATGTGCAGCTCCATCTCATCGGGCCGCTGCAGACCAACAAGGCCCGCGAGGCCGTGGCGCTGTTTGACGTTATCCAGAGCGTTGATCGCGACAAGCTGGCGGGCGTGCTAGCAAGCGAAATGGAACGGGCAGGGCGGAAACTTCCCTGCTTCGTCCAGGTCAATATCGGCGGCGAAGAGCAAAAGGCCGGCATCCCAGTCGATGAGGCGGTCGACTTCGTGGCCCGATGCCGTACCGAGCACGGGCTCGAAATCGTCGGGCTGATGTGCATTCCGCCCGATGGTGTGCCGGCGGCTCCCTATTTCGCGCAGTTGGCAGAACTGGCGGCAAAGGCCGGTGTGTCGGAAATCTCTATGGGCATGAGCGGAGATTTTGAGACAGCCATTGCCATGGGCGCGACCTATGTACGCGTGGGTTCGGCGCTTTTCGGCAAGCGCTGACCGCAATTTTGCCACTCCTGACAAGCATATAACCGGCGCACTCCAGGGGCGTCGGTGACTTTGGTGTGCCGGTCGTCCAGACATCTTCGGTCTGGGCGAAGCGTTTGCTTTTGTTGGGATTTGCAACTTTTTCCACGGCAGACACGTTCCTACCCGTCGAATAACGCCGATGTGATTGGCCGACCCAAACGCAGTCGCAATGATGTGACCTTGGTCGTCCAGAGCAATTTGACCGGAGAACCCAATGAACAAGCGACGCATCCTTGTTGTGGACGACGACGCGGATCTTCGTGAAACCCTGGTCGAGCAGCTGCGGGGGCAGGCCGATTTCGAGATTCTCGATGTCGGCACAGCCAATGACGCGCTCAAGGCCTTGCGCGAGAACAATATCGAGCTGACCATCCTCGATGTGGGCCTGCCGGACATGGATGGGCGCGAAGCGGTCAAGGTCATGCGGGAGGAGGGGATTAAGAGCCCCGTCCTGATGCTGACCGGCCATGACAGCGAAGCTGACGAGATCAAGGGCCTCGAGTCGGGCGCCAATGATTATCTCACCAAGCCCTTCCGCTTCCCCGTGCTGATGGCCCGTATCAACGCGGCGCTGCGACAGCATGACCAGAGCGAGGACGCGGTCTTCACCATCGGCCAGTACAGCTTTCAACCCGCAGCCAAGACGCTCGAGACCAATGACGGCCTCAAGGTGCGCCTGACCGACAAGGAGACTTCCATCCTGAAGTATCTCTATCGGCAGGGACCCAAGACCATCACCCGCGATGTGCTGCTCAAGGAAGTCTGGGGCTACAACAACCGGGTCACCACCCACACGCTTGAAACCCACATCTACCGGCTGCGCCAGAAGATCGAGCGGGATCCGTCCAATGCTCGCCTGCTTGTCACCGAGGATGGCGGCTACCGGCTTGTCCCCTGATCGGGGACAAAGAGGTTCAACACTGGATCGAACTGCCCTATAGGAATTGAGTTGACCCTGTCGGAGCGGCATCCGGCGGGCGGGCGCAGTTGGGTCTGACGAATGAGAATGGACGATGCAGCCGCTGTCCTCGGGCGGGCTGACTTCTTCGATATGTGCACTGACGAACAGCGCGCCATGCTGGGCTTTGCCAGCGACCGTCAGCGCATTGATGCCGACGATGTCGTGTACAAGGCTGGCGACGTGCCCCTGGGCGCCTATGTGCTGATTTCTGGGACATTGAAGGCCAGGAACGAGGGGCCGGAGGCGGGCAAGCCCTATGCGCTATCTGAACCGGGCAGCGTGATTTCCCCAACAGCGTTGATTCTCGACAAGCCGCGCCCGGTGACCATCACCGCGGTCACCGATTGCGAACTGTTGTTCGTACCGCGCCCGGCCTTCCTCAAGCTTTTGCGCAATTACCCGGACCTGGCGCAAAAGGCCGTGCAGCGGGTCGAGCGCGAGCTCAATTCCTATCTCAATGCCCTCGATCCCCTCCGTCGCAAGATGAAGGATCGCTGAGCGGGCGCTGCCCTCAGGGCCGCGTGAAGCGGGCGATCACCGGCACATGGTCGGACGGCTTGTCGGTCCAGCCGCGGGCAGGGCGGATGATTTCGGCGGCAATGCAGTGCTCGGCGACATCGGGGGTGGCCCAGATGTGGTCGAGGCGGCGGCCGCGATCTGACTTTTCCCAATCGAGCCCGCGATAGCTCCACCAGCTGTAGATCTTCTGGTCATAGGGCACGTGCTTGCGCACGAGGTCGACCCAGCCGTGTCCGCCCGTCAGCAGGGCATCGAGCGCCTCGGTCTCGATCGGGGTATGGCTGATGACCTTGAGCAGCTGCTTGTGGCCCCACACGTCGTTCTCATGCGGGGCAATATTGAAATCGCCGGCGATCAGCTGGCCGCGCGCGAACATGGGCTCGCCGAACCAGCTCTTGAGTTCGTCGAGGAAGCCTAGCTTGTGCTTGAACTTGGGATTGATCTCGGGATCAGGCTCGTCACCCCCCGCCGGGATATAGAAATTGTGGAGGGTCAGCGGACCGTGGCCGATATCGACCAGAGCCGAGACGTGACGCGATTCGGGGATCTCGCAGAACACCCGGCTCGACACATCGGTGAGCGGGAATTTCGAGACGATGGCCACGCCATGGTAGCCCTTCTGGCCATGAACGGCCATGTGCGGATAGCCCGCTTCCTCGAAGGCATTCCGGGGAAACTGGTCATTGGTGCATTTGATTTCCTGCAGCATCAGCACGTCGGGCTGATACTGGGCGAGGAAATCGAGCACCATGCCGATGCGCAGGCGGACCGAATTGATGTTCCAGGTGACGACGGAAAGGGTCATTGCGGATCCGCTGGTTCGGGGAGGCGAGGGGCGAGGACTTCATATCACCAAGCCGGCGAGCCGGGTAAGCCGGAAATGGCCGCGCCGCGACAAGTTGTGTCAGGAGAGGCCGTTCAGGAGCGCCTCCGGGGGCGGGCTCCTGGCCATTCGAGCCTAGCTCTCATGGCCTTCTCACCTCAAAACGTGCCACCGGCACGTTTTGCCCCTGGGGACGGTTCGAAGTTTCACGTGAATCCATCAGGCAAAGAAAAACCCGGCGCCGATGAGGGGCCGGGTTCAGAAACGTCAGCGGCCCGCCGCGAAGCGGGCCGAAACAAATCTTATTCGCTCTTGGCTTCGCCTTCAGCGTCAGCGGCCTGTTCAGCGGCGGCAGCTGCTGCTGCGGCTTCCGCTTCCTTGGCAGCCTGCTCAGCGGCAAATGCCTGTGCTGCTGCGATCTTCTCGGCTTCGCGAGCTTCCTTGGCTGCCAGGGCAGCGCTGCGCTCGGAGGCTTCGATCTTGCGGGTACGCGAGTTGGTCGATTCGAAAATACGAGCCGACTTACCGCGACGGTCGCGCAGGTAGTACAGCTTGGCGCGACGCACCTTACCGCGCTTGATCACTTCGACCGAAGCAACGTTCGGGGAGTAGATCGGGAACACGCGTTCCACGCCTTCGCCGTACGAGATCTTGCGCACGGTGAAGCTTTCCATGATGCCGCCGCCGGAGCGGGCGATCACCACGCCTTCATAGGCCTGGAGGCGTTCCTTGTCGCCTTCGCGGATCTTCACCCACACCTTGACGGTATCGCCATGGGTGAAATCGGGAAGTTCGCGCTTGGCGGTGAGGGCGGCAACCTGCTCGGCCTCGATCTGTTCGATAATGCTGCTCATTGTCGATCCGTTCTGATCTTTTCTCAGGGGTGACTTGCTGGGCTCTTTGCAGGGCCCGTCACCCGGTCTTGGTTGATAACGGAGGGTCGTCTTTTTCTTCTTGCCGCGGACCAGCTCCGAATTGCCGGTCACACGAATGGGCGGCTCATAGGCGAAATCAGGCCAAGAGTCCAGCCTTGGCGGGCCTATTGCGCCCAGCTTGTGCCATTCAGCGTGATTTCGTCTTGTTGCGCGCCGCCAGAGCGATGCCGGCGAGGTCGGGACGCCGCTCCTCGGTCAGCGCCAGCGATTGTTCATGGCGCCAGCGGGCTATCTTTCCGTGGTCCCCGGAGGTCAGGACCGCTGGGATATCCCGGCCCTCGAACTGCTGCGGCCGGGTATATTGCGGGTATTCGAGAAGGCCGTTTTCAAAGCTCTCTTCGTCGCGGCTGTCGAGCGCGCCGAGCACGCCGGGGATCAGCCGAACGACGGCCTCCAGCAGCACCATGGCCGCCACTTCGCCGCCGGCGAGTACATAGTCGCCGATCGAGATCTCCTCGAGCTGGCGGGCCTCTATGACGCGTTGATCGACGCCTTCAAAGCGGCCGCAGACGATGACAGCGCCGGGCCCGACGGCCAGCTGGTGAGCACGCTCCTGGGTCAGCGGTTTGCCGCGCGGCGACATCAGGATGCGCGGGCGCGGATCATTTTCCGGCGCAATCGTATCGATGGCTTTGGCCAGGATATCGGCTTTGAGCACCATGCCGGCACCGCCGCCCGAGGGCGTGTCATCGACAGTGCGGTGGCGGTCGGTGGCAAAGTCGCGCAATTGCGTGGCCCTGAGCGACCAGAGCCCGTCGGCCATGCCGCGCCCGAGCACCGAGGCGCCCAGGGGACCCGGGAAGAGTTCGGGAAAGAGGGTGATGATATCGGCTGAAAAGGTCACGCCGGCTCTTCCTCGCCCGGATCGGCGTCAAGCGGCGGGGAAATCACCAGGAACCCCTGGGCGATATGAATTTCCGGCACCACCGCCTTGGTGAAGGGATAAAGGAATGTGTCGCCCGAACGCGGATCGCGCACCTCGAGCAAATCCCCGGCGCCAAAATTGGGCAGGGCGGAGACAGAGCCGATGCTGACGCCGTTTTCGAGCCGCGCATCAAGACCGATGAGGTCAGCGTGGTAGAAATCATCCTCGTCTTCGGGCTCGGGCAGCTGCGAGCGGTCAATGAAGAGACTGACGCCATTGAGCAGTTCGGCCGCGTCGCGGTCCCGAATGCCTTTTAGGCGGGCGATCAGCACGGTCTTGCTGACCCGCGCCGCTTCAATGGTGACGACGAGGCCGGCGCGATCGGTCTCGAGCGGGCCATAATCGGCCAGCGCTTCGGGGTCGCCGGTGAAGGAGGTGATACGCACTTCGCCCTTGATGCCGTGGGCGGCGCCGATCTTGCCCATGAGAATGCGGTTCTGTCCCGGTGCCATGGCTCATAATTCCTGTTCTGGGGGGCATTCCTTTAGCAGGAGCGCGGCCGAGGGGGAATGTGGAACCTTGCAGGCCTGCCGTGCCTTTCTCAAGGCAAATGACAAAGGAGCGTCACCATGTCCAGAATTCTCACTGATCGACAGGCCATCCGGGAATGGGCCATCGCCCGTGGCGGCAATCCCATGCTGATGGATGTGCCCGATGGCAGCAGCGTGCGGACGGTCCTGCAACTGACCTTCGGCCAATATGCGCTCAATGCCACCGGCAATGATGGTCCGGATCGGGTTGATGGCTATCAGCTGGTGAGTTGGGAAGAGTGGTTTTCGGCGCTCGAGGCGGGCAATCTGGCCATCGAAGTGTCAGATGACCCGGCCGGCGGCAACGAGGCGGAATTCACCTTCGTGCCGCGCGACAAGGGTGCAGAGCTCTAGTGGTAAGGTTTTAAAGCCCGCCCATCTTGCAGAGCAGGTTCCATTCCTCTTCGGAGACTTTTGAAACCGAGAGGCGGGAGAGTTTGACCAGTTCGAGCTCGGCCAGTTCCGGGGTCGCCTTGACCTCGGCGAGAGTAACCGGACGCGGGAAAGGCTTCACCGACTGCACGTCGACGCACTCCCAGACCACTTCGCCCTTGGCGTTGAGGTCTGCGGTGGTGTCGGGGTGGGCGGGAACCACGATTTTCATGATCCCCACGATCTCCTTGCCGATATTGGAGTGATAGAAGAAGGCGAGATCGCCCACTTCCATCGCCTTCATATTGTTGCGCGCGGCATAATTGCGCACGCCGTGCCATTCCTCGGCCTCGCCCTTTGCCGTCTTGGCAATGAGGTCGTCAAAGGAGAACACATCCGGCTCGGATTTCATCAGCCAATAGGCCATGGCCTAGAGCTCCACTCCGGTGGTGTTGATGGCAATGCGCCAGCGTTTCACTTCGTAGCTGGCAAAGACTCCGGCCGGAACGAAGGGGTCGGCGGCAGCGATCTTTTCAGCTTCCTCAAGGTTTTCGGCCTCAAAGATCACCAGCGAACCCTCGGGCTGGTCTTCAGCATTGAGCAGGGCGCCGGCATAGACCAGCTTCTTGCCCAGACTTTCGAGGTGCTGCAGATGCACCGGACGGTTATCTAGGCGGGCCTGCAGGGCGCCGGGGGCGTCCTTGGCGATCATGGCATAAAGCATTTTCAGTGTTCCCTCTTGAGCGGGCGGGACATCAGCCCCGCAACAATGGTGGCAATGTCGGCGCGGCCGGCGACACATTCATCGACGGCATCAATGAGCGGAGAATCGACGCCCAGGCTTTTCGCCAGGGCGGCGGCAACCGGCGCGGTGGCGACGCCTTCGGCCAGCTTTGCGCCGCCGGCCAGAATGTCCTCGGTGCGTCGGCCAGCGCCGAGCGCCATGCCGAACTGGTAATTTCGCGACTGGACCGAGGTGCAGGTGAGGGTGAGATCGCCCAGACCGGCAAGCCCGGTCAGCGTATGGGCCGAACCGCCCATGGCTGCCACCATGCGGGCCATTTCAGCATAACCGCGGGCAATCAGCGCGGACCGGGCCGAAGCGCCAAGGCTGGCGCCTTCGACAGCGCCACAGGCCAGCGCATAAACGTTTTTGAGGGCTCCGGCGATTTCGACACCAATGCGGTCATCGGCGGCATAGGGGCGAAAACTGGGCCCGGCGAGCGCTGCGGCAAGATCGGACGTCGCGTCGGCATCATCGCCCGCAAGGGTCACGGCGGTGGGACGACCGGCTGCCACATCGGCGGCAAAGCTCGGGCCCGAAAGCACATAGGGGATGGCGAGCGGCGCCATATCGGCGAGGATTTCGCTCTGGCGCGCAAGGGTGCCCGCTTCCAGCCCCTTGGCCGAGAGAATCACCGGCTTTTGCGCCAGGAGATCAGGGTTGAGCGTCGAGAGCACAGTGCGTGTCGCCTGCGCCGGCACGGCCAGAATGTAGAAATCGGCAGCCCCGGCTTCCGTTACCCCGGTGATTCGGTCCGAGAGGGCGAGACCGGGCAGGGCGCCTTCATTGATATGGCTGGCGTTGAGTGCTGCGGCGCGTTCCGGGGTGCGCATCACCAGTTGGACGGAGCGACCAGCCATGGCAGCGGCTTGGGCGAGGGCAGTGCCCCAGGCGCCGGCGCCGATGACGCAGACTGTATTAAGAGACATTGGTGTTCACGTTCATATCAGGATCGTCGAGTGGCCAGCGCGGGCGGGCCGCTACGGTGAGCTTGTTTTCGGTGCCAAGGGCGAAGCGTTCCGCGCCGGCCCAGGCGATCATCGCGCCATTATCGGTGCAAAGCGCAATCGGCGGCACGATCAGCTGGGCGTCATGCTTGGTGCAAACGACGTCCAGTGCGGCAGCAATACGCTGATTGGCAGCGACGCCACCGGCCACGACCAGGCGCTTTTCCTGCCCCGGGAACAGCTCCGCGAACTTTTCCAGAGCCTGTCCAGCGCGCGTTTCGATCACCACAGCAACCGTATCCTGGAAGCTCGCGGCGATATCGGCCGCGTCCTGGTCGCTGAGCGGCGCCAGCGCCTCGGCCTGCAGGCGCACGGCCGTCTTGAGGCCGGAGAATGAAAAGTCGAGCCGGGCTTCACGCAGTAGCGGGCGCGGGAACTTGAACCGCTTGGGGTCGCCCCTCTTGGCGATGGCTTCCACAGCCGGCCCGCCGGGGTGACCAAGGCTCAAGAGCTTTGCCACCTTGTCGAAAGCCTCGCCGAGCGCGTCGTCAATGGTGCCGCCCCAACGCTCGTAGTCACCGACGCCGCGTACCAGCACGAACTGGCTGTGCCCGCCCGAGACCAGCAGCATCAGATAGGGAAATTCGACCCCATTGGTCAGCCGCGCCGTCAGCGCATGGCCTTCGAGGTGATTGACCGCAAGCAGCGGCTTGTCGAGCGAAGCGGCCAGCGCCTTGGCTGTGGTGAGGCCCACCAGCACGCCGCCGATAAGGCCCGGACCGGCCGTCGCGGCAATGGCATCGACCTCAGAAAGCTCCATTCCGGCCTCGTCCAGCGCCTGGGCGATGATGTGGTCGAGCCATTCGACATGGGCGCGCGCGGCCAGTTCGGGCACGACCCCGCCAAAGGCGGCGTGCTCGTCGAGCTGGCTGCGGACAACATTGGAACGAATGACGCCACGTCCGGATTGATCCCGTACGACGATGGATGCGGCGGTTTCGTCGCAGCTGGTCTCAATGCCCAGAATGGTGGCTTGTGCTTGCCCGGTCACGGCGAGTGGTCTACTCCCATCAGCGAGCATATCGCCTACACTAGGACGGACGGACAATGCAATCGTCAGCCCCCTTCGCCCGGATCGGAACGCGCGGCAGCCCTTTGGCGCTGGCCCAGGCCAAACTCGTGCGCGAACTGATCGCAACCGCCCATGGGGTTGCCGAAGAAGAGATCGAGATCGAGGTTTTTTCCACTGGAGGAGACCGAAGCCAAGCCTCCAATGTCAGCCTGTCGACCATGGGCGGCAAGGGGGTCTTCACCAAGGAGATCGACGAGGCCCTGCTTTCGGGCCGAATCGATATCGGCGTGCATTCGAGCAAGGATGTCGCCACCGGCCTGCCCGAGGGCATGCTGCTGGCCGCCTTTCTTGAGCGCGAAGACGTGCGCGACGCCTTCATGTCGGTCTCGGTGAAAGAAATCGACAGCCTGCCCGAGCGGGCGCGTTTCGGCACGTCGTCCATTCGCCGCGCCGCCCAGGCAAAGCGCCTGCGGCCTGACCTCGAAATCGTGCCGTTCCGCGGCAATGTGCATACGCGGCTGCAAAAGCTGATCGATGGCGTCGCCGACGCGACGCTGCTGGCCATGGCCGGCCTCAACCGGCTGGAGGAAGCGCATCGGGTGACAGCTGTGCTGTCGCCCGAAGATTTCATGCCGGCCCCGGCGCAGGGCGCCATCGGCCTTGCCATCCGCACCGGCGACGCGCGCTTTGCCGATGTCGTCGCCCCGCTCGATCATGCCGCAACCCATTCGGCCATTGCGGCCGAGCGCGCCATGTTGGCGGTTCTCGATGGCTCGTGCCGCACGCCGGTTGGCGCGCTCAGCGCGGCGTCGAACGGCGTCTTCTCGCTCAAGGGCGAGATTCTCAGCCTCGACGGGCAGACGACGTTCCGCGCCGAAGGCAGTGACAGCGATCCGCTCCGTCTCGGCGAACAGGTCGGTCGTGAGCTCTTGGCCCAGGCCGGTCCGGACTGGCTCTCCCAGTGGCAGGGTTGAGCCCATGCTGATGCTGGTGACCCGCCCCGAGCCGGACGCGCAGTCGAGCGTTGCCCGCCTTGATGCGTTGGGGATCAAGGCGCTGGCGGCGCCGCTCATGGTGCGCCGCACCCTGACGCCAAGCCTGCCGCCCGCCGACGGCTTTACCGCGCTCGCCGTGACCAGCACCAATGCCCTCAGGGCATTGGCCGATCAGGGCGCGCTCGACAATTACCGGCACCTGCCGGTCTTTGCCGTGGGCGATCGCACGGCCCATGAAGCCCGGCAGATGGGTTTTGCCGATGTGAAGGCTGCGGCTGGAACGCTCGAAAGCCTCGTCACCCTCATTGCTCTCGCGCGCATCGAAGGTCCGGTATTCTATCCGGCCGGAAAACATCTCAGCGGGGACATGGCCCATGCCCTTGCCCCGCACGGGCTGATGGTGGTCACCGCTACCATCTACGACATGGTCGCCCAGGCTGAACTGCCGGCGGGCGTGCCCGAAAAACTCGAATCAGGGGAAATCTCTGCGGTGCTGGTCTATTCCCAGCGTACGGCCGAGATTTTCTGTGCCGCCACACCGGCCCTTTCGCCGGCAGCCCGCGAAAAGCTTGCGCTGATCTGTATGTCGGAAAAGGTCGCACGGCCGCTCTTGGCCAACCACTTTACCCGTGTCCATCTGTCGGATCACCCCGATGAGGACGCAATGATGACGCTGGCGCTGGCTTTTGCCCGAGAGCAAACTGGGCCATGATCGGTAACTGGAGGAAGGATGCCCATGGCTGACCCCAAGGAAACGCTGACCCCACCGACCGACCCCAAGCCCGCCCGTTCCGCAGCGGTGAAGCCGCCCGTGCTGGAAGGCACGGCGCGTCCTGCGACGGGCGACGCAAAGTCTGGCGAGACCAAGCCCGGTGACACCGCGTCCGGCAAGAAGCCCGATCCGGCCGAGGCGACCAAGGCTGCCGGCACTCCGCCGCCGAACCCGCCAAAACCCGTGCCGCCCCCCGCACCGAGCCGCCCGACATCGTCGAGCCCGGGGTGGCTGGCCGGTATCTTGGGTGGCGTGATCGGTCTTGGTGGCGCCTATGGGCTTGCCGCGCTCGGCTATTGGCCAGCGGCCAGTATCGAGGCCCCGGCACCAGTGGCTGACCCGCGCGTGGCGCAGATCTCGACGGCCCTGCCCGAGCTGCAGACCGTCACCGACACCATCCAGAGCGAGCTGTCCGTCCTCACCAACCGCGTCGGCGTGCTGGAAAGCGCTCCGCCGCCCGAGACAACGACCGCCGAATCACCTGTGGCACCTACCGCCCCGGCAGTTGCCGACACGACCCAGCTCGACGCGCTCAGCGCAGAGATATCAGCACTGCAGGCCCGTCTCGACGACATGGCCGCGCAAAGCACTGAATCTGCAGATGTGAGCACTGATTACGCGGCCCAAATCGCCGCGCTGCAGTCCGGTCTCTCCCAGTTCGAAGAGGAGGCCAATCGCCTCCGCACCGAGATTGACGCGATTGGTGGCCGGGTCGGCACGCTTGAAACCGAAAAGCAGGCGAGTGCCGTCGCTGAACAGAACCAGGCCCGCCTGCCGCTCATTCTTTCGAGCTTCGAGGCGGCTTTCGCCAATGGCCGGGACTATGCCGACGCCCTGCGCGCGGTGGACACGGCCCTCCCGGATCTCACCGTACCGAGCCTCGTTGCCGCCAATGCTGCTTCCGGCATCAAGCGGCCGGAAGTCATCGCCGCCGAATTCAACGCGATCCTGCCCGACATGCTTGCGGCCCGCCCGCTCGAAGGCAGCGAAGGCTGGCAGGGCGCGACCGCCGACTGGTTCCGCGGCATCATCGCGCTGCGCCCGACCGGCGAAGTTGAAGGGAATGATCCCGAGGCGATCATCGCCCGGCTCGAAGCTGCGCTGGCCCGTCGTGATTTCGGCGCCGCCGCCCAGGAATTTTCGCAGCTTCCCGAACCCATGCAGGCAGCCGCCGGTTCTGTGGCGAGCGACATCGCCGCCCAGGCCGAGGCCTCAGCCTTCCTCACCGATCTGCGTCAGACCGCCCTCAGCCAAGGAGGCGCGTCTTGATCAGGCTTGCACTCTGGATCGTCTCGAGCCTCGTTATTGCAGCGCTCGCCGCCTGGATCATGGCGCTGCCCGGCACATTGACGCTCGAAATCGCCGGCTATCGCATGCAGCCGCGTCTTGGCACGGCGGTGGTGCTGTTTCTCGTCACCGCCCTTGTGGTCATCGTCATCTGGACGTTGATCCGACGCATTCTCATCGCGCCCAAACTGATGGCGATCCGCCGCGCCGCCAAGAAGCGTCAGCAGGGCGTCGATGCCCTGTCCAATGCCTTCATCGCGCTAGAGGCTGGTGATCCCGGGCGCGCCCGGGCCCTTGCCAAGGAAGCGCAGGCCCGCCTTCCCGATAATTCTGCCGCCCGCCTTCTCGAAGCCCGCGCCGATCTGGCGCTCGGCGACATGCCGGCCGCCCGCGAGCATTATCGCGCCCTGATCGCCAGCGAGAACACCGCGCTTGCCGCACTTGCCGGGCTTTATGATCAGGCCAAGGCACAGAGCCGGCCCGAAGCCGCCTTGACCTTTGCCCGCAAGGCGCTGGCGCTCGCGCCGGACAGCCAATGGGCGTCAGGCGCGGTGTTCGACGATCTGGTCAAGCGCGGCCAATGGGCCGAAGCCGTTGCCATGGTCAATCTCGAGGCCGCCGGCAGCCGCGAGGACAAGGCCAGAAAGCGTCGCCGCCAGGCGGTGATCGAGACGGCCCGCGCCCGCGAGACGGAAACCAGCCAGCCGCTGATGGCTCTCGACCATGCCAATACGGCGCTGAAACTGCTGCCCGATTTCGTCCCGGCGGCACTGATCGCTGCCCGCGTCCACATCAACCAGGGCGAATCACGCAAGGCGATGAGCCTCTTGCGCCGCATCTGGCGTGCCACCGGCCATCCCGATATCGCCGCGCTCTATGCCCATGCCCAGCCCGGCGCCTCGGCCGTCGAACGCCTCAAGCGTGTGCGGGAAATCATCGAAGTGCCGGCGCCCCATCGGGCCGCCGCCATGGTTCTGGCCCGCGCCGCCATCGATGCCTATGACTGGCCGCTGGCCCGCGAGGTGCTGACGCCCTTTGCCGGAACCGACGCCACCCAGGCCATTGCCGGGCTCATGGCCGAGCTCGAAGAGGGCGAACATGGCGATCAGGGCAAGGCCCGCGAATGGCTGACCCGGGCGATGCGGGCGCCGCGCGATCCGGTCTGGACCGCCGATGGTCTCATCAGCGACGAATGGGAGCCGGTTTCCCCGGTCACCGGGCGGCTCGATGCCTTCGAGTGGAAGGTGCCGGTGTCGAGCACGGTTCGCGCCAGCGCCCTTGCCGCACCGGCGGACAGCGCTTCGCGTGAATTGGCCGTAACAGACAACGTCTTGCCTCTTGCGCCTTCTGAAAACCCTCAGTAAAAGACGCCCATCCAATCGGACCCAAGGGTCCGCAGTGCCGCTTTAGCTCAGTTGGTAGAGCACATCATTCGTAATGATGGGGTCAGGTGTTCGAGTCACCTAAGCGGCACCATTTTCCTTCTGAAATCCTTGCTGTTTTCACCGCGCATTTTCGGCTGCGTTTCAGGTCGGCCATACAGACAGGATGCCGGAACGAAAGGTGTACGCCCTGGCAGTACGTGCTATGGGTGTGCTCGCTTGTGAAGGATAGGTCATGCCGACGTTGTATTTTGTCCAGGGGTTCAGGCAGAAGGGCCGGAAGCTTGAGCCGGACCAGCCCCAGCAATTGAAGACCCCAGAGGCGGCCATTGCTTCGGCTGAACGCATTGCGCCGTCCCGGGCGGGCGTGTGGGCCTATTCGGCAGACGTCGATGTCGAAGCCGATACCTATGACGAGCCCAGGGTTCTGTTCAAGGCCGGAACTCTGCCGGCAGGCGTGGCGGACTGATCATTTTGCCCTCAGCGAAATGATCAAACGGCCCCAAAAACCTCTTCATCCCGCTTTTTCGAGTTCTTCCAGCCGCTGTGCCAGGCGCGCCGTTGGCGCGATCGCCGGTATGTTGGGCTGTCCGGTGCCGAACAGGGCCTGACGCTCTTCCGGCGTTGACATGAAGAACGGATAGCGGCGGGCCACCATGTCCCGGATCACCGGCACTTCCGCGGCATAGAGCTGCATGGGAAAGGCCAGATTGGCATAGGTCCGCTGGTCGCCGAGCGGCTTGGCGCCAAAGATGCGGCGATAGAAGGCCGTGTGCTCGGGCCGGACGGCGGACATGCAGTAGACCACCGGGAAATATTCGCAGGCCATGGCCGCCAGCCGCAACGTCAGATAGGGCAGCGCCGGATAGGCCAGCGAGGCATCGAAATCGGCGGTAAAGCGACCGGGATCGATGAAGCCGCGCCCCGCGTCGAGATGGGGCTGCAAGATGTCGGGCCAGACAGACATGCAGGGCGAATTGGGTGTCTCGGCCGTCACGTGATGGAAACGCAGCGAGCTCACCAGCCGGTCATCGATATAGACGCCGAAACAATGGCAGTTGGGCAGATCGTCGAATTCGTCCCGCGTGACCCCCTGGGAGTTGAACGGAATGAAATCCTCGCGCCGATAGGCCTCGTAACGCAGGCGATAGACCGGATCGAACTGGTCCTTGTCGGACACTTTCCGGTAGCGCACCCGATCGAGCAAATCGATCAAGGTCATCGCAAAACGCGATGATGCGCCACCTGTCTGTTCGGTTGCCTCACTCATTACACATCCCCCGAAAGCCATCCGGAGGTTAACCCTTTGTTGATTATAATCGCATGACAAAAATTCTGGCCGGCACGGGCGCTTGGCCTCGATCCAGAGAATTGTTGCAATAATTATAGGGTGTTAAACTGCGTTAACCACGTTTGTTATTTGTCGTGGGGGCGCAGCATTGAGCCGGCTGATCAGTTCGGCAATATCGGCGGCGGGCAGGGGGCGGCTGAACAGATAACCCTGGACCTGCTGGACGCTGGTATGGGCCAGCATGGTGTCGAACTGGAGCTGGGTTTCGACGCCTTCGGCGACGACGGTCAGGTCGAGATCCCTGCCGATCCGGGCGACGCCGGTCAGCAAGCTGAGGGCGCGTGCATCGCGGGCGATTTCGGTGACGAAGGATTTGTCGATCTTGAGCTTGGTCAGCGGCAGGGCGTTGAGATAGCTCAGCGAGGAATAGCCTGTGCCGAAATCATCGAGCGCGATGGACACGCCCCTTTCGGCGAGGGCCATCAGCACGGACTGGGCCAGCGCCTTTTCCTCGATAAGGGCGCTCTCGGTCACTTCAAGTTCCAGTCGATGCGCCTCGAGGCCCGAAGCGGCGAGGGCCCGGTCGACGAGGGCCGGCAGGTCGAGCCCGCGAAAATCCCGCGCCGAAATATTGATGGCGACGCCGATCCCGCCGCGCCAGTTCACGGCCTCCCGCGTGGCGCTCTCGATCATGAAGGCGGTGATATCGGAGATGAGGCCGATTTCCTCGGCCAGCGGGATAAAGGTGTTCGGGCCGATGTTGCCAAGTTCGGGGTGAACCCAGCGCGCCAGCGCCTCGCAACTGACCACGCGCCGCGTCTCGATATCAAAGAGCGGCTGGAAGGCCAGGGTCAGATCGCGCCGGGCGATGGCGGTGCGCAGATCGCTCTTGAGGCGCTGGCGGTAGTGATAGTCGATATCCATCTGGGCGTGGAACAGCTGTACATGACCCTTGCCGGCGCTCTTGGCGGCGTAAAGAGCGAGGTCGGCCTTGGTCATCAACTCTTCAAGCGAAATGTCGCTGGTCTCGGCGGTGGCGAGGCCGATGCTGATATTGACGTTGAGCGTCAGCTCTTCAAACAGGAACGGCGCCGTAAAGGCCCTTCGGATGGTCTCGGCAATGGTGACGACGCTGGCGTCGTCGCCTTCATGTCCGGTCAGCACCACGAATTCATCGCCGCCGAGCCGGGCGACGAGGGCATGGGGCGGCACGGTGCGGCGCAGGCGCAGTGCCACCTGGCGCAGAAGCGTATCGCCCACCACATGGCCATAGGTGTCATTGACGTGCTTGAACTCGTCGACGTCGACGACCATCAGTGCGCTGGCTTGGCCCGCCTTGGCGCGGGATTCGAGTTCGTCGGTGGCCAGCTGGTTGAAATGGCTGCGGTTGGGCAGGTCGGTCAGCGTGTCGTGATGGGCCATGAAGCTGATGCGCTCCTCGGCCGCCACGCGTTCACTGATATCTTCAAACAGCAGCACGCAGCGCTGCTTGCGGGCGCTGATCGTCACCTCGAAATAAATACCGGGCCCGAGGGCGAGGAGCACCTTGCCCGAAGCGGGGCGGGTGATCATGTCGCGCAGGCGGTCGATCGCGGTTCGCGGCACCTTGCCACTGGTCTCCAGTGCGGCGAGCACCGAAGTAAAGGGGCGGCCGGTCAGGTTGAAGATGCCGAGCCGGGCAAAGGTGCGATTGGCCTTGGAATTGGCCACGGTGATAATGCCGTTTTCGTCCAGCATGCAGAGGCCGTGGGCAAGCGTCGTTATAGCGATATCGAGCTCGGCGGCGAGGCGCGACACCTCGATCCTTCCATGCAGCGCCGAGATCAGGATCACCCGGATGTCGGCGGCAAGCTTGCGGAAGCTGATCAGCATCACCAGCAGCATGGCCGCGAGAAGCGCATGGTAGATATCGGCGCGCAGCAGCATGGCGACCCAGAGCGGCACGCTGAGCGCCACGGTCTGGATGGTGATCAGCCGGTCGAGGGCGAAATTGCGGGCCACCATGCCTACGGTCGAGGCGATGGAGAGCGTGCAGGCGGCCAGTTCTGCAAAGGGGTCCTGGACGAAGAGAATGGCGACGAGGCACCAGAGGCCGTGGGCGAGCGCCACCAGCGCGCCGCCCCACAGGGCCCGGTTTTCCCAGTGCTCGGCTGCGTTCGCGTCTTCATTGCCAATGGCGGCGTCCCAGAAGGCGCGCATGTTGACGAAGCGGGCAATACCGACAAGCAGGATGATCAGGGCGACGAGGTAGAGGGCCGGGGCATCTGCCTTGATCCCCGACATGGCTGCGACCCCGGCGCTGGCGCAGGCGCCGGCAAGCAGTGCCCGTCGGTCGCCATAGACCGAGCGGATAAGGGACACGTAGTCCAAGGCGGGCATGGTCTTGCGGGCTGAGATCAGCACGGTGTTCCCCCGTTTACCGCTGCATTGCGCGCGTCAGGCCTTAACAGCGCCTTGCCAGAATAGCTGGCCTGCTGAATTTGCTGCGGAAATTCAGGCGAAAGATGAATCAAGGGTTAAAGTGGCCGCTGCGGATCGATTTGTCGCAGCCGGCATTGATCCCTCGGACACGGAGGATTGGAACATGGTCGAAAAACTGGATGCAGCTGCCCTCACGGCGGGCCTCGCAGCGCTGGGAGACTGGCGCCACGACGAGAGTGAGAACGCCCTCGTGCGGACGTTTTCGTTCAAGGATTTTTCGGCCGCCTTTGGCTTCATGGCCCGGGTGGCGCTTGCCGCCGAAAAGGCCGGGCATCATCCGGACTGGTCCAACAGCTACAACAAGGTGCGCATCGCCCTTTCCACCCATGATGCAGGCGGCATCAGCCAGAAGGATTTTCAGCTTGCCGCCGCCATAGACAAGCTTTTGCAACCGGCTTTTAGGGCGGGCGTCCCAACGCCGAACGCATGTGGTTTTGGTAGGTAGCTTGTCACCTCAATGGAAATTGCGCCCGCCGGGCATGGCGGCATAGGCCCTTCGCCGGGCCATTTCCTGATCGCGCAGCACCTGGCGGTCGCGACTCTGGCTGCCGGGCGGGCCGGATTTGCCCTCGTCGGCCCGCGCCACGATCTTGTCACCAAAATCCTTGCCATGGGAGAGATCGAGCAATTGCGGGGTGAGATCGACCATGTTTTCAGCGATCACATGGATCACCACCCCCTCGCGCTGCACCTGGCCCGAAATGGCCAGCATGCGTGCGGAAAGCAGGGTTTTGCGCATCTCGTCGTTTTCGAAGAGCTTTGGCCAGACCACGATATTGGCCACCCCGGTCTCGTCCTCGAGCGTCACGAAGATCACCCCGCTTGCCGTGCCCGGCCGTTGCCGCACCAGCACCAACCCCGCCACTTCGACACGGTGACCGGGCGTCACTCTCATCAAATTTGCCGATCGCGTCGTGCCGCGCTCGTCGAGCATTGGCCGCAGGAACTGGACCGGGTGACCCTTCAATGACAGCGAGAGCGTGGCGTAGTCGTGGATCACTTCCTCGCCCGGCGCCATCAGCGGCAGGCCCGCCGGTTCCTCGCTGGGGCTGGCCGCGGCGGGGAGAGCGGCAAAGAGCGGCAGGGTATCGGCGCCATGGGTCCCGATCAGCCCCTTGACCGTCCACAGCGCCTCGCGCCGGCTGAGGCCAAAGCTGGAGAAGGCATCCGCCTGCGCCAGTTTTTCTAGGCTTGATATGGGGATGCGGGTGCGGATCCAGAGATCGCGCACCGAGCTGAAAAGCCCCTTATTCCGCTCGACGACGAGGCGCTCGATATCCTTTTTGGCGAGGCCCTCCACCTGCCGCAGCCCCAGGCGCAGCGCCTTGTGGCCCCAGATATGGTCCTTCATCACCTCGTGGCGCGGCCAGATGCGCAGCGCGGGATGGGTTTCGGTCTCTTCCAGCGTACTGTCATGGTCCGAGGCGTTGATATCGGGCGGGCGCACTTCCACCCCATGCTCGACCGCGTCGCGCACCAATTGGCTGGGCGCATAAAAGCCCATGGGCTGGGAGTTGAGCAGGGCGCAGGCGAACACATCGGGATAGTGGCATTTGAGCCAGCACGAGGCATAGACGAGCAGCGCAAAGCTCGCCGCATGGCTTTCGGGAAAGCCATATTCGGCAAAGCCCTGGATCTGGGCAAAGCTCTGCTTGGCAAATTCGGGCGTATAGCCATTGGCGATCATGCCGCCGATGAAATCGTCGTGGAACTGGGCGAGCTTTCCGGTGCGTTGCCAGGCCGCCATGGCGCGGCGCAGCTGGTCAGCCTTGCCGGCCGAAAAGCCCGCCCCGACAATGGCGATCTGCATCGCCTGCTCCTGAAACAGCGGAATGCCCAGCGTGCGATGCAGCACCGCCTTCAGCGCCGCGCTGGGATAATCCACCGGCTCCAGACCCTGGCGGCGGCGCAAATAGGGGTGGACCATATTGCCCTGGATCGGCCCCGGCCGAACGATCGCCACCTCAATGACAAGGTCATAGAATTCCCTGGGCTTGAGGCGCGGCAGCATGGTCATCTGCGCCCGGCTCTCGATCTGGAAGACCCCGATCGTGTCGGCGCGATGGGTCATTTCATAGACGGGCTTGGCCCCTTCGGGATCGCGATACTCCTCGTTCTGCAGCTGGTTCAGCGTGACCTTGTGGTCATAGTGCTCATCCATCAATTCAAAGGCCCGCCGCAGGCAGCTCAGCATGCCGAGCGCCAGAATATCGACCTTGAGGATTTTGAGCGCGTCGATGTCGTCCTTGTTCCATTCGATGATGGTGCGGCTGTCCATGGCCGATTTGCTGATCGGCACGAGGCTTTCAAGGGAATCGCGGGTGATGACAAAGCCGCCCACATGCTGGGAGAGGTGGCGCGGAAAGCCGCGCAGCACTTTTACGACTTCGAACATCTGGGCCAGCACCGGATCGTCGGGGTTGAGGCCGATATTGCCGACGCTTCTGAGATCCACGCCCGCGCCCCAGCCCCAGTGGAGCTGGTTGAAAGCACTGATCACATCGTCGGAAACGCCGAACACCTTGCCGGTTTCGCGGATGGCGCTTTTCGAGCGATAGGAGATGACATTGGCGGTCAGCCCGGTGCGGCGCCCACCATATTTTTTGTAGATAAATTGCATCACCTCCTCGCGCCGCTCATGCTCGAAATCGACATCGATATCGGGCGGTTCGTCGCGTTCGGTGGAGATGAAGCGGCCAAAGACGAGATTGGCCTTACGTGGGTCGACCTCGGTGATGTCGAGGCAATAGCAGACGGTCGAATTGGCCGCCGAGCCGCGCCCCTGGCAGAGAATGCCGCGCTCATGACGGGCAAATTGCACGATGTCGTGCACGGTCAGGAAGTAAGCGGCATAGCCCTTGTAGCCGATGAGGCAGAGCTCGGACCAGATCGAGCGCTTGATCTCGTCGCTGATCCCTTCGGGAAAACGCTTGGCCGCACCCAGCCAGGTCAGCCGCTCGAGCGTTTCCTGAGCGGTTTCGCCGTCGCCGACCGTCTCATCGGGATAATTATATTCGAGCTGGCTGAGGCAGAAGCCGATCCGGCCCATAAAAATTTGCGTCTGGGCGATGGCATCGGGATAGGCTGAAAACAGCCGGTTCATTTCCCGCGCGGTCTTGAGATGCCGCTCGGCATTGGCCGAGAGCAGAAAGCCGGCTTCATCGAGGGTGACATGCTCGCGGATGGCGGTCACCACATCGAGCACCATGCGCCGGTCGGGCTCGTGATAGGCCACGTCATTGCTGGCGATCATGGCCGCCCCATGCCGGCGCGCCAGAGTATCGACGCGATTGAGCCGGGCCCGGTCCTGCCCATCGAATTTTGCAACTCCGGCGACCCAGACTCTGTCGCGTGCACCCTCTACCAGCCGGGCCAGCACCTTTTCGGTAGAACCCCAATCGGCTTCATCGGGGACGAGGATAAAAAGCTGCCCAACGGCAAAGTTTTCCGTTGGCCCATGCTCGGTTTCCGACACGGGATCGCTGCGCCCAAAAAGGTCTTCAAAGCGCAGATCGGGACTGCCCTTTTCGCCGCGCTTATTGCCCAGAGTAAGGAGCTTGCAGAGCCGCCCATAGGCGGCCCGGTCGGTGGGATAGGCGATGATGTCGGGCGTGCCGTCGGAAAAGACCAGCCGCACCCCGACGAGATAGCGAAAGGACGGAAAATTCTCTTTGTTGTCTCGCGCCGTCACATAGGCGCGCACCACGCCGGCAAAGCTGTTGCGGTCGCACAGCCCCAGACCTGCCAGCCCCATCTGCATGGCCGCGGCGACCAGCTCCTCGGGGTGCGAACCGCTGCGCAAAAAGGAAAAATTGCTGGTGGTGATCAGCTCGGTATAGGGCGGGATCGGGCTTTTGGGCACCAGCCGGCTGGGACGCTGGCCGACAAGCGGAACGATCTGGCTCATGGAAAGAACCCGTGCAGATACCAGCGTGGGGGCGTCGGCCCGCCATAAAAGCCGAGGCGGAACACCCAGAAGCGGCGGCCTTCCTCGTCCTCGACCACGTAATAATCCCGCGTCTTCGCCTCAGGATCGAAGAGTTCGAGCTCGGGCTCATAGGGGGCAGGGCGCGGGGTTTCGCCCGGCTCGACCGGCTTAGGGCGTGGGGGCGGGACCAGTTTGAGGCGTTCGCCACTGCGCCACCATTCGGCGCCAAGCCGCTCGGGCCCGGCGCCCTTCACCAGCCGATAGGTTTCGCGCCGCCAGATCATCGAGGCGGGCAGGCCATCGGGCACTTCGGCATTGATGGCGACGGGCTCGGGTGCCGGCAAGAGGCGCAGCGGTCTTTGGCGCCTCGGCAAACCGGGCGGCAATTGGCTTTGCGCCGGGGTCGCCATGGCCGACACGAGGCGCGCTGCCCGCTCGGGAATATGGCTCGCCAGCATTTCGCTGCGCAGCACGGCGTCCACGCCCAGCCGGCTGCCGATCCGGTCGAGCAGGCGGCTCACATCCTCCTCGCCGCTGGCGGTCGCGAAAGCGCCCATCTGCACCGCATCCATGCGGTCGATGGAGCTAGCGGCCAGCCGCACCATGTCGATGCCGAAGCCGGCATCATATTCGGCCTCGAGCCTCTGGGCGTGGTGGCGGAAGAGATCGGTGATGTGGCTGGGGTCGCGCGTCAGTCGTGCCGAATTGAGCGACAGGGTCATCACCTTGTGGTCGACCCGGTAGAGAAAGAGGTGAAAGCTCTGGGCGCCCAGATTTTCCTGTTCCAGCGTACAGCCCAGTTGCACCGCCAGATCATGGGCCGTGGCCAGCACATCGTCCATCAGCGCGATCGGGTCGGCAAAGCGCCGCTCGACGATATAGTCGGCCTGGGGCAGGCGCGGGGTCATCCGCTCCTCGATCTCGCCAAAGGCCTGATCGAGCCGGATGAGCAGGCTTTGCCCAAACCGGGCCTGCAGCGATTTTCGCGATCGCTCGCGCAGACTCCCAATCGTGGTCAGCCCCATCTGGGCGAGGGTGGCAATCTGGTTCTGATTGAGCCGCAGCGCCCTGACCGGCAGGCTGTCGAGCAGGGGCACAAGAGTGTCGTTGGCGACGATCTGGCTGCGGGCAAAATGGCTCACCGCCCAGGCCGCGCCGATCGTGGGGGCAATGGCCCCGGCTACGGTATAGCCCAGCGCGCGCAGCCGCGTGAGTAGGGTGCGCAGCATTTTGGCTTCCCCGCCAAAGAGGTGATCGACCCCGGTAATGTCGAGCACGAGATCGCCATAGGGGCTGGCGTCAGGCATCACCGCCACCATGGGGCTGGCATTGGAGTGCCAGTCGGCAAAATCCTCGAAGGCGGCAGTCAGCATCGGCCGGTCGAGCTCTTCGACCGTCAGGCTGGGCAGGATGGCGCGGGCATCGGCCAGATTCTGCCCCAGCCGCAGGCCCTCGCGCATGGCTTCGGTGTCGAGCGCGGCAAGGCGCAGCCCGCCCTTGATCCGCTCGAACAGCGCCATCGGGCCCTTGAGCGCCGGATTACGCCGTTTGAGATAATCCGTTGGCCAATGCGGCAGGAACAGTACCAGGAAGCGCCGGTTGCGGCGTGCGTCGAGGCGCGCCATGGGGCCCGGCAGAAAAGGTTGCAAAGCCATTTGTCGTCCACTCCAGGAACCAGGCGCCGGGGCGCTTAATCGTCGTGCCGCGCTCGAGCGTCAGGCACCAGCGGGCAGGGCCCGGCGCGCCGGGGTCAAAATCCTGCCGACCCGAGCGTTGCGGGGCGAGGTGCCAGCGCAGATGGGCGGCGCTGGCCTCGCGGGCGGTGCCGTAGCGCAGAAGGAAAAGCGAAGTGCCGTTCTCGGCAGCCCGCATGGCCAGTCGCCGGCTGGCAGTGAAATCGAGCAGTTTGGGGGCCCCGCCAATATCGGCCAAAATCCCGGCGACGGCCCTGCAGCTCAGCGCCTCCTCGGCCACCCAGAGCATTTCGGCCATGGTGCGCGGCCGCACCATGATCAGGCAGGCGGGGTCGAAGTCCCGCCCGAAAAGGCCCGGCCCATAGGGCAGGCCAAAGAACTGGCTGTCAGACAGGAGCTGCAGATAGACGATCACCGGGCGGCGCGGGGTGAGGAGGGTTTTCGATTGCCCCAGGGCAAAGCCGAGGCTTGCCCCGCCATTGCGAGCCGAATCGGTAAAAACCTCCTGGAAAAGGCCCGGCGACAGCTCTGGAAAACTGTCCTTTTCAGCCGTGATCACGCTCTGGCGTGCGTCGGCCAGCGCCGGCTTGCGCTCGATATCGGCAATGATGTCGCGCAGCGCGGTGAGGCGCTGTTGGCGATCGGGGGCCTGCATGACGGGACCAGCTGTGTGAACAAAACAGGAACATTTAGACTCCGAATCTGCGAAGAGTCGAGTCTCTTTCCGCTTGTTCACAGTGTGGCCGAGACGCATCAACTCCGTCGCAACGTCTCTCAACACAGCGTGAGAGCGGGGCAGGGCCATTGAGCAAATCGGCGCAATAACTCAGTATCCAGAACGCCTGCCACCGGCGCGCATCACACAGATCATCTTCTTTTCCACCCCGATTAAAGGCGGCCAGCCATGTTCGAGGCCCTGACCCGTTTGTTTGCCAAGCAAGACCAGCCGGCAGACCGGAACGACCCAAAACTCTCCGTGGCTGCGCTTCTGGTGCATCTGGCTGCCGTTGACGGCTCGATGAAGGAAGAGGAAACCCGCACCATTCGCGACGCGCTGATGGATCATTACGATCTTGACGCGACGGCGGTGGACAAGCTGATCAAGCAGGCGGCCCAGCGCGATGCCGAGGCGGTGGATTTTTACCGCTTCACCTCGGGCATCACCCAATTGCCGATGGAAGACCGCGTCGAGATCATCCGCATGATGTGGACCGTGGTGTTCGCCGATCGCGATAATCACGAGCTCGAGGACAATATGGTCTGGCGCATTGCCGAGCTCATCGGCGTATCAAGCCGCGACCGCACCATTCTGCGCAACCAGGTGCGCGGCGAGACCAATGCGGCCGAGGATCAATAGGCGCCAAAGGCGCCGATGATCTCGGCTTCGTCGCTGGCGCAGTCGAAATCGCCGGCAGCGTCGGCGGCCTGCCGCGCCAGTTCATTGGCGTTCTTATTGGCGCGCGCATCGATATGGGCGATGTGGCAGGAATTGCCGTCGGCGATCTGGGTGACGACCAGGATCTGCCCCTCATCGCTTTCGTCGTCCATGCCATCGGTGAAATAGCGCATGATGGTGGCAACGGGCATCCAGCGGCCCGAGGCATTGGACAGCCGCCACTCGACCTTGCCTGCAATATAATTGAACGGCGGCAGGGTCTGGAAGCCCACGACATTGGCGTCGGGATTGAACCCGAACGCCACGGCAAAGTGCAGATCTCCTTCCCGCACCAGCATGGGAAACCCCTTGTAGCCGGGGCAGGCCCATTCGGCGCCGAAATCATCGGCTTCCAGCACCAGGCATTCATCGAGGTTGAAATCGGTATAGGCACTGGTAAAGCCCGACTGGGCCAGGGCTGGGGCGGCCATCAGCGCCAGCGCCATCATCCCTGTCGCCATGCAAATCGTCTTGCGCATCCGGTCCCTCCTCCAGCGATGTGATCCAGATCACATTTCATGTGATCCAGATCAATTGCCCTTAAGCATGAACGGGTTATTGTGAGCAAAGCAAGGAGGCTCACAATGTTCAAATCTCTTCTTATTGCCACGGACGGTTCGGAACTGGGCGACAAGGCAGTGGATGCCGGTCTCGATCTCGCCAGGACTTATGGCGCCAGCGTCACCATCATCACCGCGACTGATCCCGTCGCCACCGGCATTGGCAGCGGCGGCTTCGGCACCATGGATGCAGGCCCGATCATCGCCCGGCTTGAAGAAACCTACAGGGCCGAAGCCGACAAGCTTCTCGCTGCGGCCAAGGCCAAGGCCGATGCTGCCGGGATCGCGGCAAAGACCGTCCATGCTGCCCGTTCGCGCCCGGCCGATGCCATTCTCGAGGCTGCGAAAGCCGAAAACGCCGACACCATCATCATGGGTTCGCATGGCCGCCGCGGCCTAAAGCGCCTGCTGCTCGGCAGCCAGGCTTCCGAGGTTCTGTCCCACGCCGGCGTGCCGGTTCTCATCGTCAAGTAGAGGCTGCGGCGGATTTCCGGCTTGCCTTCGGGCCGGGATGGCGGCAGAACGCCCCCGTTCCGCTCCCCCTTGATGAACCCGGACCTGAAAACCCATGAACATCGACGCGATCCCCACCGGCAAGAACCCGCCCGACGAGCTCAATGTCATCATTGAAGTGCCGCTGGGCGGCGAGCCGATCAAATATGAGATCGACAAGGACAGCGGCGCCCTGTTCGTCGACCGCTTCCTCTATACGCCCATGCGCTACCCGGGCAATTACGGCTTCGTGCCCCACACGCTGTGCGGCGATGGCGACCCGCTCGACGTCATCGTCATGAATTCCCGTCCGCTCGTGCCCGGCGCCGTCGTGCGCTCGCGCCCGGTCGGCGTGCTGTTCATGGAAGATGATGGCGGCCAGGATGAAAAGATCATCGCCGTGCCCGTCTCCAAGCTGACCCGCATGTACGATCATATCCTCGATATCGGCGATATGCCGGAAATCCAGGTCGAGCGCGTCAAGCACTTCTTCACACACTACAAGGATCTCGAGCCCGGCAAGTGGGCCAAGATCGACCGCGTCGGCGGCCTCGATGATGCGCGCCGCGTCATCCTCGAGTCCATCGAGATGGCCAAGAACGCCAAGTAATTTTCTGAGGAGGCGGGGATTTTCTCCGCCTTCTTCTTTTGCGGGACGACGCCGGGACTGTTTGGAAAAGCCAGCAATGACCAGACCTTTCCCCGACGATGGCACGGCAAAGCTTTTCCAGATCGGCACCCGCCCGCTCGATCCCGATGATTGGCTCGCTCCTGATGGCAGTCTCGCTTCCCAGCTGGCTGAAAAGGCGCGGCTGCGTATTTCCCATCCCGCCGAAACTTTTGCCGAACTGAGTGGCAGCCGCCCGGCCCAGTCCGAGCTCCTGTCCCTGCTTGCAGATTATCTGCCCCGGCGGTTTCCCGATCTCTGGCGCCATGACGGCGACGCCATCACCATCCTGCCTGTTGGCGCGACCCTTGCGCTCACCAGCGCCGAGGCCCCGCTCGCCATTGCCGCGCAATTGGTGCAGGACGATTTTTTGCTGCTGGAGCGGGACACAGAAAGCTGGCGGCTGACTGCGGCCAGCCTCAGCTTCCCCTCCTCATGGACCCTTGCCGACAAGATCGGGCAGGGGCTCGACGTCATTCATGACCCGGTGCCAGGCTTTGGCCCCGGCACGCGACCGGCCCAGATCATGGCGCGCATGTTCGACGCCATGCGCCCCGAAACTCCGATGATCCGCTGGAACTGGTCGCTCTATGGCGATGACAGGCTCTTCCACCCGGACGTGTCCGGCGCCGACCAGCCCCGTTTCGGCGCCGGCCCGCGTGCGGAAAATGTCTATCTGCGGGTCGAGCGGCAGGTGTTGCGAAAACTGCCGGAAACCGGCGCCATCGCCTTTGCCATCCGCATATCGCTCCATGGGCTCGACGATCTTGCCGCCCATCCCGAAGCGACCGCCGTCGCCGCGCACCTCCACAGCGAAGTGTCGGCCCTGACGCCGGACCAGCTCGACTACAAAGGCCTCACCCACGAGCGCGATCGCGTGCTCGCCCGCCTCGATGAGATGATGTTCAAACGCGTTTAGCGGCGAACCCAACACCCCACCCATCCGCATCGTCATTGCCGGGCCTGTCCCGGCAATCCAGTTTTTGGGAGGCATGGACCAGCGGGACACGCCCGGTGGTGACGATGGCCGTCGACGCTGCAAACCAGACCTACCCCCCGATCCGCATCCTGCCGATCAGATTGTCCCGCCGCACCAGCTGGTGATAGAGCGCGGCCAGAATATGGCCTGCTGCCAGCACCAGCAGCAGGCGTCCCATCAGGCCATGAACGAGGGCAGGGGGCGCTTGAGAAAATTCCGGCAGCGGACCCGCCGAAAAGATCTGCGGCATGGCCCCGGTCAGCACTACCATGCCGATGCCAGAGCTCACCATGATTATTATGGCGCCATAGAGCCCCAGATGCACCAGCCGTGCAGCCCACTTCTGGGCCTGGCCCATATTTGCCGGTGCGTGGGGCTGCTTGTCGAAGGCGAGCCACCAGACGATGCGCACCAGGGTCAGCACGGCGACAGAGATGCCGAGCGGCACATGGAACCGCAGCAAGCTCCGAACCTGCTCGGGGTCCTCGGCGCCGTCGAGCATCAGCCCGCTCGTCAGCATCAGGATAATGGCAAGGGCGGAGGCCCAGTGAATGCTGGCTGCTATGGCGCCATAGCGGTCTGGTCTGCTCTTGAGCATGGTGAAAAATCCCCCTTGGTTCCACCGGGTGCAACAGATATCCTTAGCACACTATATATTTTAATGAGCATACTAAGTAAATGACCCTGATCCGGGAAAATTCGGCCGGCTACATGACCAATTGGGCGGCGCGCCTGTTCTATCGTGAGCTGGAACGGCAACTGGCTCCGCTCGGGATCAACCCGGCCTATATGCCGATCCTCTTCGCGCTGAGCGATGGGTCGAGCCTGACCCAGAAGGAGCTGGCGGATCGCGCGGCGGTGGAGCAGCCGACCATGACGGCGACGCTTTCGCGTATGGAACGCGACGGTTTCATTACGCGCAAGCCCAATCCCGAGGACGGCCGCAGCGTCATCGTCAGCCTCTCCAGCCAGGGGTCGGAGCGGGTTCCGCAGGTGCAGAATGTGGTCGAAACGATCAACGGCCTGGCCCTCAAAACGCTCTCCGAGGACGAGCATCGCAGCTTTTTTATCCTGATGGGCAAGATTATCGCGACCCTCCAAAACCCGTCTTCGGCCTAGTTTTTCTGGGGTTTTTCGCCTTTTTGCCTCTTGAACCGCCGCTCACGCAGGTCCCCCCTGCACGTGGGGCGCTTGTGAAAGCCAGCTTTTTTCTGTAATAGCCGGCCCGAAAAGCGCCAGTCTGCCCGGATGCAGCTGGCGTTTCCTGTTTCTTTGCATGTTTTGGCTGTTTGCCCTCCCGCTGCCGCTGGACCATGCCCCAACGCCCCGGTGCCCATGTCCCTGCGCAATATTGCCATCATCGCCCACGTCGATCACGGAAAGACCACTCTGATCGACGTCCTGCTCAAGCAGTCCGGCGTCTTCCGTGAAAACGAACGCGTTGAAGAGCGCGCTATGGACAGCAATGATATCGAGCGTGAGCGCGGTATCACCATCCTGGCCAAGGTCACCTCGCTGATGTGGAACGATACCCGCATCAACATCGTCGACACCCCCGGCCACGCCGACTTTGGCGGCGAAGTCGAGCGCATCCTGTCCATGGTGGACGGCGTGGTTCTGCTGGTCGACGCGGCCGAAGGCCCGATGCCCCAGACCAAGTTCGTGCTTGGCAAGGCGCTGGCCCAGGGCCTCAAGCCCATCGTGGCCATCAACAAGATCGACAAGTCCGACGAGCGTCATCTGGAAGTGCTCGAAGAGGTGTTCGATCTCTTCATCGCGCTCGATGCCACGCCCGAACAGCTCGATTTCCCGGTTCTCTACGGCGCTGCCAAGCAGGGCTGGATGATGAACGAGCCCGATGGCCCGCGTGAAAGCCTGGCGCCGCTGCTCGACAAGGTCATCGAACACGTGCCCGAGCCCAAGGTGGAAGAGGGCCCGTTCCGCATGCTCGTCACCACCATCGAGCGCAATCCCTTCCTCGGCCGCATCCTGACCGGCCGCGTGTTCTCCGGTACGGTCAAGGCCGGCGAGCCGATCCACGCGCTCAGCCGCGATGGCAAGATCGTTGAAAAGGGCCGCGTCTCCAAGGTTCTGGCTTTCCGTGGCCTTGAGCGTAACCCGATCGATGAAGGCATCACCGGCGACATTATCGCCATTGCCGGTCTCGAAACCGCAACTGTGGCCGATACCATCTCGGTGCCGCAGAACATGACGCCGATCCCCTCCAAGCCGATCGATCCCCCGACCCTGTCGGTGACCTTCCGCATCAACGACGGCCCGCTGGCCGGTCGCGAAGGCGACAAGGTGCAGTCCCGCGTCATCCGTGAACGCCTGATGCGCGAAGCCGAAGGTAACGTCGCGATCCGCGTTACCCCGGGCGATGATAACGACAGCTTTGACGTTGCCGGTCGTGGCGAATTGCAGCTCGCCGTTCTCATCGAAAACATGCGCCGCGAAGGCTTCGAGCTGACCATCGGTCGCCCGAAGGTCCTCTTCAAGGAAGAGAACGGCCAGAAGCTCGAGCCCGTCGAAGAAGTCATCATCGACGTCGATGACGAGCACACCGGCGCGGTCGTGCAGAAGCTGACCGAGCGCAAGGGCGAGCTCACCGACATGCGTCCGTCCGGCGTTGGCCGTACCCGCATCAAGCTCCTCGTCCCCACCCGCTCGCTGATCGGCTACCAGGCTGAACTGCTGTCCGACACGCGCGGCACGGCAATCTTCAACCGCCTGTTCCACTCCTTCGTGCCGTTCAAGGGCGAGCTTCCGGGCCGTCGCACCGGCGTGCTGATCTCCAACGGCACCGGCCAGTCCGTGGCCTTTGCGCTGTGGAACCTCGAAGATCGCGGCCCGATCATGATCGACGCTGGCGTCGACATCTATGAAGGCATGATCATCGGCGAGCACTCCCGCGAGAACGACCTCGAGGTCAACGCGCTCAAGGGCAAGCAGCTCACCAACATCCGCACCACGTCCAAGGACGAAGCGGTGCGCCTGACCACGCCCAAGAAGCTGACGCTGGAACAGAGCCTCGGCTACATCGCCGACGACGAGTATGTGGAAGTGACCCCCAAGTCGATCCGCCTGCGCAAGATGTGGCTCGACCCCAATGATCGCAAGCGCATGAGCCGCGCTGCCAAGGCGTCCTGATCCCTATCCCTGATCCGGGCCCTTCCCCTACGGGGGGAGGGCTCGTCCGGTCTCCGTGAGGGAGGACTTTCATGAGCGAGTTCATCATCGGCTTCATCACCGATTGGGGCTATCTCGGCATCTTCCTCCTCATGGTGGCGGAAAATCTCTTTCCCCCCATTCCCTCCGAACTGATCATGCCCTTTGCCGGCTATGTGGCGGCCAATGGGCAGTTGAGCACCATAGGCGTGCTGCTGGCCGGTACCGCCGGCTCGCTGATCGGCACCTCTGCCTGGTATGTCGCGGCGCGCCTTCTCGGCCTCGCCCGGTTCACCTGGCTGTGCAACAAGCTGGGGCGCATCGCCACGCTCAGTGAAGCCGATATCGACATGGCCGTGCACTGGTTCGAGCGCTATGGCCCACTGGCCGTGTTCGCCGGTCGCCTCATTCCCGCCATCCGCACGCTGATTTCCGTTCCCGCGGGCCTTGCCGCCATGCCCTTGTGGAAGTTCCTCGCCATTTCTGCCGTCGGCACGCTGGTCTGGACCGGCATTCTCACCGCCGCCGGTTTCCTCCTCCACGAAAGCTATTCGGTGGTCGAGGCCTGGGTCGATCCGGTCTCCACCGGCGTCGTCGTGCTGGCCGTCGTCATCTACCTCTGGCGCTTCGTCACCTGGAAGCCGATCAAGACTATCGGCTGATCCTGCGTTGCAATTTGCAACGCGCCTCGCATTCTGCAATGCAGGACGTGCGCAAAAAGCAACGAATTCACAATACCTTAACCTCCGCGCCCCGGTTTCCGGGCCCCATCGAATTGGCACGCTTCGTGCAATGTAGGGGTATATCCGGACCCGTGTTTTGCTTACCGGATGTCAGTCATTTGGACCTCGCATCGCTTGCCCGGTGCGGGGTCCCGGTGTTTTTGGGCCCCGGGCTTGCCCTATCTCCGTCCTGCCCTTAGATAAACGGGACTTTTTCCCGCGGAGACGCCGATGCGCGCCGTTCTCGACATCATCCTCATCCTGCTCCAGCTCTATTGGTGGGTCCTGCTCATCATGATCATCATGAGCTGGCTGATCTCGTTCAACGTCATCAACACCCGCAATCAGTTCGTCGCCACGGTCTGGCAGGTGATCAACCAGCTGACCGAACCGGTGCTGCGGCCGATCCGCCGTTTCATGCCCAATTTCTCCGGCATGGACCTCTCGCCGCTGGTCGCCTTCCTCATCATCTTCTTTATCCAGTCGGTCATCGGCTACTACATCTATCCCGCTGTTGCCCGCGCCGGCATCTAGCGAGCCAAAACCCTGGCGCGTGACGCCGGAGGGCCTGCTGGTCTTCCTGCGCGTCACGCCCAATGCCGGTCGCGACAGCATTGATGGCGTCGAGATCCGCGACGATGCCTCGATTGTCCTTCGTGTCCGCGTCTCTGCCGTGCCCGACAAGGGCAAGGCCAATGCAGCCGTCATTGCCCTTCTCGCCAAGGCGCTGCGCCTCCCCAAATCCGCCATGACACTGGTTTCCGGCGACACCTCCCGCCACAAGACAATTCTTGTTTCCGGCGATGGAGTCGATATCGCCGGAGGCCTGGCCACCCTCGTTGCTGCCTGAGCCCTGCTGGACAGGCGCGACAAAGCGCCACACTTTGCAATTGCTTAACCGTATAATCCGGCTAATCTCGACACCGGGAGGAGGTCCGCCGGAGGGCGGTTGCGGACCGGACATATAAGAGCTGGCCTTAAACCGGGGCGGACCTCGAATCTTGTCATTCGAGGAACTGGTTACATGGATTTGGCACTTTGGCTGATCGTCGCGTGTGGCGGTCTGTCTATCGTTTATGGCGTCGTGACAACGCAGGGGCTGCTCGCAGCCGATGCCGGCTCACCCCGCATGCAGGAAATTTCAGCCGCCGTGCGCGAAGGCGCCTCGGCCTATCTCAAACGGCAATATACGACCATTGCCATTGTCGGCGTGGTCATCCTTATCGCAGCCTGGCTTCTGCTGGGTGCGCATGCCGCCATCGGTTTTCTGATCGGCGCGGTGCTGTCGGGTGTTGCCGGCTTCATCGGCATGAACGTCTCCGTGCGCGCCAATGTGCGCGTCGCCCAGGCCGCCGTCGGCTCGCTGGCCAAGGGTCTTGACCTTGCCTTCAAGTCGGGCGCCGTCACCGGTCTGCTCGTCGCAGGTCTCGGCCTTCTGGGCATCACGCTCTATTTCATGATCCTCTCCTGGATGGGCAATGCGCCTACCAGCCGCGTGGTCATCGATTCCCTCGTGGCGCTCTCGTTCGGCGCTTCGCTGATTTCCATCTTCGCCCGTCTCGGCGGCGGCATCTTCACGAAGGGTGCAGACGTCGGCGGCGACATGGTGGGCAAGGTCGAAGCCGGCATTCCGGAAGACGATCCGCGCAACCCGGCCACCATCGCCGACAACGTCGGTGACAATGTCGGTGACTGTGCCGGCATGGCGGCAGACCTGTTTGAAACCTATGTGGTCACCATCGTTGCCACCATGGTTCTGGCGGCCATCATCCTGCCTGAAGCGTTAAAACTGCAGGGCATGGTGCTGCCCCTCGCCATTGGCGGGGCATGCGTCGTCACCTCGATCATCGGCACCTATTTCGTCAAACTGGGCGCCGACAACAACATCATGGGCGCGCTCTACAAGGGCGTCATCGCCACCGGCGTGCTCTCGCTCGTCGCCCTCCTGCCAGTCCTCTGGCTGATGTTCGGCGATATGAATCTTCTCATTGAAGCTTCGGACAAGACCTTCACCCCCTGGGCGCTCTTTGCCTGCGGCATCGTCGGTCTCGTCATCACTGGGCTGATCATCGTCATCACCGAATATTACACCGGCACCAACCGCCGCCCGGTCAATTCCATTGCCGAGGCTTCGGTCACCGGTCATGGCACCAATGTCATCCAGGGCCTGGCCGTCTCGCTGGAATCGACGGCACTGCCGGCCCTCGTCATCATCGCCGGCATCATCGTCACCTATTCGCTGGCGGGTCTCTTCGGCATTGCCTTTGCCGTCGCCACCATGCTGGCCCTGGCCGGTATTATCGTCGCGCTGGACGCCTTCGGTCCCGTCACCGACAATGCCGGCGGCATTGCCGAAATGGCCGGGCTCGATGCATCGGTGCGTCACAACACCGATGCGCTCGATGCGGTTGGCAACACCACGAAAGCCGTTACCAAGGGCTATGCCATTGGTTCGGCCGGTCTTGGCGCATTGGTCCTCTTTGCGGCCTATACGCAGGACCTCATCTACTTCGCCAATCTGCCCGACGCTCCGGCGATCTTCCAGGGCATGGGTACGCTCACCTTCTCGCTGGCCGATCCCTATGTCGTGGTCGGTCTGCTCTTTGGTGGCCTCTTGCCCTTCCTCTTCGGCGGTATGTCGATGACCGCCGTGGGTCGCGCGGCCCAGTCCGTGGTGGTGGAAGTGCGTCGCCAGTTCAAGGCCGATCCCGGCATCATGGCCGGCACGTCCAAGCCCGACTACGCGCGGGCCGTCGACATGCTGACCAAGGCGGCGATCAAGGAAATGATCGTCCCGTCGCTCCTGCCGGTGCTGTCGCCGATCGTCGTCTTCTTCCTCATCACCTGGATCGCCGGCCCCGCCGCTGGCTTCTCGGCCCTCGGCGCCATGCTGATGGGTGTGATTGTGACAGGCCTCTTCGTCGCCATTTCCATGACCGCCGGTGGCGGCGCCTGGGACAACGCAAAGAAGAGCTTTGAGGACGGCTTTACCGACAGCCAGGGCGTCAAACACTACAAGGGCTCGGACGCCCACAAGGCCTCCGTCACCGGCGACACCGTCGGCGACCCCTACAAGGACACGGCCGGCCCGGCCGTGAACCCGATGATCAAGATCACCAATATCGTGGCGCTGCTTCTGCTCGCCGTGCTGGCCCACTGGGGTTGACCAGACAAAGTCTGGCCCAGACACAGTCTGGACTGATCTTGAGGGGCCTCAAGCCCCCCGCCACCGTCACCACCGGGCTCGTCCCGGTGGTCCACGCCTCAACAGGCTGGATTGGTGGCAAAACCAAGAAAGGCCCGGGGCGAAAGCTCCGGGCTTTTCTCGTCTGCGTTCCAGAACTTATCCCCGCCTGTCCCCCTTCGCGTTAAAATCCAAAAATTCCCCGCACGGGACGGAGTCGAGACGGACGGCTGCGGGGAGGCCGATTGGGTGGGCCGATCCCCACCTGGGTTCTGGCGCCGGCCGATCCAGTGGCGAGCGATCACTGGACGCGATACCGGTGCTGTCCAAAAATCGGCGCCCCGAGGCGGTTTCGTCTCGTTTCTTTTCCAATCTCAGGGGCGTTATCGCCTCGGGGTCCGTTCCGCTGTCGTAAAGAACCTGACGCGGAAACGCGGGCAGGGCGCCGGCGTGTGGCCATGCTTCCGCTAGACCCCCACCCGGGCTCCCCCCGGTAGGGGAGGAGAAGAGACGTCTGGGGAGAATGAGAACCCTCCACGAGCACGATAGGTCCCTCCCCCTGACCAGGGGGAGGTTAGGAGGGGGCCTCAAAATCCAAAGCCCGCGAAAATGTCGAAACTCTCTCCTCCCGCTCGTCACAGCCATATCCGGGCCGAAAAAAAGGCCCGAGCACGCAAAGGAGACAACATGCGCAAGGTGACAGCAGGCCTCTTCCATTCGCTCGATGGCGTGGTGGAGCGTCCGGACCTCTGGCAGTTTGACAGTTTTGACGATGAGCTGGGCGCGGAGATGACGACGACGCTCGCCACGATCGACACGGCCCTGATGGGGCGGGTTGGCTATTCGGAATGGTCGCAATATTGGCCCAATGCCAGGGAGGATCTCGATTTCGCCGGCTTCATCAACGGCGTCGAGAAATATGTCGCCTCCGAAACCCTCACGCCCGATCAGCTCACCTGGAGCAATTCAAAGCTGATCGAGGGCGATTTCCTCGATTTTGTCCGCACGCTCAAGGCCGGGTCGGGCGGCGATATCGCCACCATGGCCAGCATCTCGCTGGTGCGCCAGCTGGTGATGGCCGGGCTGATGGACGAGCTGATCCTCATCACCCATCCGGTCGTGGCCGGCACGGGGCGGCATCTCTTCGAGCCCGGTGATCCCACCATGCGCCTCGAGTTCGTGCGCGGCAGCATCACCTCGAAGGGCAATGTCATCCAGGCCTATCGGCGCAAGGACTGAGGCTGGCCGGGCTCAGGATGCCTTCATGCTGGCCACCTGGGCTTTCACCGCTTCGGAGTGCAGCAGGCTGGTCAGCGCGGCAGAGGGCAGGGGCGGGGAGAACAAGTAGCCCTGCACTTCGGAACAGCCGTGCTCGCGCACCATGGCCAGCTGTTCCTCGGTCTCGATGCCCTCGGCCGTGGTCGACATTCCGAGCGATCGCCCCAGCCCGATCACCGCCTGGATGATCGCCTGGCTGTCGGTGCGGCTCGCCAGATCGCGCATGAAGGAGCGGTCGATCTTGATCTTGTCGAAGGGGAAGGCACGCAGATAGGAGAGCGATGAATAGCCGGTGCCGAAATCATCCATCGAGATGCGGACGCCCATGGCGCGCAGCTCGTGCAGCGCCCTCAGCGTGCTGTCGCTGTCATTGAGCAGGAGGCTCTCGGTGATCTCGAGCTCCAGCCGGGCGGGATCGAGTTGCGCCTCGGTAAGGGCGGCTCGCACCTGGGCCACGAGATCGCGCTGGCGGAACTGCACCGGCGAGAGATTGACCGCCACCCGCACCAGTCCGGGCCAGGCGGCGGCGGCCTTGCAGGCCTCGCGCAGCACCCACTGGCCGATGGAGCTGATCAGCCCGGTTTCCTCGGCCACCGGAATGAATTCCACCGGCGATATGGTCTTGCCGCCGTGGTCCCAGCGCAGCAGCGCCTCGACGCAGGTCACCCGGTTCTCCTCCAGCCCCAGCAGCGGCTGGAACACGAGGCGCAGCTCGTCCTGCGCCAGCGCCATGCGCAAGCCCGCTTCGATGGCGCGGCGCTGCTGCAGCTCGGCATCCATGCCGGCTTCAAAGAAGTGATAGGTCGAGCGCCCCTCGCTCTTGGCCTTGTAGAGCGCCAGATCGGCATTCTTGACCAACGTGTCGGTGGAAACCCCGTCCCCCGGGCCGACGGCAATGCCGACGCTGGCGCCGATCTCGATGCGCTGCCCGCCGATGTTCATCGGAGCCGAAATGGTCTTGATGATGCGGTCGGCCACCTTGGCGGCCGCATCAGCGCTCTCGACCGGGCGCAGCAGCAGGGCGAATTCGTCGCCCCCAAGCCGTGCCAGCAGATCGCTCTCGCGCGACGTGCCCCAGAGGCGCACGGCCGCCTGTTTGATCACCTCGTCGCCCACGGCGTGTCCGAGCGTATCGTTGACCGCCTTGAAGTGATCGAGGTCGATATAGAGCACCGCCGCCATTTCCCCGCGCTTCAGCGCCGCTTCGGTGCGGGCCATCTGCTCGAGAAATTCAATGCGGTTGGGCAGGTCCGTCAGCGCGTCGTGGCGTGCCAGATGCTGGATGCGCGCTTCGTTCTGGCGCTGCTCGGTAATGTCCTCATGGGTCGAAACCCAGCCCCCATCCTTCATCGGATGGTGCTGCATCATGATGATGCGGCCGTTGAGCTCGTGGATATTTTTGCCATATTCGCGCCGGGCGATCACCTCGCGCCGCCAGGCTATATAGTCTTCGCGGTTGCCCCCGGCGCTCATGCCGACATCGAAGAGATGGCCCAGAATGTCCTCGAGCTGGGTACCGGGCCGCAGATAGTCGGGCGGGAGATTATAGATGCGGGCATAGGGCTCATTGCAGATCACCAGCCGGCCCCGCGCATCCATCATGCAGAGGCCGATGGAGATGTTGTTGACGGCTGCGTCGAGCCGCAGGTTCTGCCGCTCGAGATCCAGCCGGCGCTTCTCGACGATTTCCGCCTGCGCGATCTCGTCGGTGATATCCTCGTGGGTCACCACCCAGCCGAGCAGGTCGGTATAGACATGGGCCGTCTCGATGATGCGGCCGCCATGCACCACTTCCTGGGATTTCGCCCGGGCTCCCGCCCGATTAGACAGCAGCTCGCTGGTATAGTTCTCGTAAAAAAGTTCCGGGCTCTGGTTGGCGTGATTGCCCAGCTTGTGGGAGAGCTGAACCACTTCCTCGAGCGTCATGCCCTTGCGCAGGGCGCTCTCGCTGAAGCCGTAGAGTTCCCGGTAGTGCTTGTTCCACATCACCAGCCGGAATTGCGGCGACCAGACGCAAAAGCCGTATGGAATATTCTCGAGCGCAGCATCGAGCAGCAGTGCTTCTGCCGCGTCGCCCATCTGCGTGGTTTCCTGCAAGCCCATCAGACGTCCCCCCTGTCCTCCCGGACGCGTGGGAGCCTAAGGAGACACACTTAAGAGGTCGTTAAATGGTATCGATTTCATAAGTTCGGGAAGCGGTGAAATTATCGGGCCCTTTAAAGCCTCCCCGCGAACCCCAGAGCAGTGGGCGGAACAGTCCTGAGCCACTCCGCCAGGCGCTGTGCCGCATCCTCTGGCGTGAGGCGTCCCATGTCGAGTGTGAGGGCGTAATCCCGGCCCTTGTGCACAGCGTCCTGCCAACGCTGGACCGGTGCGGGAATACCCGGTCCGGCAGCGTAAAAGCCACCCTGCGGATCGGCATTGCGGCGGGCCATGATGATGTCGATATCGCAGTGGACGCCGACGAGCAGTAGAGGAAACCGGCCCAGCGTCTCCTCAAGCAAAGCCATCGGATCAAACGGGGTGACGTAGTCGCTCTGAAGCCCAAGATCGGACACCACATCGAAACCGGCAGCTGCAAAGCCGGCGATGGCCGAAAAGCACGCGGTGAACAGGTCGGGCAGATTGGCTTCGAGGTCCGGCCGCTCCCCGCCGGGCCGCAGACCGATCCCGGGCATCAGTGCCGGCGGCAGGCTTGCGTTGAAAGCGTCGACGCCAAAATGGATCCAGCGTCCGGGCACCTGCGTCTGGATCGCACGCGCCAGCGTCGTCTTGCCGGAGCGAGGGGCGCCGTTGAGGATGACGATGCGTCCGGTCATGGCATGCTCCCGCGGCTGTCGCCCAGAGTTAGCCGCCTGGCGGTACCTTCACAATGGCCCGAAGTGCAAAAGAAAAGGCGCTGCATGTGCAGCGCCTCCTCCAACTCGATGCGGCTTATGCCCGAAGGCCAGAACCGCGGTAAAATCAGCCCTGCGCCTTCTTGTTGCGCGCGGCCCAGGTCTTGAGACGCAGGCCATTGAGACGGATGAAGCCCTCGGCGTCCTTGTGGTCATAGGCCACGGCGCCTTCTTCGAAGGTCACGAGGTCCATGGAGTAGAGGCTGTGCGGCGAGGAGCGGGCGATGACGGTTGCGGAACCCTTGTAGAGTTTCACCTGCACGTCGCCGGTCACATATTCCTGGCTCTTGTCGATCAGGGCCTGCAGCATTTCGCGCTCCGGCGAGAACCAGAAGCCGTTGTAGATGAGTTCGGCATATTTCGGCATCAGCTCATCCTTGAGATGGGCTTCGCCGCGATCAAGGGTGATCGACTCGATGCCGCGGTGGGCAACGAGAATGATGGTGCCACCCGGCGTTTCGTAGAGACCGCGCGACTTCATGCCGACGAAGCGGTTTTCGACGAGGTCGAGACGGCCAACGCCATGCTTGCCGCCCAGCTCATTGAGCTTGGTCAGCAGCTCAGCCGGGCTCAGCTTTTCGCCATTGATCGAGACCGGGTCGCCCTTTTCAAAGCCGATGGTGATGATCTCGGCCTGATCGGGAGCCTTTTCCGCATCGACAGTGCGCTGCGCGATATAGTCGGGCGCGGGGACTGCGGGGTCTTCCAGCACCATGCCCTCGGAAGAGGTGTGCAGGAGATTGGCGTCGACCGAGAACGGAGCCTCGCCGCGCTTGTCCTTGGAAACCGGGATCTGGTTCTTTTCGGCGTATTCGAGCAGAGCGGTGCGGCTGCGCAGATCCCACTCGCGCCATGGCGCGATGACGGCGATGGAGGGGTCGAGCGCATTGGCGGTCAGCTCGAAGCGTACCTGGTCATTGCCCTTGCCGGTGGCGCCATGGGAAATGGCATCGGCGCCGGTTTCCTGGGCGATCTCGACGAGACGCTTGGCGATGAGCGGACGCGCGATCGACGTGCCGAGCAGATACTGGCCTTCGTAGACCGTGTTGGCGCGGAACATCGGGAAGACGAAATCGCGCACGAATTCTTCGCGCAGGTCCTCGATACGGATGTCCTTGATGCCGAACATTTCGGCCTTCTTGCGCGCCGGCTCGAGCTCTTCACCCTGGCCGAGGTCGGCCGTGAAGGTCACCACTTCGCAGTTATAGGTTTCGTGCAGCCATTTCAGGATGATGGACGTGTCGAGGCCGCCCGAATAGGCGAGGACGACTTTTTTGATCTCTTTAGCCATTGCTCAGATCCCAAGGTGTGATGCCGACAGGATAATCCAGTCCATACGCAATAATCTTGCGATTGTCGCGCCCATGGCGCATCCTTTGGCATAATCTGCCAAATACTGCAAAGAGAGCGCCACAAACTGTCAGAAGTTCTTGATCCCGTTGATCGTCGTATCCTCAGAGAGTTGCAGCGCAATGGCCGCATGTCCAATGTTGAATTGGCCAATGCGGTGGGCCTGTCGCCCTCGCCCTGTCTCCGGCGGGTCAAGCTGCTCGAGGAAAAGGGTATCATCGATCGCTATATCGCGGTGCTGAACGCGCCGCGTCTTGGGCTCGGTCTCACGGTTTTTACCCGCGTCTGGTTCAAGACCCAGGATGCCGAAACCACAAACCAGTTCGCGGAAACGGTGCGCAAATTCCCTGAGGTGATGGAGTGCTATCTCACCACCGGGGAATGCGACGCCATCCTGCGGGTGGTGACGACGGACCTGCATGCCTATTGGCGCTTCCAGTCCGATTATCTCATGCGCATCCCGTCCGTGCAGAGCGTCAAGACCGACGTGCCGATGGAAACCATCAAGCGCAGCCACGAGCTGCCGCTGCCGTGAGGAGGAGGGTGTCATGAGCGAGGTGGAAGGCGGATGCCGCTGTGGGGCGCTGCGGATCGTCGCGCGGGGGCGAGCCCCGTCGTGTGGGCATCTGCCACTGCCTCGATTGCCGCAAATTTCATGGCGCCCTGTTCCATGCCTCTGCGATATTTTCCACCGATGCGGTCACGATCAGCGGGTCGGTCGGGGAATTTGAAGGGCGGTGTTTCTGCCCAAGCTGCGGGTCCCCGGTATTCTCCCGCAGCGGTGACGACATCGAGATCAGCCTTGGCGCCTTCGACGCCCCCGACATGTTCGTGCCGACCTACGAGCTCTGGACGGTGCGGCGCGAGGCCTGGCTACCGGCCTTCCCGCACATGATCCAATACCAGCGCAATCGCGAGCCCTAGTCCCGGCCGCACTGGCGCGCTATGAGCAAGACCTGCGTCCTTTGCCGCGAGACTTTTGAATGCCCAGCTTCCTGCCTGATTTTTCCGTCATCGCCACCTTTGCCCTCGCCGCTTTCGTGCTGGCGGTGACGCCGGGACCGGACATGGCGCTTTTCGTCTCGCGCACGATCAATTGGGGGCGAAACCACGGATTTGCCACGGTCATGGGTGCGCTCACGGGCATTGCGGTCCACACCATGCTGGTCGCCTTCGGCATTTCCGTGCTGATCATTGCCGCCCCGGCCGCCTTCTGGGCGCTGAAAATCGTCGGCGCGCTCTATCTCGTCTGGCTGGCGATCCAGGCGATCCGCGATGGCGGTGGGATCCTCGTGGTCAACAAACAGGGCGGCAAGCAGCCGAGCTGGACCCAGTCCTATCTCACCGGTCTTGGCATCAATCTCACCAATCCCAAGGTGGCGCTGTTTTTCGTGACCTTCCTGCCCCAGTTCGTCTCGGCCGATGACCCCTCCGCCTCGGCAAAGCTGATCTTCCTCGGCATTGAGTTTGTCATCGTCTCCATCCCGGTCGTCGTGGCCACTGTTCTGTTTGCCGAATGGCTGACGCGGACGCTCAGGGAAAAAGCCTGGGTCGGCAAGGCCCTCAACTGGAGCTTTGCCGCGGTGTTCATGACCTTCGCGGCAACTATTCTCTTCGCCGAGGGCCGCAAGTGAACTATCGCCACGCCTTTCACGCCGGCAATTTTGCCGACGTGGTCAAGCACACCATTCTCACCCGCATCCTTGCCTATCTCATGCGCAAGGACGCGCCGTTCCGCGTCATCGACACCCATGCCGGGGTCGGCCTTTATGATCTCTATGGGGATCAGGCTGAGCGCACCGGCGAGTGGCAGGACGGTATTTTGCGGCTGGTCGAAAGCGATCTTGCGCCCAACGTTTCAGAACTTCTCTCGCCCTATCTCGAGGCCGTCCGCGCGCAGAACGAAGCGGATGAACTGCGCTATTATCCCGGCTCGCCCTTCATCACCCGGCACATGCTGCGCCAGCAGGATCGGTTGATGGCGCTGGAGCTGCATCCAAAGGATGTCGAGGCGCTGCGCGAGAATTTTGCCGGCGATTTCCAGACCCGCGTCACCCATCTCGACGCCTGGGCCGCCATGGGCACCCATCTGCCGCCCAAGGAAAAGCGCGGCCTCGTGCTGGTCGATCCGCCGTTCGAGGAGAAGGGCGAGTTTTCCCGCATGGTCCAGAGCCTCGAAAAGGCGCACAAGCGCTGGCCGGGCGGGATTTTTGCTTATTGGTATCCGATCAAGGACCCCGAGGACGTCGACGCTTATGTCGCCGCGCTTGAGGCCACGGGGATCCGAAAGATCCTCCGCATCGAGCTGACGATCCGCGCGCCGTCATTCCCGCCCCGCCTTCATGGCACCGGCATGATCGTCGTCAATCCGCCCTATGTGCTCGAAGAGGAAATGCGCACAGTGCTCCCCGTCCTCGCCGATGTACTGGCCGACGAGGGCAGGGGACGCTGGAGCGTCGATTGGGTCGCGGGGGAGTAGACGGTTGAGGTGCTGACGCTTTTACAGCGTCAGCAGCGCATCGCGGTCCTTCTTGGTCAGCCGTTCGCTCTCGCTCTTGAGCTGGCCGCAGGCGGCAAAGATATCGCGGCCGCGCGGGGTGCGGACGGGCGATGCATAGCCGGCGCGATTGACGATATCGGCAAAGCGCTCGATGCGGCTCGAGGGCGAGGTGCCGTAGTTCGAGCCAGGCCAGGGATTGAACGGGATGAGGTTGATCTTGGCCGGAATGCCCGCGAGCAGCCGCACCAGTTCCTTGGCTTCGGCGTCGCTGTCATTGATGCCGTCAAGCATCACATATTCAAAGGTGATGCGGCGCGCATTGGAGAGGCCCGGATAATTGCGGCACGCGTCCAGCAGATCCTTGATCGGCCACTTCTTGTTGATCGGAACCAGCACGTCGCGCAGATCGTCGCGCACCGCGTGCAGCGAGATGGCGAGCATGACGTCGATTTCGCTGCCGGTGCGCTCGATGTAAGGCACGACGCCCGAGGTCGAGAGCGTGATGCGGCGCTTGGAGATCGACATGCCGTCGCCGGCCGAAGCGATAAGCAGCGCCTGCTTGACGTTCTCGAAATTGTAGAGCGGCTCGCCCATGCCCATCATCACGATATTGGTGATGGCGCGGCTTTCGCCGCCGGGCACAAGGCCGCCGTCATCGGGACGTGAACCACCGGGGAAATCGCCCAGGCGCTCGCGCGCCATCAGGATCTGCCCCAGCACTTCACCGGCGGTGAGGTTGCGGACGAGCTTTTGCGTGCCGGTGTGGCAGAACGAGCAGGTCAGCGTGCAGCCCACCTGCGAGGACACGCAAAGCGTGCCGCGATCGCTTTCGGGGATATAGACGGTTTCCACCTCGACGGCCGGCATGTTCGGGTTCTGCGGATCGCGGAAGCGGAACAGCCATTTGCGGGTGCCGTCGGAGGATACCTGTTCGGAGACGATTTCCGGGCGGTCGAGCACAAAAGTGTCGGCCAGCTTCTGGCGCACCGGCTTGGCCACATTGGTCATGCGGTCAAAATCGGTGACACCGTTCACATAGAGCCAGTTCCAGAGCTGGTTGGCGCGCATGCGGCCTTCCTTCTCGGAAACCACGTCATGGCTGGTCAAGGTCTCCGCGAGCTGCTGCTTGGAGAGGCCGATCAGGGACGGCCGGCTGGCCACGGCTGGCCGGATAGCGGTCGAATGGTCGAGGTTCAGCGCAATGCTCATGGCAGGCCAAGTGTGTCCGGAAATGCGGGAAGTGGGCGGCCAATAGCATATGGTGAGGCAAAGCGCAAAATAACACCGTCGGGAAGGTGCCTTGCGTCAGCCGCAGGAGAGCCGCCGGCGGGGGTGCCGCCGCGTGTCAGCACTCGGCGCCGATGGCCTGCTGTGCTGCGGTGGCGCCGGAAAGCGAATAGTTCTGCACGATGGTCGTGCCATTGGCATCGGTGCCGGTGACGCTCATTGAGGAGCCGGCACGGATGGCGGCGGCGAGGTTTGCGGCCTGGGCGCTGTCATCGAGCCAGGCGGCATCGCCTTGCGTGAACAGGGTAAAACCCTGTCCGCCGATGTTGACGCTGGCGCGCGAGCCGGTCTGGAAAGTATAGCCAGCGACCACGTTGAACTCATTGACCACGTCTTCGCCCGGGCGATTGGTGACGTAGAGATAGGCCTGGCCGGCACCGGCCGGTGTCGGCTCGGTGGACTTCGGCTTGGTCATGGCAAAGCAGACCGTGCTGGCGCCATCGTCAGCGGCATAGCTCGACCAGTCGCGGAAATCGCCGAGCACCCGCGCCGACTGCGCCTGGGCCGGAACGGTCACGGCAATCACCAGGGCGAGGGCGAGGAAAGGCTTGGACGAAATCATCATAAGGTCGGGCTCTTGAGGTCGGACGCGGGCTTTTCGGCCCGGCGCCCAGTTATGGCGGTTCCGGGCCGAGGGGCAAGCCCCCAATTACTTGCAGGCGGCGTCGATGGCGTTCATCGCGGCGGTGGCGCCGGAGAGCGAATAGGTATCGATCGTGTTTGTGCCGCGCTGGCTGGTGCCGCGGACAAGCATCTGGCTGCCGGCCTTGAAGGCAGCGACGAACCCGGACTCGTCGCCGGTCGAGGCCAGCCAGCCGGCGGAGCCTTCGGTGACCATCGGGTAGGACTTGCCGTCAATGGCGGCGCTGGCGTTGGCAGCGCTGGAGTTGAACGGATAACCGATCAGCGTCTGCACTTCGTTTTTGGTCCCCAGGCCCTTGCGGTGGATGATCATGAAGTGGATCGGATCGCGATTGGCGCCTGCGGGTTCGGACTTCTGCGGCTGCGCCGAGATGTAGCACATGACGCCGCTGGCATCCGTGGCCTGCCAGGCCGTCCATGCATTGAACGTTCCCAGTTCGGTTGCCTGCTGTGCCTGTACGGCAGGTGCAAAGCTGATGGCCGCTGCCATCGCGATCCCGATTGCGAGGCCACCGGTCTTGTTCATCATTGCCAATTCATCCTCTTGTAAAGCTGACCGTCCGCGGAGTGCTTTCCGCTCAAGATGGCGCGGACATGGTTACCAAGCCGTCAAATCCCGCAAAATTGGCGGCTTTTGCGTCAAATGCGCGGGAAAGGCGGCGGCAATTTGACACCAACCCTGCCTGATGGCCCGGTTTGCCGTGATAGGGTTAAAACCGCCCTAACACTTGGGTGATCTGGGTCATGCTGCCAGTGGATAGGCATGCTCGACGACATAGGGGCCCCCGCCCACACCGTCCTTGCTGGAAAAGAGCGCGAAGCGCGATACCGCAAATGTGATCGGCTCGAAGCGCCCGGCGTCGGCAATGAAGCGGGCGACCTCCGCAGCGCTTGTCCCCCTCAGATGGGCAAGGGTGACATGCGGCACGAACTTGCGCCCCTCAGGCGGCAGGCCTGCCCGCTGCACCATGCGTTCATGCGCCGATTGCAGCCGGGCGAGGGCCTCATTGGGCTCGATGCCTGCGTAAAGCGCCCGGGGGCGGTCGCCGCCAAAAATTCCGAGATGCGTCAGCCGCACCGAAAAGCGCAGGGTGTTCGACAGGAGATCGAGATTGTCCGCCACGTCATCGGCCTGGTTGCGGTCGACATCACCGATAAAGCGCAGGGTGACGTGGTAATTTTCGGGATCGACCCATCGCGCCCCGGTCAACCCGCCGCGCTTGAGCGACAGCGCAAAACCGGTGTCGGGTGGAATCTCGAGGCCTGTGAAGAGCCGGGGCATGGCAAGATCTCCCTGGCGGAAGGCAGGAACGGTTCATGGACCCTAACATAATCGCGCCAATCGGCCAGCCCGGCTGGCGGATTGTTCCATTTTGCCTTGTATCTCAAGGCTTCCGTCTCCATATTTGCGCACAAGTGGCAACGCCAATTGCCCCCGGCGGTGACAAGACCGCAGTCTTCCAAGGGAAAGGAAACCGACAATGGCTGAATATGACCGTCAGACCCTCAATGCGCGGGCCGGCTCGGCCGTAGCCATCGACGAGGGCCTGCGCAGCTACATGCTGCGAGTCTACAATTACATGGGCCTGGGCCTCGTGGTTACCGGGCTCGTCGCCTACTTCACCAGCCAGTGGGCCATGTCCAGCCCGGCCAATGCCGAGCTGCTCTATGCCAGCCCGCTGGCCTGGGTTCTCATGCTGTCGCCGCTGGCCTTCGTGCTGGTGCTGAGCTTCGGCATCAACAAGCTGTCCGTCCCGGCGGCGCAGGCGGTCTTCTGGGCGTTCGCGGCCGTCATGGGCGTGTCGCTCTCGTCGATCTTCCTCGTCTATACCGGCGCCTCTATCGCCAAGGTGTTCTTCATCACCGCCGCCACCTTCGGCGCGATGAGCCTTTACGGCTACACCACCAAGCGCGACCTGACCGGCATGGGTAACTTCCTGATGATGGGCCTGATCGGCATCATCATTGCCTCGATCGTGAACATCTTCATGCAGTCCAGCATGATGGATTTCATCATCTCGGTGGTTGGCGTCCTGATCTTTACCGGTCTGACCGCCTATGACACCCAGAAGATCAAGGAAAGCTACTCGGCCTCCTATGGCGCCGACGTCATGGCCAAGAACGCCATCATGGGCGCGCTGAGCCTCTACATGGACTTCATCAACCTGTTCATGATGCTCCTGCGCCTCTTCGGCAACCGCGAGTAGCAGCACCAGCGCTAATGGTCTGATCAAACAATTTGGTTGGACGAAATTCGGGACCGCAGCTTACAAGGGCTGCGGTCCTTTTTTTGGTTTACTGTCATGTCCGACACCGTCCTGCGTCCCTTCGCCTGGTCAGATATTCCCGCCATCACGCGCATCTACCGGCACTATGTCGATCACACCGCCATCACCTTCGACACCGAGGCGCCGGACGAAACCGCCATCGCCGAAAAATATGCAGCGCTGGCACGGCTGGGCCACCCGTTGATCATCGCCGAGCGCGCCGGGCAGGTGGTTGGCTATGCCTATGCGAGCTTTTATCGCCCCCGCGCCGCCTATCGCTTCACCTGCGAGGACTCGATCTATCTCGACCCCAACGAGACCGGGAAGGGTCTGGGCCGCGTCATGCTCACAGAGCTGCTCGCCCAGTCGAAGGCCTTTGGCTTCAAGCAGATGTTGGCAGTGATCACTGCGGACACCGCCAATTCGATCGCCATCCACGAAAAATTCGGCTTCGAGCGCGTCGGCTACTACAAGGCCGTTGGCTACAAGTTCGACCGTTGGCACGATATCGTTCACCTGCAGATGGCGCTCTGAGGGGGGAAGCTTCCGGGTGCTCGGGCTGGCCCACGATCGCAATATTATGGTGCCATATGACCCCGGCTGGGCCGATGCCTTCGCGGTGGAGTGCGAACGCCTCAACCGCGCGCTGGGAGGTCTTGCCGTTGCGATAGAGCATTATGGCTCGACCGCCGTGCCGGGGCTCAGCGCCAAGCCTATCCTCGACATTCTCGTGGGTGTGCGCCGGCTGGAGGACTGGCAGCGCTGCCATGGTCCGCTCCTTGCCCTCGGATACGACTATGCGGCGCATGCGGGCGTAGAAGGCCACCATATCTTCGGACGGGGCCGCGATCTCTCTGAGCGCACCCATCTCGTCCATGTGGTTGTCCATGGCGGCGAGAGCTGGACGTCCAATCTGGCGTTTCGCGATGCCCTGCGTGCTGATGAAGATCGGCGTCAGCGCTATAGCGCTGTCAAAACCGCCGCCATGGCCCAGGCGCCGGAAAGCCGCGCCGACTACAACCGCCTCAAGGCTGGGGCGATCGCCGCGTTCAAGGCCGAACTTCTGCCGTGAATAATTTCCGCATCGGGAACCCGTTGACCCGCCGGCCTTCTGCCTGGGGGCCATCCCCAATCCAGCCCGCGCGCCGATAAAACTCAATTGCGGTGGCCGTCGCTTCGAGCCGACCTTCCCTGTGTCCAAGCGTCAGAAGTTCGCTCTCGAGGCGGGAGAGCAGTGCCTTGCTCACGCCGGTATAGCGGGCTTCCGGCGACACATAGTTGAGCGTGACCATGCCCGTGCGGCTGATCGCACCGACACCGACAATCCCGCCCTGCCGCTCGGCGACATAGGCCTGAGTGTCAGGGCTGGCGAGCATGGCGCCGACGCCGTGCGGGGTCTTGTTCGCGGTCCAGGCTGCAATGGCGCCAGGGTCGTTGCCGTGGTCGGCGGCGCAGAGTTCGGTGATGGAGGCCGTCAGGACGTCGCTCATGGCAGCCGCGTCCGCGGCGCGCGCGGGCCGGACGAGGATGCTCACCCAACCACCACAAGGTCGGGATCGAGCACGCGCAGCACCTGGCCGAGGTCGTGGCCGCGCTTGAGAATGCGGCCCTCCTGGTTGGTCACCATGAATTGCCCCTGCCGATTGCGCAGCTTTGGGTTTTTCTCGACCACATAGAGCGGGCGTTCGGAGACGCGGGCATAAATCGAGAACATCGCCCGGTCCTTGAGGAAATCCATGGCGTAATCGCGCCATTCTCCCCGACTGACCTTGCGGCCATAGACCGAAAGGATCTGCATCAGCTCTCGCCGGTCGAAGGCAACAATCGGTTGCGGCGGGCGGGACGGCTGGCTGGGCGCTTCGCCCACATGCACCAGGGACAGTCCGGAATTGCTATCGTTCGGCGGACGGCCCTGCACGCGCTTCTCCCCTGCCGGAAATGGTTATCCGGTCATGATCACTGCAATTGGCGGAGAAGGCAAGGCCGCGGAAAAAATCCCAATTCAGCCATGATTCGTCCCTCAAGACGCCCCAATGCTTGGACAGGATACAAGCATTGCCTCCAGAGGTTGGCAGCCGGGCCGATCGAGCCCCCAAACCATGAAGCCCGGCTGCCAGCCACTTTTTCTAGAGTTGACCGAAGTCAGTCAGGCCCGTTCCTTCCTAAGGAGCGGGCGTTTTTTATGGCTCGTAGGCCGAGGCGGCGAGGATGGCGCCGGGGAGGCCCTTGCTTTCCTGCTGCACCACGACCGCGAGCCCGGTGTTGCCGGCGCCCAGCATCTCGGCAAGCGGAAGCTTCATTTCGGCGCCGCTGCGCGCCTCCCACATCCCCAGGATCTGCCGGCCGGTCACCACCTGCGTATAGACCATGGATTTTCCGGCATTGTCGCCGCGATCGATGCTGATCTCTGCCCGGTCGATATAGGTCACGAGCCAGACGACAGCGTTGGGCAGCTCGGCGTCGGCCGGCACGGAAACCTTGAGCATGTCGCCATCGCGCTCGAGGGCGACGGACAGGGGCAGTGCGGCTTCCGCGACAGCATCGTGGACTTCACCACGGCGCGACCCGACCACTGCCTTGGCGCCATTGACGACCATCTGCGGGGTATAGATGCGCGAGGACCCCCAGCTCTTGGCATAGGCCCGCTGCCGGTCCGAGAAGGCTTCGTGCCCAAAAGTGTCTTCCCAGCCGATATAGTCCCAGTAGTCGACGTGATAGGCCAGCGCCACCACGTCGTCGCGCTCGGCGAGGCTGGTCAGCAGCGCATCGGCGGGCGGACAGGACACACAACCCTGGCTGGTAAACAGCTCGACGACGGCCCTGGCCCCGGTGCGGAGGGTTTCCGCATGGCTGGCAGAGGTCAGGGAAAGGCTGGCGACAAGGCCGAAAATAAGGCCAAACGACGGTCTGGAAAACATGGGCAAAGTTTTAAGCCGGGCGCTCGGCGCCTGCCTAGTCAAAATAGGGTGAGAGTTCGAACATTCTTATCGATAGAGGATCGCCGCCAGTCGGGCCAGTTCGATCCGCGCCTGTTCTGCCTCGACCACATGGCCCGAAACCACCACCTGAACCACAAGGGCGATGAAGACGTCCGCACAAAGATCGGGATCGAGGATCTGCATGGCGTCGAACCCCTTGGTGAGCGCTTCGCGCAGGCGCAGGAGCGCCGGATCGAGAATGTCATGACATTGTCCGTCGTCGCCATCGGTGGTGAGGAGGCGCAGAAGCGCCTTGTCGCGCAGGAGATAGGCCAACAGCGGCAGAACCGAATTGGATAGGCTCCCGGCGTCGCGTGCAAAGTCCGGTTCCTGCTCCAGCGCGGTTGTCGCTTCATCGAGTGCGCGGCCGAGGAACTGGGCGAGGATCGCGAGTTTTTCCGAAAAATGGGCGAGGACCGAGCCCTTGGCTATGCCGGCTGCGGCCGCGATTTCGGCAATTGTGATCGCGTCGAAACTGCGGGTCTGCCAAAGCCGCTCGACCGCTGACAAAATTGTTGTCCGTGTCTGGAGGGAGCGAGGCTGGATGTTTTTGATGCGCTGGACCATGCAGCAGTCATAACAAAATTGACCAAGGTCAAAAAGTGTCCTAGAGCCGAATAATATTGACCGCGGTCAACTTTCGGAGTGCTCCATGCCAAATTGCCTTGTCCTCAACGGACACCCCCTGTCCCCGAGCTTCAGCGGAGCTGCCGCCGATCGCTACGCCAAAACGCTGGAAACAAAGGGGATCACCGTCCGACGGCTCGAACTCGCCGACATGAATGTGCCCGAGATGACGACCCGCAAACCCGGTGGGAGCGAGATGGCAGGCGACGTGCTCGCTTTCTGGGAGGCGATGGTCTGGGCCAATCATGTCGTCATCGTTCACCCCCTCTGGTGGGGCAGCATGCCGGCAAAGCTCAAGGCGCTGTTTGACATCGGCCTGCAATCGGGCAAGGCCTATCGCTATCAGGACGGTCGGCCCTTGCCGCTGGGTCTGCTTGCCGGGCGGTCGGCACGGCTGATCGTGACCTCGGACACGCCGAACTGGTTCATGGCCAGCTTCTATGGCAATGCCCATTTTCGCACGGTGACGAACCAGATCCTCAAGTTTGTCGGGCTCAAGCCGGTGCAGATCACGCATCTGTCCGTTATGCGCGGCTCGACACCGGCTCAACGCGACAAACTCCTGGCCAGGACTGCGGCCGACGCTGCCGCTGACGCCGCGAGAATGCGCGCAAGGCCGCGTGTACCGCTGGCATCGTAAAACAAAAATGGCGGCCCCGAAGGGCCGCCATTCAGTGTCTTTATCAGCAATGGCTGCTTATGCGGCGACGAGATTGCGCAGCACGTAGTGCAGGATGCCGCCGTTGCGGTAGTAGTCGAGCTCATTGGCCGTATCGATGCGGCACAGGGTTTCGACATTGAGAACGTCGCCATTGGCGCGGGTGATCTTGACGGTCACTGCAGCGCGCGGAACCAGCTGCTCGACATTGGCGATGTCGATGGTTTCCGTGCCATCGAGGCCAAGGGTCTGCCAGCTCTCGCCGTCCTTGAACTGCAGCGGGATGATGCCCATGCCGACCAGGTTCGAGCGGTGGATACGTTCAAAGCTCTGCGCGATGACTGCCTTGACGCCGAGCAAATTGGTGCCCTTTGCCGCCCAGTCGCGCGACGAGCCGGTGCCGTATTCCTTGCCGGCAAAGATCACCAGCGGGGTGTTCTGGGCACGGTAGGCCATGGCGGCATCGTAGATGGCCATCTGCGAGCCATCGGGCCCGAGCGTGTAGCCGCCTTCAACGCCATCGAGCATCTGGTTCTTGATGCGGATGTTGGCAAAGGTGCCGCGCATCATGACATCGTGGCTGCCGCGGCGAGCGCCGTAGGAGTTGAAATCCTTGGGAGCAACCTGGCGTTCGGTCAGATACTTGCCAGCCGGGGTCGTCGACTTGAACGAACCGGCCGGGGAAATGTGGTCGGTGGTGATCGAGTCGAGGAAGAGCGCCAGCACACGGGCCGAAACGACGTCGGTGACCGGCTTGGGCTCCATGGTCAGGCCTTCGAAGTAAGGCGGGTTCTGGACATAGGTCGAGGACGAATTCCAGCCGTAGGTTTCGCCGCCTTCAACGGTGATCGCCTGCCAGTGCTTGTCACCCTTGAACACGTCCGAATAGCGCTTGCGGAACATGTCGGCGTTGACGTGCTCGCGCACGATCTCGGCGACTTCGTGGTTGGAGGGCCAGATGTCCTTGAGATAGACCGGCTGGCCGTTCGAACCGGTGCCGAGCGGCTCGGTGGTGATGTCGATATTGAGCGAGCCGGCGATGGCATAGGCGACAACCAGCGGCGGGGAGGCGAGATAGTTCGCCCGCACGTCGGGGTTCACGCGGCCTTCAAAGTTGCGGTTGCCCGAGAGCACCGACGCAGCCACGAGCTTGTTTTCGTTGATGCAGTCGGAAATGGCCTGCGGCAGCGGGCCGGAATTGCCGATGCAGGTGGTGCAGCCATAACCCACGAGGTTGAAGCCGAGCGCGTCGAGATCGTCCTGCAGGCCTGCGGCCGTGAGGTAATCGGTCACGACCTGCGAGCCGGGGGCGAGAGAGGTCTTCACCCAGGGCTGGGAATTGAGGCCAAGGGCGCGGGCCTTGCGGGCCACGAGACCGGCGGCCACCAGAACCGAGGGGTTCGAGGTGTTGGTGCAGGAGGTGATCGCGGCGATCACGACCGAGCCGTCGGTGAGGTTATAGGCAGTGCCCTGAACCGGGAAAGCAGCTTCTTCGGGGATATCGTCGACGCCAGTGGCGCCTTCATCCACGAAACGGCTTTCCTGCTTGTCGGCGGGCAGCTTGGTGCGTTCGATGCGGCCACCGGACAGCTCCGGCAGGGCTTCGGCAAAGGAGGTCTTCACCGACTTCAGCGCAACACGGTCCTGCGGACGCTTCGGGCCCGAGAGCGAGGGCACGACGGTCGAGAGATCGAGCTCGAGGGTCGAGGTGAACACCGGATCGGGCGTCTCGGTGGTGCGGAACATGTCCTGGGCCTTGGAATAGGCTTCGACAAGCGCAACGCGGTCGGGATCGCGGCCGGTGGTGGCCAGGAACTTCAGCGTATCGGCATCGACCGGGAAATAGCCGCAGGTGGCGCCATATTCGGGCGCCATATTGGCGATGGTCGCCTGGTCTTCGAGGCTGAGATAGTCGAGGCCCGGGCCGTAGAATTCGACGAACTTGCCGACCACGCCCTTTTTACGGAGCATTTCAGTGACGGTCAGCACGAGGTCGGTGGCGGTGATGCCTTCGTTGATCTTGCCGGTCAGCTTGAAGCCGACGACTTCAGGGATCAGCATGGAGATCGGCTGGCCGAGCATGGCCGCCTCGGCTTCGATGCCGCCCACGCCCCAGCCCAGAACGGCCATGCCGTTGACCATGGTGGTGTGCGAATCGGTGCCGACGAGCGTGTCGGGATAGGCGACGGTTTCGCCGTCCTCATCCTTGGTCCAGACGGTCTGGGCCAGATATTCGAGGTTCACCTGGTGGCAGATGCCGGTGCCGGGGGGAACAACGCGGAAATTGTCAAAGGCCGACTGGCCCCAGCGCAGGAATTCATAGCGCTCGACATTGCGCTCATATTCGAGCTCGACGTTCTGCTCGAAGGACAGCGGGGTGCCGAAGCTGTCGACCATCACCGAGTGGTCGATGACGAGATCGACAGGAACCAGCGGGTTGATCTTCTGCGGGTTGGCGCCGAGCTTGGCGGTGGCGTCGCGCATCGCGGCCAGATCGACAACGGCGGGAACGCCGGTGAAATCCTGCATCAGCACGCGGGCGGGGCGATACTGGATTTCATGGTTGGAGGTGCGGGTCACCAGCCAGTTGGCGATGGCCTGGATGTCTTCCTTCTTGACGGTGCGATCATCCTCGAAGCGCAGCAGGTTTTCCAGGACCACCTTCATCGAGCCAGGGAGCTTGGAAATTCCGGTGAGGCCGTTCTTTTCCGCTTCGGCGAGGGAATAATAGGTGTAGGTCTTGCCGCCGACCGTCAAAGTCGACTTGGATTTGAAGCTGTCTCGTGAGGCCATGATGCTCCGCCCTCTAAAAATGTGCTGCTGGACGCGGGGTGCCCGGCCACATGGGGCCGCCGGAAAAGCCGCTTTTCCTGGAATGAATCCAATCTAGATGGCTTATAATGAAAGAAGATTGCCCTTGCCAGCCCAGCCTTGGCTTCAATACGAGATGGGGCCATGACGCAACGGCAAGTCTTTTCCGAACTCCGCCTTGACGCTCAGGCGCTTAGCCTCGGGCGGGGTGACACCATTCTGGCGCGCGATCTGACGCTGAGCGTGCCCTCCGGCAGCGGGCTCCTGCTGCGCGGTCCCAACGGCGCGGGCAAATCGACGCTGCTCCTTACCCTTGCGGGTCTGCTCGACCCGATCGAGGGCGCGGTTGCGATAACCGGCCATGCCGAGGAAGCCGGGCCGGCGATCCATTATTGCGGCCATCGCAATGCGGTTCGCCCGCGCATGACCGTGCTCGAAACCCTGCAGTTCTGGACCGGCATCAATGGCGCCACCGGGATTACTCCCAAGGATGCACTCCAACGGGTTGGTCTGGGGCGGCTGTCCCGCGTCGACGCCGGCTATCTCTCTGCCGGGCAGCAGCGCCGCCTGGCGCTGGCCCGGCTTCTCGTCTCGCTCCGTCCGGTTTGGCTCCTTGATGAGCCCACGGCCGCGCTCGATGCGCAGGGGCAGGGGCTGCTTGCCGGCCTCCTCACCGATCATCTGGCAGCGGGCGGGCTCACAGTGATTGCCACCCACGACGCCATCGATGTTCCGGGCCTCAGTGTCTACACCCTGGGAGCGACGCCATGACCGGCTTTACCGCAGTGCTCCGGCGCGAAATCCGCCTCTCGCTCAGTGGCGGTGGGGAGGTGCTGACGCTTCTTCTTTTCTTCGTCATCGTCGGCGCCATTGTTCCCTTCGCGGTCGGACCTGACAAGGAATTGCTGGCCCGTATCTCGCCCGGCATCGTCTGGATCGCAGCCTTCCTTTCCATGTTGCTTGGGCTCGATCGCCTGTTCCGCCCCGACCTCGAAGACGGCACTCTGGCGCTCTATCGGCTCGCCGATCTGCCGCTTTCGGCCATGGTTGGCGCAAAAGTGATCGCCCACTGGCTGACCGCTGCTTTGCCGCTGATCATCGCCTCGCCCTTCCTCGCCATGCTGCTTGCGATGGATGGTCCGACGCTCACGCGCACCATTCTTTCGCTGCTCGTCGGCACGCCCGCCCTCGCCGCTTTCGGGGCGATTGGTGCCGCAATTACCGCGGCAACGCGGCGGGGCGGGCTGATTGCGCCCATCCTCATCGCCCCCCTCTGCGTGCCGGTGCTGATCTTCGGGGTCGGCGCCATCTCCTCGCAGGGTGGACCCGACCAGGCCGGGGCAGCATTGCTGCTGCTTGCGGCACTCAGTCTCATGGCAATTGCGCTCTCTCCCTTCGCGGCGGCGCTTGCGATAGACTGGGGAGAAGATTAAAGCCCTGAGCCCATGAGCATCGAGACAACTCCAAAACAAAGCTGGTGGAGCCGGCTGGCCCATCCCGGCCAGTTCGTCATCTGGTCCCGCCCCTTCATCCTGCCCCTCGCGGTCCTCACGGGCGCATTGTTCCTGGCAGGGCTGTATTATGCCTTCCTCAATTCGCCGGCCGACTATCAGATGGGCGATACCGTGCGCATCATGTATGTGCACGTGCCCGCGGCCTGGCTCAGCCAGTTCGTCTATGGCGCCATGACTGTGTCGGCGCTGGGTACGCTGGTCTGGCGCCATCCGATGGCGGACGTCTCGATGAAGGCTGCCGCGCCGCTCGGCGCTGCGTTTACCGCCATGGCGCTGTTCACCGGCTCGCTCTGGGGCCGCCCGACCTGGGGCACGTTCTGGGAGTGGGACGGCCGCATGACCTCAACGCTGGTCATGCTGTTCATCTATCTCGGCATCGTCGCCCTCTGGCGCGCCTTTGACGATCAGCTGCGCGCCGCCCGCGTCGTCGCCATTTTCACGCTCGTGGGCGCCGTCAACGTGCCGATCATCAAGTTCTCGGTCGACTGGTGGTCCACGCTGCACCAGCCCGCCAGCGTTTTCCGCGCCGATGGCCCAACGGTTGCAGGCTCGATCCTGACACCGCTGTTCATCATGTTCTTCGCCTTCACCTTCTTTTACGTCACCCTGCAACTGATCGCCATGCGCACTGAAGTGCGCAAGCGTCGGGTGGCCACGCTAGAGCGCCGCGCCGCACGGGGAGAGGCAGCATGATCGAGCTTGGCCAACACGCCCAATTCATCATCGGCGCTTATGTCGGGGTTTTCGGGGGCCTCGCGGCGCTCGTCGCCTGGACGCTGATCGATGCCCGCCGCACCAAGCGCCGGCTTGAAGAGCTCGGCGGCAGCCAGCGTGGCGGGTCGCGTTGATGCGCTATGCGCTGTTCCTTGCGCCCTTGCTGGCGCTCGTCGGGCTGGTGGCGATCTTCGCCACCTCCATGGACCGCAACCCCAATCTCGTGCGCTCGGTGCTGATCGACAAGCAGGCGCCCGAGTTTGCCCTGGCGGCGGTCGAGGGTCTCGATGTTCCCGGCTTTGATACTGCCGCCCTCAAGGGCGAGCCGACGGTGGTCAATGTCTTTGCCAGCTGGTGCATTCCCTGTCGCGACGAGCACCCGCTGCTCGAAACGCTAAAAGCCCAGACCAACGTGCGTCTCTATGGCATCAATCATTCCGATGCCCCGGAAAACGCCCGCGCCTTCCTCGCCGAGCTTGGCAATCCCTATGACGCCGTCGGCGCTGATCGTGACCGCCGCGTCTCGATCGACTGGGGTGTCTATGGCGTGCCCGAAACCTTTGTGGTCAACGGCGATGGCGTCATCACCTTCAAGCATGTGGGGCCGCTGACGGCCGAGGCCATCACCACCCAATTGCTTCCTGCCTTGGAAAAGGCCGGTCTCTAGTTGAGAATGGCGCCTCCCTGGGAGGAGGCGCCAAATGTCCCGCATCGACCGTTGCAGCCGCATCATCGAGGCCTCGCCCGAGGCCGTCTATGCCGCCATGACCGACCCCGACGCCCTCGTCGACTGGCTGCCGCCCGACGGCATGAGCGGGGAAATCCTCCACTTCGACCTGCGACCCGGCGGCACCTGCCGCATGGTGCTGCGCTATGCCGACGCCGCCATATCCGGCAAGAGCGGGGCCAATGAGGACATCTCGGACCTGCGCTTTCTCGACCTTGTGCCGGGCTCGCTGGTGTCTCAGTCCATCGACTTCGTTTCCGATGATCCCCGCTTTGCCGGCACCATGGTGATGCACTGGAAGCTCCTGGCCGTGCCGCAGGGCACGGAAGTCACCATGGAGGCCCATGCGGTGCCGGAGGGGATTTCCCAGGCCGATCATCTCGCCGGAATGCGTGCCTCGCTCGACAATCTCCAGCGGTTCTTCGCCGACTAGCTGTCCTCTTCCATGCGGCCGGCCGCACGGGCAAAACCGTCGGCAATGGCGACCCGCATGGCGTCTCGTGCCCCCTTGGCATCGCCCTCGCTGATCGCCCGGGCAATGGCGCCGTGAACGGTGACCGTCTGCGCCAGCGCTGTCGGTTCATTGACCGGCGAGGAAATGGTGAAGGCCGCCGTCAGGGCCATTTCCACCAATGCGCTGATCGAGGCCATGAAGGGATTGCCGGAGGCTTCGGCGACGAGGCGATGAAACTGCAGGTCGTGCCGGGCGAAATCCTGCGGCGTTGTCGATGCTTCCATCTCTGCCACGGCCTCGACCATGGCCGCCGCCTGCTCGTCGGTGCGCCTCTCCGCGGCAAGGGCCGCCGCCTCGATCTCGATGCCGATGCGCACTTCCGCCAGGCTGCGCAGGAAGCTCACCTCGGGGCCGAGCTCGAAATGCCAGGCCAGCACGTCGGCATCGAAGAGGTTCCAGCGATTGCGCGGCAGCACGCGCGTGCCGATGCGCGCCCGTGCTTCGATCAGCCCTTTGGCCGCAAGCGTCTTCAGGGCCTCGCGCAGCACCGTGCGCGACACGCCGAACTGTTCAAGCAGTTCTCCGTCGGACGGCAGGATAATGCCTTCGGCATAGCGCCCGGAGACAATGGCGAAACCAAGCTGCCAAAGCACATCGGAATGCAGGTTGCGGGCAGGGTTGCGGCCTGAGAGCGACGCGATCAAGTCGCCCGAGTGTCGTGCCCGTCCACTCGATCGATCCATATTCGTCATCCTCGCACCATGAAAGTGTTGTCTGCGCTCATCATAGGCGCATTAGTATGACAATAAACACCCCCCTGCGAAGGGTGGACATGGCGCTTATCCCTGCGTCATGGTGCGGCACCTTACCGGATTCGTCGCAGGACTAGAAAATGCCCAACCCCGCCCAGATTGATGCCGTTCTCGCCCAGGTTGATGCCGGGCTCGAGCAAAGCCTGTCGCGGCTGTTCGAACTCCTGCGCATCAAGTCCATATCGACCGATCCGGCCTTCGCCGCCGAATGCCAGCGCGCCGCCGACTGGATCACGGGTGAACTCAATGCGCTCGGCTTTTCCGCCGCTGCCCGTCCGACGCCGGGCCACCCGGTCGTCGTTGCCCATGGCCCCGAGCAGCCCGGTCCGCATGTGCTGTTCTACGCCCATTACGACGTCCAGCCGGTCGATCCGCTGAACCTCTGGCACACCGACCCGTTCGAGCCCCAGCTCAAGGAAGATGCCCAGGGCCGCAAGATCATCGTGGCGCGCGGTGCCTCGGACGACAAGGGTCAGATGCTGACCTTCATCGAAGCCTGCCGCGCCTGGAAGGCTGCCACGGGGTCGCTGCCGCTGCGCGTGTCGCTTCTGCTCGAGGGCGAGGAAGAATCCGGCGGCAAGAACCTGCCGCCCTTCATGCGCGAGAACGCTGCCGAGCTGAAGGCGGACGTGGCCCTGGTCTGCGACACCGACATGTGGGACCGCAGCACGCCCTCGATCAACACCATGCTGCGTGGCCTCGTGGCCGACGAAATCGAAATCACTGCCGCCAACAAGGATCTGCATTCGGGCATGTTTGGCAATGCCGCGCGCAATCCCAATCAGGTGCTGGCCGAGATCATCGCCAGCCTCCGTGCGCCCGACGGCTCGGTGACCATTGCCGGTTTTTATGACGACGTCGCGGAGCTCTCACCCGAAATCAAGGCACAGTGGGCGGGTCTCGGCTTCGACGAGAAGGCATTTCTGGGCGATGTCGGCCTGTCGCTGCCCGCCGGTGAACAGAGCCGCAGCGTGCTCGAAACGCTCTGGGCGCGTCCGACCTGCGAAATCAACGGCATGAGCGGCGGCTATATAGGCGACGGCTTCAAGACCGTCATCCCGGCCAAGGCCAGCGCCAAGATTTCCTTCCGCCTCGTTTCCGGCCAGAACCCCGACAAAATCCGCGCCGCCTTCCGCGCCCATGTCGAGGCACGCCTGCCGGCCGATTGCACCGTCAGCTACACGCCCCATGGCGGATCGCCCGCCATCACCGTGCCGTCAGACGGCGAGTTTGTGCGCAAGGCGCTCGCCGGGCTTTCGGATGAATGGAACAAACAGGCTGTCATCACCGGTTCGGGCGGTTCCATCCCGGTTGTGGGTGAATTCAAGTCCATCCTCGGGCTCGACACGCTGCTCATCGGCTTTGCCCAGATCGATGACCAGATCCACAGCCCCAACGAGAAATACGACCTCGAAAGCTTCCACCGCGGCATCCGCTCCTGGGTGCGCGTCCTGGCTGCCTTGGCCGAGTAAAGGCTCCGCTTTTTTCGCGAAGATACCCCCGCCCAACCTCCCCCTGAAAAAAGGGGGAGGAGCCCATAGGTGGCTCTCTGACGCCGCCGCAAACCCGGTGCTGTCCCTCCCCTCCTGCAGGGGGAGGCTAGGTGGGGGTCTTTGTTGAGGCGAGGTGGGAGGCTTCACCCCAACACAACCGCCAGCAGCGCGATCACGGCCGGAACAGTCTGGATGAAGAGGATCTTCCGCCCCACCGTTACGGCGCCGAAAATTCCCGCCACGGCGACACAGGCGAGGAAGAAAATCTGGACCTGCCAGCCGAAGGCCGGGTCGGGATGGACCAGTCCCCAGATCAGTCCGGCCGCCAGAAACCCGTTATAAAGGCCCTGATTAGCGGCCAGAGCCTTGGTCGCCCTCGAAAACTCCGGTGTCAGCCCAAAGGCTTTTCGCCCACGCGGGCTATCCCACCAGACCATTTCGAGCAGCATGATGTAGACATGCAAAAGTGCAATCCCCGCGACCAGAACTGCCGCAATTGCCGGCATTTACGCCTCCACCGCCACATCGAGCGCCAGTTCCACCATTTCCCTCAGCGAGCTCTGCCGCGCTTCGGCGTCGATCTCTTCCTTGGTGATCAGACAATCGGTCATGGTGCAGATGGTCAGCGCCCGCACATCAAAGCGGGCCGCCAGCGTATAAAGCGCCGCCGCTTCCATCTCGACGCCGATCACGCCGTGCGCGGGCAGGGCGTCATACCCTTCAAACCCATTCGCGTGATAAAAAATGTCCGAGGAGAGCATATTGCCGGCGTGGTAGCGCAGCCCCCCCGCGTCGGCCTTGTCGGCCGCTGAACGCAGCAGGCCAAAATCGGCAATCGGAGCAAAATTGAAGGCGCCGAACCTTCCCTTGACGATTGACGAGTCCGTGGATGCGCCCTGCGCCAGGATGATGTCGCGCACTTTCACCTTCGCATTGAGCCCGCCACAGGTGCCCACGCGGATCAGCGTTTTCGTACCATAGGTATTGATCAGCTCATGCACATAGATCGAGAGCGAGGGCTGGCCCATGCCCGACGCCTGCACGGAAACCGGCTTGCCCTTCCAGGTGCCGGTATAGCCGAGGCAATTGCGAACCGAGTTTACCAGCCGCGGGCTTTCGAAAAAGGTTTCGGCGATCCATTTGGCGCGCAGCGGGTCGCCCGGCAGAAGCACGGCGTCTGCATAATCACCCGGCTTGGCATGGTTGTGCGGCGTCATCTTTCGTCCCCAATGTGCAATTCCGAGCGAAAGCTTACTCACGCCGGAAGCGCAAAGACAATCCCGGCCCGGGAACGGCACATGGGCCCCATGCATTGGTCAGGACCAGCAAGTGCTTGACGGGCGGGCGCGCTGGCCCCATCTACGGGCCGCACAGTTTTCTGAGGAGGCACATATGGTCGCCAAGATCTTCATCGACGGGGAAGCGGGTACAACGGGTCTGCAGATCCGGGAACGCCTTGCCGGTCGTCGCGACCTCGAAGTGCTCTCCATTGCCGCTGACAAGCGCAAGGACCAGGACGAGCGCAAGCGCCTGCTCAACGCTGCCGATGTCGCCATCCTCTGCCTGCCCGACGAGGCAGCAAAGGAGAGCGTTAGCCTCATCGACAATGGCACCACCCGGGTCATCGATGCCTCCACCGCCTATCGCGTCGATCCCGACTGGACCTATGGCTTTGCCGAAATGGACAAGGGCCAGACCGAGGCCATCGCGAAGGCGCGCTTCGTTGCCAATCCCGGTTGCTGGCCCCAGGGCCTCATCGCCGGCCTGCGCCCGCTGATCGCCGCCGGTCTCGTGCCCGCCGATTTCCAGGCCATCTACCATGGCATTTCCGGCTATTCCGGCGGTGGCAAGCAGATGATCGCCGAATATGAGGCCGAAGGCGGAACGCCCAGCCAGTTCATGCCTTATGGCCTCACCTTCGCGCACAAGCATCTGCCCGAGATGACCGCCTATACCGGCCTTAAGTCGGCGCCGCTGTTCCAGCCCGTCGTCGGCAATTTCGCGCAGGGGATGACCACGTCCATCCCGCTGCAGCTCGGCACTTTTGCCAAGGTGCCGACAGGCGCCGAGATCCATGCTGCGCTGGCTGATTATTTCGCCGCCATCCCGGACAGTTTTGTGCGCGTCGCCGCCTATGATCCAGCGCTGGGCAAGACCGCTGCGCTCGATCCGCAGGCCCATAACGGCACCAATACGCTCACCCTGCATGTCTTTGCCAATGACAGCCGGGCCCAGGCCGCCATCCTTGCGGTCTACGACAATCTGGGCAAGGGTGCCTCTGGAGCCGCCGTCCAGAACCTCAATCTGATGCTGGGTGTATCCGCCAGCGAAAGCCTCGCCGCCTGACGGCAGGAGAAAGGGCCGCATAAAAATGGCCGAGACGGAACTGAAGATCCTACGCGAAGAGGGCCCCACGCGGGGCCGCTACGTCATCCATCTGGCGCCCGGCGCCGAGGCGGAGATGACCTATCGCAAGGCGGGCGCTGGCCCGATGATCATCGATCACACCGGCGTCCCCACCGAGTATGAAGGTCGCGGCATCGCCCTGCGCCTCGTCAAGGCGGCCATCGCGGACGCCCAAGAGCAAAACTTCAAGATCAAGCCCGTCTGCCCCTACGTCGTCGCCCAATTCCGCCGCCACCCCGAGTGGGGCCTTTTGCTGGGCTAGATTGAAAAATTGACGCTCACCGGCTCTGTTGAAATCGCTGACTGGGGAATTATCGCCAGCCGCGAGAGGACTTGGCTCCTGCTATCGACCGAGGGTTTCACCGAAACCATCCCATTTTTACGACATCGGTCGATTTGATCGCCCAATAAGAGTCCTGTCTAGAAACGCAATGCCAATTCGACAAAATGAAAAACTGCAGGCCTTGCAGGTCATGCGCGCTATTGCGGCTATCGGGGTTCTCCTTTGGCATGCCAGCATATTTATAGGCCCTTATGGTGAGGGCATTGGTACCGTCCTTTTTCACGCCCCATCCATTATTGGGGTGGATTTGTTCTTTGTCATTTGCGGGTTTGTTATCTACTTGTCGTCCACAAAAAGGACGACGGCCGGTACTACCACAATCTCCCCCGCCGTGTTCCTGATAAAGCGCCTAGCGCGGATTCTTCCACTATATGTGACGTGTACGATAACGCTCTTTCTCATCGAGCAACATTCAGAGCGTCAGACGTGGGAGCTTCTGTTTCGTAGTCTTGCGTTCATCCCCGTTCATAACGCTGATCAGCCCAACATATTTTCTCCAACCATGACCGTGGGCTGGTTGATCAACTACGAAGTCTATTTCTATTTCCTGTTTTCGGTCGCCCTGATGTTCGGCCAAAAATTCCGGAAGCCCCTCACAGCTTGGGCCGTGGTGATCTTCATAGCAGCCAGCTTGCTCGGTCAGGCACCAGCGATACTGCTTATCGTTACTCACCCGATCAATCTGCTGTTCCTGTCGGGCATCCTGCTCGGGGCCCTATATCGATCCGACGTCCGGTTTCCCGACAGAAAAATGGCCATTGCGGCAGTGGTTCTGGCGCCCGTTCCCATCCTGATCCAATACATTGGAAAAATCGGCATAGAGCACGGTTTCGCTGGTGTAGGCGGATCCCTGGTTTTCATGCTTGCGCTGACGACCATCGCCGACAAGACGCTCAATATGCGGTGCAACCGCGTTCTCACCTATCTCGGTGACATCTCCTATTCGATCTACCTGACCCATCCGATTGTCATGTGGGGCGTCATGTGGGCGAACGAGCGCTATGCCTGGGGCAACCCGATGAGCGGTTGGTTCTGTGTAGGCGTCACGCTTTTCGCGACCATCGCAGTTTCCGCCCTATCGTACCGCCTCATTGAAATGGGCATCAGCGTTCGTGCGAGGGAATGGGCTCTCGAAAAGCTCGCCGCGCGGAGCAGGCAAGCTTTGTCTGCGAGTTAGAAGCGCCACTGCTCCTGACCCGCGGAAGTCTGTCGAGGTCTAATCGGAGTTGATGGTGGAGCTGAGCGGGATCGAACCGCTGGCCTCGTCATTGCGAACGACGCGCTCTCCCAACTGAGCTACAGCCCCACACCGGGGCAAAGTATGATGCTAGTTTGGCCTGCCTCGCAAGAGGATTGCAGAGCGCTCACCCGGCCTTGATCAGCCGGCGGAGAGCCAGCCCAAGGCGAGGCCGAGCCAGGCGCCGCCGAGCTTGAAGAGCGCGTCGAGTCCGCGTCCGTGGCGGCTGGGCTGCAGCATCTGCGCCAGTTCCAGGCCCACCGCGCCAATGGCGAGCAACGCCGCCGCCCAGAGAATGTGGCGCGGATAGGCGAGGCCGAAGAGTGCTCCGGCGAGGAAATAGGCCGCCCCGCGCTCCATGTTGACGGGCAGATGGGTCTGCGGGCGCAAGCCGATGGGCGAGAGCGTGGCGAAGATGATGACCGCCAGGGCCAGCCAGGCTGCAATGCGGAGGACGCGACGGTTCATGCGTTTTACACCAGCCCGCGCTCAATAAGGGAGGCGGCTGTTGCCAGTAGTGCCTGGCGCGCCGGAACGAGGGGCCGACCGATCAGTGCTGTCGCTGCCGTCGAGTCGAGTTCCTTGGGGTGGCTCAGCTCGCCGATATTGTCGCGCACGTCGTGGTCGACAAGCGCATAGAGCCGCACGGCCCAATCGGGCAGGGAGAGGCGCGGCAGGCGGCGATCCGGATATTTTTCCCGCAGGATATTCGCCGTTTCGAGCAGCCAAAGCGTTTCCGCTCCCATGGGGAAGCGCTTGCCGCCCGCGTCCTGCGCTGTGATGGCAGCGACATGGGCCTCGGCGATGTCGCGGACGTCGACAATGGTCAGGGGAATGTTCGGGGCCGCCGGCACGGAGCCATCCAGCAGGCGCTGGATGATCGTGACCGAGGTCCCCGGATCCTCGTCGAGCAGGGGCCCGAAGATGATGCTGGGGTTGATGACCACCAGATCGTCATGGCGTCCGGCGGCGTCCATGATCTCCCAGGCGCGCAACTCGGCCAGCGTCTTTGATTTCTGATAGGGGGTGACGGCGCGGCCCTCGAGGTTGGTCCAGTCATCCGGCCCGAAAGGTCTGGTGCGGCCCTTGTCGTGGCCATAGGCCATGGCAGCCATGGAGGAGGTGAGGATGATCCGTTCGACACCGGAACGCAGTGCCGCATTCAGCGCCCGTTCGGTGCCCTCCACTGCCGGGCGGATCAGCTCCGAGGGGTCTTTCGGGGTCTGGATGAGGAAGGGGGATGCTGAATGGAGCAGTGTGGTGCAACCCACCATGGCCGCGTCCCAGCCAGTGTCGGAGAGCAGGTCGAGCGCCACGAATTCAAGCCCGGTGACATCGGCACCCGCCGCCGCCAGCGTCCGCCGAACCTTCTCGGCACGATCAAGCGAGCGCACGCTGCCGCGCACGGCAAATCCGGCTTTGAGTAGGGCGAGGGCGATGTGTCCGCCCAAAAACCCGGATATTCCGGTCAGCAGCACGCGCTGGCTGGATCTGTCTGTCATCAACTCGGTCTTTCTAATCGCGCCACGCGCGCCCAGGCGCCGGTCTTCTCGCTCTCGAAGATGGCGTCCAGCACTTTCATCGAGGCAATCGCATCCTCAATGCCCCAGGGCAGGGTGGTGTTCCCCAGAACGGCCTGGGCAAAGGCCTCGGCCTGTTCGGTATATTGATCGCAGGCGGGCAGGATTTCGCGGCGTGCCAGAGATCCGTCAAAGGGGCCGCCCGCATCGATGGTGATCGCCGTCCGTTCGTCAGGCGGGGCATTATAGGGGATGATCAGCTCGAGCTTGGCCTTGGTCCCTAATACCTGCACGCGCTGGTGGCCCACGGCCTGGGTCGAGCAGGTGAAATTCAATTGCCGTCCGCCGCCGAAATCCATCATCACGCTGGCCAGCCGGTCGGTGCCGAATTTTTCGTCGCGCTCGACCAGCGACACCACCCGCTCCGGTTCGCTCTCATAGAGGAAACGGCCGGTGGTTACGGGGTAGCAGCCGATATCCAGCAGGCCCCCGCCGCCGATGTCGGCCATATTGCGCACATTATTGGGGTCGGCGTTGAAATAGGAAAACACCGCATTGATGGCGCGGATTTCGCCCAGTTCGCCCGAGCGGATGATCTCGCGGGCCCGCAGCCACTGCGGATGAAACCGGATCATGAAGGCTTCGAGCACGATTTTGCCCGGCGCGCAGTCGCGCAGCCCTTCGGCCTCGGCGGCAGTGATGGCGATGGGCTTTTCGCACAGCACATGCTTGCCGGCCTTTGTGGCGGCGACAGTCAGCGGCACATGCAGGTGGTTGGGCAGGGGATTGTAGATGACGTCGATATCGGGATCGGCCAGCAGCGCCTCGTAGGAGCCGTGGGCGCGGGCAATGCCAAGAGTTTTGGCGGCCGCTTCGGCCTTGTCATAGTCGCGCGAGGCAATCGCCACGACTTCCGACCTTGGCGACTTCTGGATCGCCGGAATGACCTTTTGCATCCCGATATTGGCCGTCGATAAAATGCCCCAGCGCACCTTCTTCTGCGTCATGCCACTGCTCCCTCATCTGCCCATCGATTGGGCCCCCAGCGACCATGCTTTAAAGGCCGGCCGGGGTCAAAGCCAAGCTGGCTTCACGCAAGTGTCAGTCGGCACCATTAACCCCCGGCCCAATATGCCTCCTTCTTGCCGGTATCCTTGTGTTAACGTCGGCTTAACCGGCAGAGACCGGACCAGACGCGACGGGGGCGCTCCACACACATGCAGCTCAAGCCAAACGCCTATCGCCTCCAGGAAACGGTGCGCGGCGTCGAAACCATGTCGCGTTTTGCGCTGGCCGTGCTGGCGCTGGCTTCAGGCGTCTATACCTATCTCGGGGTGCGGGGCCTTCTCGATGGCTCGGCCAGCTTCGTCTTTTTCGCCGCCATCATCTATTCGGCTGCCGTCTCGGTCGCGATCTACGCCTTCTGGACTTATATGATGCGCTTCGTGCCGCTGGTGACGAGCGCCGCGCAGCGCCTCGCGCTCTTTGCCACCATGGCCATTGGCTGCGGCATGATCATCGCCATGAGCTCCTGGCTCAATGCGGCGGCGCTCGCAGGTTCGGCCGCGCTTGAGCAGCACATGGCCGTCACCCTGCAAGGCTATGCCGAAGATCTCGACAAGGCCCATGCCAATGCGCTGGCGAGCCAGAGCCTCCTCCCCGACGTGCAGCGGGCCGCCGAACGCTTTGCGGGCCTCGCGCAGGACGAGCGCGAGAGCGGGGCGCTGACCGGCACCCAGGGCTCGGGCAGCGTCGTGCAATTGCTCACCCAGATGAGCGCGCAGATGAACCAGCTGGGCACCACCATTTCCGGCTCTCGCAGTGAGGTTGCCAGCCTCTTTGCCCAGGGCTCGGAACGTCTCGCGGCCATGCGCGAGCTCGTTTCAACGCCCGGTACGATCGAGCCGCGCACTGACGGTTTCCAAGCCGAGGCGGTGCAGCTTTCCGCCATCATCGCCGCCCTGCAGCAGACCGATGTGGCTGCCTCGGTCAAACGCGCTTCGGCTGATCTGGCCGCCGGTTTCATTGCGCCAATTGCCGATGGCCAGTCTGCCGACCTCGCCAATCGGCAGGATCGCGTCATGGAAACCGTCCGCGCCTCCGTCGCCGCTCAGTCGGCAGCGCTCACTGCGGCGGCCGATGAAATCCTCGCTACCCCGGCGGTCGAGCCGCGCCGCTATGTGCCGCTCTCCTCGGCCGAAGCGGTTATCCGCTACTGGAGCGATTTCATCCCGTCCTGGGCAGGCGCCATTTCCATTGACCTCCTGCCGGTCGTGCTCGTCCTCGTGCTGATGATCGTCCATGACGCCATGCGCCGCGAAACTGAGACATTGGACGCTGACGACACTATCACTGCCGCCGAAATGCTGCGGGCGATGGCGCTCTACCGGCGCATGGAAACGGCAGGGATGGCTCCGGCCGAGCCGCTTCGACCGGCACCTGCCGAAAGCGCGCCCCAGCCGGAGGACCCGCTTCCTGCCGTTGCAACTAGCGAAGAAGCCATCGTCACCCCGATCGACAGCGCCCAGCGCAAGCGGGGCGAGGGGCAGCGCCCGGCATGAAGACAGAGGCCAATGCCCGCAGGGACAGCCAGACCTCCAGCGGGATTTTGGGGGCGCTGGCCGCCATCGAGGACGGCGCAATCCTGCGCTTTGCCTTCTTTGCCCTCCTCGCCGGCACGGCCAGCGTGCTCTATGTCGACTACACCGAGCTGACCGCCGATGAGGGGCTTGCCGTCCAATATGCGCCCCAGCCCATATTGCCACCGGCCCAGCCGACCGAGGGTGTCCGGGGCCGGCCCATGCCGACCATCACCACTGCACCCGATCTGCTCAACGCGCCGCTGACCATCACGCTGGCGCCGGGCGGAGAATTGCGCCTGACCGGCACGATCGATCCCGGGTCTGCATCACGATTTGCCGACGAGATTGCCGCTCGTGGCGAATATGTCCAGACTGTTGTTCTCGATTCGCCCGGAGGTTCTGTGATGGACGCGCTGGAGATCGGCGCCCTCATTCAAGACAAGGCACTCGCGACCAAAGTGGCCGCCGGGCACATGTGTGCCTCGTCCTGCCCCATCATCTTTGCCTCGGGTGCGGAGCGCCGCGCCAGTGCCGAGGCGGCAATCGGTGTTCATCAGGTCTATGCCGCCAGTCTTGGCAGCGATGCGGTTGATGCCCTGCGTATTGCCGGGGCAGCCATGTCGGACGCTCAGAAGATCACTGCGGAAATTACCCGCCATCTCAACCAGACCGGCGTCGATCCCGAGATGTGGCTCTATGCGCTCGAGACGCCGCCCGACCGGCTCTATTATTTTTCCGCCGCGGAAATGGAGCGTCTCAAACTCGTCACCGAATTCGAGGAAAGTTGAAAGTTAGGAGCGGGAACCGGGGTCTTAACCCACCCGTTTCGTTGAGAGTACAAAGTAAACTGCAGTGGAGGGGAGGCCACATCCATTATGTCCCATACACACACCTTGACCCGTCACCGGGATATTCAAAGCTGGGTTATAGGCCGCAAGGGTAGCCCGGCGATTGCGCTGGTGCCCGACAGGTTCGGCACACGCCGCGCCCAGCTGCTGCTGCGCTTTGCCAAAAGCCACGGGATGACAGTTGATGACGGCATGAGCCCATGCTCATGGACTGCCTGGCTGGCCGAGCTCGATCGCCAGCAGCTGGCGCTGCGCATCAATCCCGAAGGCGATTACGAACTGGTGTCGCGCTCGACACTGCACTAGCCCTCAGCTGGTGCCGAAGTCTTTTATGGTGCCGCTTTCGGCTGCGAGGGCCGAGGGCGGTATTTTTGCGACCACGACCCTGTTCCGCCCCTCGGACTTTGCTCTGTAGAGCGCCTGGTCCGCCCGGCGCATGAGTTCGGACAGGGTGTCGTCCGTATCCTGCATTGCGGCACCAAAGGACGCCGAGAGGTTGAGCCCCTTGAGCTCGGGGGCGACATTGACCGGAAAGGCGGTCCGGACCGCTTCGGCATAGAGCCGGCCGCAGGCAAGATTGGTCCCCGGCAGGAAAATGGCGAACTCCTCGCCGCCCGTGCGCCCAAGCACCGCTGTCTGTGGAGCCGCCTCGCGCAGGGTTTTTGCAAATGCCGCAATCACCATGTCGCCGGTGGCGTGACCATGGGTATCGTTGATCTGCTTGAAGTGGTCGAGATCGGCGACAATCATCATGGCCGGAACGCCCGAGCGCTGCGACAGGGCCATGGCCCGCTCACTATGGTCCTCAAAACCCCGCCGATTATGCAGGCCCGACAGCGCGTCGGTCTCCGAGCGGGCGGTGATTTCCGCCATCACATCCCGCACCATGATCAGCAGGACTGCAATGCCGGTGCTGATGTGGAGGATCGCGCCGACCGACTGGGAAATGGCGGCATAGGTCGAGCTAAGATAGCCCTGCGGCGCGCCGCCCGATCCGATCATCTGGGCCAGGAACGGCTTGGCAATGAAATGGATGATGACAGTGACGAGAATACCCATCAGCGCGACGTCGAGAATGCGCCTCGCCGGCAGCTTGACCATCATGCCAAGCGCGACGAGCAGGATCAGCGCATAAGGCAGCTGGTAGAGCATTGCGCGCAGGAACGAGTCCCGCGGCATTTCCATGCTGAACAGATTGATCAGCATGGACACTGCCACCAGCCCCGTCAGCACGCGCAACGGGGGCGAGAGGCGATAGTGCCGCGCCAGGCCGATGACGATAAAGGCGAGCGCGAACAGGAAGATCGAGAACAGCGCGAAGGCGACCGGTCGGGCGTCCGCCTGGAACGGGAGCACGAACTCCAGCACCGAGGTGACGACGCCGCATCCATAGCCAAACGCGATCCAGCGGGCGCCCAATGCCAATCGATAATAAGCCGCCAGAACGCCGAAAGCTGTCGCAAAGAGGCCGGCCACAAACAAATTGATGGCAAGCACGAAAGCCGCGGCGCTCATGGGAAGACTACTCAGAAATGGCGATGCGGCAATCTAGTCCCGGTGGCTGTAACGAACGGTAAACGCCCGTAGGCAAAGGCTTAATTCCTCGGGGAAACCCCAAGAGCCTCGGCAATCAGGGCAAAGGAACGCCTGCGCAGCTCGTAGGAATGGATGGTGGTGGTCAGCATCACCTCATCCGCGCCGGCCTCCTTGGCTTTGGCGGAAATGGTCTCGGCCATCTGTTCTGCCGAGCCGATCAGCCAGAGGGTCGACTGATGGGCGATGATCTGTTCCTGCTGCGGGGTCAGCTTGTGGGCCAGCGCTTCTCCGGGTGGGGTCAGGTGGCGCTGCTCGCCGGTGAGGAAACGCGCCCAGTTAACCGCCTGTGAGCTCGAAAGATATTTTGCCTCCTCCTCGGTCGGGGCCGCGATCACCGACAGACAGAGGATGGTCTTGGGTTCCGGAAAATCCTCGGAGGGCTCGAAGGCGGCGCGATAGGCGGCAAAGGCCGGAGCTGCCGGCGTGTGCGAAAAATGGGCGGCAAAGGCATAGCCAAAGCCGATCTGGCCAGCCGCCTGCGCGCTCGCACCGGATGATCCGAGCAGCCATTTCGGTGGCAGGCGCACACCACCCGGCGACACTGGCACGCGCGAATAGGGGTGATCGGGCGGAAAGCCGTCCTCGTCAAAGGCCATGAGCTCGGCCAGATAGTTTGAAAATTCCTCGCCCCCGCCACTGCGGAGCGCCCGCATGGCGTAGCCGTCGCCACCGGGTGCCCGCCCAAGGCCAAGGTCGATGCGGCCGGGGTGCAGCGCCTCGAGCGTGCGGTAGGCCTCGGCAATGCGCAGCGGGGCATGATTGAGCAGCATCACACCGCCCGAGCCGACGCGTATATTCTTCGTCGCCGCGGCGGCGCTGCCGATCAGGATTTCCGGGACCGAGGACGCAATGGAGGGCATGCCATGGTGCTCGGCGTACCAGAGCCGTTCATAGCCGAGCCTGTCCGCAGCCTGGGCCAGCAGGATGGTCTCGCCCATGGCCTCTGCGGTGGAGCTGCCTTGAGCGATTGGGGCGAGATCCTGCAGCGACAGGGCGAATGGAGCGGACATGACATAACCTTGGCTGAATATCGTTTATCGGTAGATCACGATGAAGGGGGGTAAGGTCAAGGGTCTGCACCGGATTTTTTGTCCTGAGCTGCCGTTCGGCTTAATCGCTCATTAGGGACAATTTTAATCAAACCTTGCCGACCTCGCCGCGCGCGCGCCCAATGCCGCTCTACTCCCGAACGAATTGCCGAGGTTTTGTGATGCGCACCGCATTGTCCCGAATGCTCATCTCCTGTCTCGGACTGTTCCTCGCCTTGGTTGCGGTCGTGCCCGCCAGCGCCCAGGTTGCCTTCCTGCCGGAAGTGCGTGGCGGCGTCTTAGCCCGTGATGCGTTCCAGCCGGGCGGCAATCTCTTCGATGGCACCCGTATCCGCGATTTCAACGCCGAACTCCTGTTCAGCGTGCCCGATCTCAACGCCTGGACCGTCGCCGGAGAGCTGCGCCCCCATGTCGGCGCCACCTTCAATACCGAGGGCGGCGAAAACCTTTTCTATACCGGGCTCAGCTGGACCTTCAGGCCGCCGCTCCTGCCCATTTTTGCCGAAGTGGGCGGTGGTGCAGCGCTTCATAGCGCCAGCTTCAGCGACCAGCCCAGCCGCTTCGGCTGCGCCGTGCTGGCGCAGGGACAGGCTAGTGTCGGCGTCGAGTTCCTGCCCCGCACCGCGCTCATGGCCACGGTCCAGCACGCGACCGATTTTGGTCTCTGCAACACACCCAATGACGGCATGACCAGTGCCGGCCTGCGCCTTGGCATCCGGTTCTAGCGATAAACGTGACTGGCCGAGGGCTTGACCCAAGGGAAGGGTTCGTCGCTAAATCGCCCCCTTCCGGGAGACGTCTATGACCAAACCCCTCGCAATCTTGCTTCTGGCTAGCCTCGCCTGCACGGCTCCGGCCGTGAGCCAGGAGTTTGGCATCTCCGAAGTGCGCGGTGGGGTCTTTGTCCATAGCGCCGACGAACCCGGCGATCTCTTCGGCGTCTTTTCCGTCGAGCGCATGCAGGACATCAATGTCGAGCTCCTGTTCGACGTGCCGGCGATGACGTCATGGCTGGCCTGGGGCGAGCTGCGGCCGCATCTGGGCGCCACATTCAATTTCGGTGGGCTCGAAAGCATGGTCTATGGCGGGGTCAGCTGGACACTGCCCCTCGCCGATACCCCGGTCTTTGTCGAAGCCAGCCTTGGTGGTGCCGTGCACAATGGCAATACGCTGGGTAATGCGGTCTATCCCGCCCGCAACCTCGGCTGTGGCCTCGTCTTCCGCGAGTCGGTCAGCCTCGGTGTCAAACTCAACGACAATGCCTCGATCATGGCGACGGCCGAGCATGCCTCAAACGCCAATCTTTGCGACCATGGCAATCGCGGCCTTACCAATATCGGCGTCCGCTTCGGCTACAGGTTCTAGCCCCGGATTTCTGGCGCCGCCCGAACCGACCCATCAAACAAAAAAGCCCGCGGTGACGCGGGCCTTTTCATGGAATGTGCCTGAGATCAGGCGGCCTTGCGCTCGACCATCATCTTCTTGATCTGGGCAATGGCCTTGGCGGGGTTGAGCCCCTTGGGGCAAACCTTGGCGCAGTTCATGATCGTGTGGCAGCGATAAAGCTTGAAGGGGTCTTCAAGATTGTCGAGGCGCTCATTGGTGGTTTCGTCGCGGCTGTCGATGAGCCAGCGATAGGCCTGCAGCAGGGCTGCGGGGCCGAGATATTTCTCGCCGTTCCACCAGTAGGATGGGCAAGAGGTCGAGCAGCAGGCGCACAGGATGCACTCATAGAGCCCGTCAAGCTTGGCGCGGTTCTCGACCGATTGCGTCCATTCCTTTTGCGGGGTGGGCGAAGTGGTCTTGAGCCAGGGCTCGATGGCGCGATGCTGGGCGTAGAAATTGGTGAGGTCGGGGACCAGGTCCTTGACCACCGGCATGTGCGGCAGTGGGTAGATCTTCACCGGGCCGGTCGAGTCATCCATGCCCTTGGTGCAGGCGAGGGTGTTGAGCCCGTTGATGTTCATCGAGCATGACCCGCAGATGCCTTCGCGGCAGGAGCGGCGCAGGGTCAGGGTCGGGTCGGTGTTGTTCTTGATGTAGAGCAGCGCATCGAGAACCATGGGCCCGCAATTGTCGAGATCGACGAAATAGGTGTCGATGCGCGGGTTTTCGTTCTTGTCCGGGTCATACCGATAGATGTGGTATTCGCGCAGGCGTGTTGCCCCGGCGGGCTTGGGCCAGGTCTTGCCCTTCTGTGGGCGGTCGGCCTTGCGCAGTGTCAGTTCGGCCATTTTATCCTCATGTTGCGCCGCTCAACCGGCGCGATAGGGGTCGATGGGTGGCAGCCTCAATAGTTGGGCTTGCACACCTGGTTCGATTTGGCGACGTAGGTATTATAGGCGTTGAAATCGGCTGCAGCGGGCGCGCCGCCCTTCATCGAAGAGATGACGACGCCCATGAAACGCTCGTCGATCAGCGTCATTGCGGCGTCGGCCTTGCAGGCGCAGAGCTCCTGGTTCTGGGAGATGCCCATGCAGACCTCGAAGAACTCCTGCTTCTGCGCAGAAGTCGGGGCGGCATAAGCAGCCGTGGCCAGAAGGCTGAAACCGGTAACGAGAGCAAATATCTGCGTTTTCATGACGCCTCCTCTTATCCGCGGGCAAGTTTGACGTTGCGGGGGCCGAAACTGGAGTTGAAGCTGCCGGTGTAGCCATTCTGGCCATCGGGCGACAACTGACCGAGAATGCGGCCGGACGCATTGGTCAGGGCAATGCCGCTGCCGGCATTCATCCAGCCGCGGGCTTCCTCGAAATCGCTCGAGCAGAACCCGTTCTGGTCGAGCTGCATGGCGCCGGCCGAACCCGCTAGCGGCGCCGTGCCGAAGGAGATCGTGCAGCGGCGAGCAAAGTCGTCTGTCAGCGTCCAGGTGCCGAACGGCGCACCGAAGCCGGCGCTTGAGGCGCCCGCCGAGCCGATGACAAAGCTGCCACCGGTGAGAACGCGCTGGCCGGTCTGCGGGTCGATGCGCGTCTGGGTCGTGACAGCGCCGGAATTGCCATAGACGGTCTCCTGGGAGACGCCGGGCTGGAATGCCGGACGCGGTGGGGCCGGGCGGTCGTCAAATCCGCCGTCGCCGGTGGTCTCACAGCCCGCCAGTGCTGCCACGGTCACTGCCAGCACGGCAAAGCGGGCGACTGGGCCGCGTCGGGAGAAAAGCCTGTTAAGATTGGCGCTTCGCATCAGTACACGCGTGCTTTGGGTGCGATCTTTTTCAGGTCGATGCCACCCTCGGCCTCCGGCGTCAGCGGATCGGTGATGACGGGGCGGTAGTCGAGGCGCACTTCGCCGGTCTCGACGTTGAGGTGGCTCAGCGTGTGCTTTCGCCAGTTGACGTCGTCGCGGTTGGGGAAGTCCTCATGCGCATGAGCGCCGCGGCTTTCCTGGCGGGCTTCGGCCGAAACCACCGTGGTCATGGCGCAGGCCATGAGGTTTTCGAGCTCGAGGGTTTCCACGAGGTCCGAGTTCCAGATCAGCGAGCGGTCGGTGACCTGAACGTCATGCAGACGCGAATAGATCTCGGTCATGCGGGCAACGCCCTGCTTGAGCGAGGCATCGGTGCGGAACACCGCCGCGTCGGCCTGCATGGTGCGCTGCATCTCGTCGCGCAGCTTTGCCGTGGGCTGAGAGCCGTTGGCATTGCGCAGGCGATCGAAGCGGGCAAGAATCTTGTCGTCCTCGGCCTTGTTGATGCCGGGCACCGGAGCGTTCTTGTCGAGCACCTTGCCGGCCCGCAGCGCAGCGGCGCGGCCGAACACAACAAGGTCGGTCAGCGAGTTCGAGCCCAGGCGATTGGCGCCATGCACCGAGGCGCAGGCGGCTTCGCCCACGGCCATCAGGCCCGGCACGATGCGGGTCGGATCGTCGGCGGTCGGGTTGAGGACTTCGCCGTGATAGTTCGCGGGAATGCCGCCCATATTGTAGTGCACGGTCGGCAGCACCGGGATCGGTTCCCGGGTGAGATCCACACCGGCAAAGATCTTGGCCGATTCCGTGATGCCCGGCAGACGCTCGTGCAGCACCTTTGGATCAAGATGATCGAGGTGGAGATAGATGTGGTCCTTGTTGGGACCAACACCGCGACCTTCACGGATCTCGAGCGTCATGCAGCGCGAGACGACGTCACGCGAGGCGAGATCCTTGGCGTTGGGCGCATAGCGCTCCATGAAGCGCTCACCTTCCGAATTGGTGAGATAGCCGCCTTCGCCCCGGGCGCCCTCGGTGATGAGCACGCCGGCGCCATAGATGCCTGTCGGGTGGAACTGCACGAATTCCATGTCCTGCAGCGGCAGGCCGGCGCGGGCTACCATGCCATTGCCGTCGCCGGTGCAGGTATGGGCCGAGGTCGCCGAGAAATAGGAACGGCCATAGCCGCCGGTCGCCAGCACCACCATTTTCGCGCGAAAACGGTGCAGCGTGCCGTCGTCGAGCTTCCAGGCGATGACGCCCTGGCATTCGCCGTTCTCGCCCATGATCAGGTCGAGCGCGAAATACTCGATAAAGAACTGCGCGTCGTTCTTGACCGACTGGCCATAGAGCGTGTGCAGGATGGCGTGGCCGGTGCGGTCAGCGGCGGCGCAGGTGCGCTGCACCGGCGGGCCGTCGCCGAATTCGGTCATGTGGCCGCCGAACGGGCGCTGGTAGATCTTGCCTTCCTGCGTACGGCTGAATGGCACGCCGTAGTGCTCGAGCTCGTAGATTGCGGCAGGCGCTTCGCGCGCCAGATATTCCATGGCGTCGTTGTCGCCGAGCCAGTCCGACCCTTTGACGGTGTCGTACATGTGCCACTGCCAGCTGTCAGGGCCCATGTTCTGCAGCGAGGCGGCAATGCCGCCCTGGGCTGCAACGGTGTGCGAGCGGGTCGGGAAAACCTTGGTGATGCAGGCGGTGTTGAAACCCTGCTCGGCCATGCCGAGCGTGGCGCGCAGACCAGCGCCGCCGGCGCCCACGACCACCACGTCAAATTCATGGTCGATCAGTTCGTAGTTAGCCATGTCGATCAACCCCAGAAGACGATCTTGAGCACCGAGCCGATACCGACCAGGGCAACAATCAGGCAGAAAAGCGTATTGAGCATCATGGCGAGGCGATACATCGAGCCGTGGAGGTAATCCTCGAGCGTATCGCGCATGCCATTGCGCATATGGATGGCGACGATGCCGATCAGCACGGCCAGCGGAATGCCGATCCAGCCATTGCCGATGACGGCAACGAGATCAGTGCGGTCCTGACCGGCGACACGGACCACCAGATACAGCAGCAGGCCGATGAAGAGGACATTGCACAGCCCGGTGACGCGCTGGGTAATGAAGTGACGGGTGGAGGCCTTTGCGTCGCCATAATGGCTGCGCGGATTGGCGATCACGTCTTGGGTGATGATTTGTTCGCGCATCAGGCTACCCACACAAAGATTGTCCAGATGAGAAGGGTGATCAGCACCGAGGCGATGATCGTCCCCCAGGCCATGGCTTCGCGCTGGCCGGGCTCCATCATGGCGGCAAAGTCCCAGACCCAGTGGCGCAGGCCGCCGAGCATGTGGTGCACCAGGCTCCAGGTGAAGCTGAACAGCACGAGCTGTCCGAACCAGCTGCCGAAGATGAAATTGACCGACATCAGCGCGTCCTGCCCCATCGCGGCGGCGGCCAGCCAGATCACGAACAGGGCCATGCCCGCGTAATTGGCGATGCCGGTGGCACGGTGGAGGATGGACATCGCCATGGTGACGGTCCAGCGATAGATCTGCAAATGCGGGGAGGTAGGGCGGGCTCTGACCGACATGGCTCTAATCCGGGGCCTTACGGAGGGACAATTTGTCGCCTCTAGTTTGGAATGGTTCGCGTTTTAGCGCTCAATCCTTAGCAAATCAAAGGTTGGAACCCCCGGCGAGATCAACTTTTGGCGCATCACGCACTTTGTTCGCATAGCGCACAGCGTGTTCGGATGGCGATTCGTTCCCGGTACAGTATTCGCCATCCCCGCTTCGGCAAATCTACCATCCGCGATTTTAGTCTCATCCCGCAGTGGGTAGTAGAAAATATACACTTGGAACCAAGTTTCTCGCCCCTTTTCTCCATAACAGTTCAGTAAGGAACATGTGCGACTCTCGAAGTTAATCCATTTGGGGGTTCAAACAATGCGTCTATTTACGAGCGTAAAGTCTAGAATATATGGGGCGTTTGCTGCGCTACTATTGTTCTGGTCATTACCGGCGCCAGCGCGATCATGCTCATGTCAAACGCGGAGCATTTATTTGGCGACTACCGAAACGTTGCGCGACAAACCCTCCTCCTGGATGAGTTTCTCAGAGATATCTCTCTGCTGCGCATCGATTTTCTGAACTATCAGCTGACGCCGACCGATCAGTGGGCCAGCGCAGTGCGCGAGCAGATTGCAGTCCTGTCCGAAGCAAAGCAGACCGCGCCAACATATTTTTCTGAAGATCCGGAGGCGATGGGCGCCATCGACCAGGCCTCTTCCCTGTTGGCCCAGTATTCGACCGGCTTTGATGCGCTCACCAATGCCGTTGCTGCCGGCGCCAATCCCCAGAACCATTCGCAGACTGCCCTCTTGAGCGCCAAGGGGCCGGAGATGTTCGCGCTTTACTATGACCTGTCCAAGCAGGCCCATGATCGCCAGAACGCCCTCGGGTCCGTGATTGCCCAGCAAGAAGCGCTGCAGCTGATGATTGTGGCTGCCATTTCCATTATTGGCCTCATCATCGGCGTGACCCTGGCCGTGCTCACCGGCCGCTGGCTGACCGGCACCTTCTCTCGCCTGACCCAGACCATGGCCAAGCTGGTCGAGGGGCAGTACGACACCAATATTGCCGGCAAGGATGCCCAGAACGAATTGGGCGAGATGGCCCGGGCGCTCGAGACCTTCCGCGTCAACGGCCTCGAAGTGCAGGCCGCCGAGGTGGAAAAGCAGATGCGTGCCGCCGAGCTGACCGCTCGTGCCGAGATGATGGCCCGCTTCCAGGCCGCCTTCGACCATGTGATCGAAAGTGCCATGAACGGCGATTTCCGCACCCGCATCGCCCAGCAGTTCGGCGACAAGGAGATCGACCGGATCGCCGGCAATCTCGATGGCATGATGGCATCGGTCGAAACCGCCCTTGGTGAAGCCGATCGCGTGCTCGGGGCCATGGCCCGCGCCGATCTGCGCGATCGCATGCGCGGCGAATACAGAGGGGCCTTCGCCCAGCTCAAGCAGAGCACCAATAGTGTCGCCGACAAGATCGAAGACATCACCATCCAGCTGCGGGACACCTCGCGCGCCCTCAAGCAGGTGACGGGCGAAATCCTTGCCGGTGCCAATGACCTGTCCGAACGCACCACCCGCCAGGCCGCAACCATCGAGGAAACCTCGGCGGCCATGGATCAGCTGGCCACGACCGTCACCAGCAATGCCGAGCAGGCCCGCCAGGCCAGCGACGGAGCCGGACGCATGACCAATGTGGCCGAGGCCTCCAATGGGGTGATGCAGGAAGCCACCCAGGCCATGGAGCGGATTTCCGCCTCGGCCACCAAGATCTCCAATATCATCGGCCTCATTGACGACATCGCCTTCCAGACCAATCTGCTCGCCCTCAACGCTTCAGTGGAAGCGGCGCGCGCCGGTGAATCAGGCAAGGGCTTTGCGGTGGTTGCCGTGGAAGTTCGCCGTCTTGCCCAGAGCGCCGCTCAGGCTTCTGCCGATATCAAGAATTTGATCGAGCAGAGCGGAGACGAGGTGCGCAACGGGTCGCGGCTCGTGGCCGATGTGGCCGGGCGCCTCAACGAGATCATCGAGGGCGTCCGCAACTCGGCCTCGCTGATGAGCAATATCGCCACCGACAGCCAGGCGCAGGCCGCAGGCATCAGCCAGATCAATGTGGCGGTGCGGCAGATGGACGAAATGACGCAGCATAACGCTGCTCTTGTCGAGGAAATGAACGCCTCGATCGAGCAGACGGAAGGTCAGGCGAGCCGTGTGGACGGCATTGTCGAGACGTTCACCCTGCGTGATTCGCCCGGTGCCGATCGCGGTCCGATGGCCGACAGTGCCGAGGCGGCGCGGCTCGAACCGGCAGGGGGCGCACGCGGTCTGATCAAGTCAGTGCAGAAAGCGGCAAGACCTATTTCGGCGGCGCTGCGGCGACGGCCGAGGACTGGAGCGAATTCTAACCCCGCCCCCCCGGGGAGTTATCCCGACGCGGCGTCCATCAGGGACACCGTGCCGGGAGAATATGTCTTTGCAGCTAAGGTGCTGAGAAACCCTAATAATCGACGAGCTTCTTGTCCGGATCATAGGGTTGGTTGGCGACCACCTTGGTGACGGCCTGTCCACAACGCATCTTCTTGCTGACGGCATCATAGGCATAGGTCGGTGCGCCATGCAGCGCCCAACCCTCACTTAATGCCTTGGTAACCTTATGGCAGAACGCTGCATCGTCCTCGCCGGTGAGAAAACGGTAGATGAGCATGTATGCTCGTGCCCCCAGTAATACGATCTTTATTGATCTTGATGGCTCTAGCAGATAATTCCGTGCCCATGCACCGGTTTCCAAAATACCTGCTCGACGGACACGCCAACTTCATGTCGGGGCGCTATGCCCGGGAGAAGGAGCGTATTCGCGACCTGGCCACAGAAGGCCAGAAGCCCACCACCATGATCATTGCCTGCTGCGACAGCCGCGCGGCGCCCGAGATGATATTCGATGCCGGGCCCGGCGAACTCTTCGTCCTGCGCAATGTCGGCAATCTCGTCCCCACCTATCAGCCAGACGGCGGCCAGCACGGCACCTCGGCCGGCATTGAATATGCCGTCAAGGCTCTGGGCATCGCCGATATCGTGATCATGGGGCACGGCCGCTGCGGCGGTATCCAGGCTGCGCTCAATCCGGCCTCCAAGCCCCTCGACAGCGGTGACTTCATCGGCAAGTGGCTGACCATGCTGGGTGACCTGCCCAGCCAGGTGGGGCAGAACAGCCTGATGACCCCGGCCGAGCGCCAGACGGCGATGGAGCGGATTTCAATCCGCAACTCGATCTTCAATCTGCGCACCTTCCCCTATGTGGCTTCGCTCGAAGCTGAGGGTAAGCTGGCCGTCCATGGCGCCTGGTTCGATATTTCGACCGGCGAGTTGTGGGTGATGAACGAAGCGGGCGACTTTATCCGCCCCGAGCTCTGAGCAAACGCGGCCGGGCAGCCGGCCGCCACTCCAGATCACTGACCATTTGCAGGCGGGCCGCGAATTTACTCGGGCCCGCTTTTTTGTATTTTTGGGATCCAGCGCAGTTTCTGCTCAATAAAAAGATCCAGTGAGGCGCATTTGCCTTCAAACTGGACTTGGCTGGCCTCAATTGTGATCAATAGAGCGCCCAGCTTTTCCCTTTGTGGTCAAGATCCGGCCCGGTCTGGCGTGATCGTAACTTTGAGTGCCAGCGTTGCCGGGCCTCTCGACTGCCCGCAAATTGCCCAGACATCACATTTTTTACGCCCATGTCTGGGCCGATGATGACCACATTGCCCCGTCAGTCTCTGTCTCACGGATCGCCGGAGAGCATTCGTCGGAAGCGGACAAATCCGTTCCCGCAAATCCCAAATCACATGGAGCTAAATGCCATGAAGAAGATCGTTCTTTCCTCGCTCGTCGTCCTCGGTCTCTCGACCGCTGCCTTTGCGCAGGCTGCTACCGACTTCGCATCGGTGGATTCGGATACGAGCGGTGGCATCTCCCTGACCGAGGCCCAGGCTGCATGGCCTGACCTGACCGAAGAAGCGTTCACCGCTGCCGATGTCGACGCCAATGGCGAGCTCAGCGCCGAAGAATATGATGCCCTGGTGGCCGCTGCTGCCGCCCCGGCGAACTAATTGCTTTGCCCGCCTCCCTGAGGCGGGCGCCGAGCCACCCCGCACTCTCTCGGGGTGGCTTCCCCATTTCCAGCCCGACCGGCGCTGCGCCTTCCGGCGCCACGGCGACCATTTCGCCGCGCAAGGACGGGCTTCTCCCAAGGAGAAATCCCATGCGTAAATATGCAATTGCCCTCGCCGCCATCGGCCTCCTCGCCGCCCCGGCCATCGCTCAGACCCCGCTCAGCTTTGCTGATGTCGATACCGACGGAAACGGCGAATTGAGCTATGGCGAGCTGCAGGTGGTCTGGCCTGATCTGACCCAGGAAGAATTCAGTGCGGCGGACGTTGATCTCAGCGGTGGACTGAGCTCGGACGAGCTCAACAGCCTCCAGCCTTCAGCCGTATCGGTGCCTGCGCCGGGCGAGGCGCCTGCTGCGGTTCCATCCCCCACGGAATCGCTGTCCAATACCAAGGACGACTGATCAGAAAGGCCGCCTCCCGGCGGCCTTTTCGTTTGGCGCTCAGTCTGCGACCACGAGCGGGACGGTTTTCTTGCGCCCCATCACGGTCACGACGAGCCCGGAAATGACCACGACGGCGCCGAGGATTTCGATCGGCGTGATCATCTCGCCCAGAATGAGATAGCCGGACAAAAGCCCGGTGATCGGCACGAGAAGGGTGAAAGGCGCCACCACCGAGGTCGGGTGCTTGCCGAGCAGCCAGCTCCAGATCGCCCCCGCCAGAATGGTCGAGATATAGGCGAGAAACGCGATCATCGCCGCGTCCGCCCATGAGAACTGGGTGATGGCCTCGACAATGGTCGGCCAGCCCTCGGTAAAGAGCGAGAGCCCGAGCAGCGGCGCGGGCGCGGCCAGCGCACCCCAGACATTGAACGAGAGCGCATCGACCTTGCCGGCCATCTTGGTCAGCACATTGGCCATGCCCCAGCTGGCGGCACCAAATATGGTGAACACCAGCGGCAGCAGGCTCGCGCCCTCGAGCCGCTCGAGCGCGATGACGGCGATCCCGGAAAAGGCAATCGCCGCTCCCGCAAGCTGGAATTTCCCGGGCCGGTCGCCCAGCAGCGGGAAGGCCAGGGCCATGGTGAAAAAGGCCTGCGTTTGCAGCACCAGCGAAGCCAGCCCCGCCGGCATGCCCCAGGCCAGCGCCAGATTGAGAAAAGCATAGAGCAGGAACCCCAGGCACAGCCCGTAGCTCACCACGATCCACACCGGCGCCTTGGGCGGCTTTACGAAAAACACCAGCGGAAACGCCGCCGCCGTAAAGCGTAGCGCCGCGGCCAGGATCGGCGGCAGCGCCTCGACGCTCCATTTGATGACGACGAAATTGAACCCCCAGATGGCGACAACCACAAGGGCAAGAAGAATATGACGGAGGGGCATCAGGCAGACCGCAGACGGTTGAAGAGGCGCGCGCCGAGTACGCTGCAGACGAGGCCGACGAAGATCAGGGCACTGCCGGCAATTTCGACGAGGGTGATTTCCTCGCCCAGCAGGATCATGGACGAGGCTATGCCCGCCACCGGCACCAGCAGCGAAAACGGCGCAATCAGGCTCGCCGGATAGCGCTTGAGGAGATAACTCCAGAGCCCGAAGCCGAGGATCGTCGCGGCATAGGCGTTGAACAGCACGACAAAGACGCTGCGGCCGCTGAACCCGGCCAGCGCCTCGCCAATTAGGGCAGGGCCTTCCACCACCAGCGACAGCCCCAGCAGCGGAATGATGGGGACGAGACTGCTCCAGACCACAAAGGACAGCATGTCGATCTGCCCGGCCTTTTTCGAGGCGATATTGGCCACGCCCCAGAAGAAGGCGGCAAGGATGATCATCAGCAGCGGCACCAGCGCGGTCAGTTCCACCCGCTCGGTGGCAATGACTGCGACGCCTGCAATGGCGATCATGCCGCCAATGGTCTGGAACCGGGTCAGCCGTTCGCCGAGGAAGAACAGCGCCAGGACCACGGTGAAAAACGCCTGCATCTGCATGAGGAGGGACGCCAGCCCCGCTGGCATCCCCAGCTTGATGGCCGAGAACAGGAGGCCAAACTGCGCAAAGCCGATGGCCAGTCCGTAGATCGCCAGCGTGCCAAGCCGGACTTTTGGCCGCTTGACCAGGAACACGGCCGGCAAGGCGGCGCAGAGATAGCGCAGCGCCGTGAGAAACAGCGGCGGAACCTGCTCCACACCCCATTTGATGAAGACGAAATTGAGCCCCCAGATCGCAGCGACGAGGAGCGCCAGACCGATATCGCGCAAGGCCATGGGAAAGAACTCAGGGGGGAGGACGAACAGAAAAAAACTCCGGAGGAGGCCCCCGGAGTTCAATGCTTTAGCGCTTATGCGCGGGGCTTGTAACCCTTTTCGATCAGCGTTTCCGCGATCTGGATCGTGTTGAGCGCCGCGCCCTTGCGCAGATTATCCGAGACCACCCACATGGCCAGGCCATTTTCGACGGTCACGTCTTCGCGGATACGGCTGACATAGGTCTCATAGTCGCCCACGGCCTCGACCGGGGTCGCATAGCCACCGGGTTCGCGCTTGTCGACCACTGCAATGCCCGGCGCGTCGCGCAGGATATCACGGGCCTCATCGGCAGAGATCGGATTGACGAATTCGATATTGACCGCCTCGGAGTGACCGACAAACACCGGCACGCGCACGGCGGTGCAGGTGACCTTGATCTTGGGATCGAGGATCTTCTTGGTCTCGGCCAGAACCTTCCACTCTTCCTTGGTGTAGCCGTCTTCCATGAACACATCGATGTGCGGGATGACGTTGAAGGCGATCTGCTTGGGGAACTTGCCGGGGGTCGGGCTGTCGTTGACGAAAATGCCCTTGGTCTGGTTCCACAGTTCGTCGACGCCTTCCTTGCCGGCGCCCGACACCGACTGATAGGTCGAAACGACGACGCGCTTGATAATGGCCGCATCATGGAGCGGCTTCAGCGCCACGACCAGCTGGGCGGTCGAGCAATTGGGATTGGCAATGATGCCGGTGCGGTTGGCATCGGCCAGCCAGCGCTCGAGAATGTTGCCGTTTACTTCCGGCACGACCAGCGGCACGTCCGAGTGATAGCGCCAGAACGAGGAGTTATCGATGACGATGGCGCCGGCCGCCGCGATCTTGGGCGCCCATTCCTTGGAGATGGAACCACCAGCCGACATGATGGCAAAGTCGACATTGGAGAAGTCGAAGTGCTGCAGGTCCTTGGCCTTGAGGATCTTGTCGCCAAAGGAAATCTCCCGGCCGATCGACTTGGACGAGGCGAGGGCAAACACTTCATCAGCCGGAAAATTACGCTCGGCGAGAATATTGAGAACTTCGCGGCCCACATTGCCTGTGGCCCCAACGACAGCGACGCGATAACCCATTCTTGGAACTCCGGTTCCTGACCATTTCCGCCCCCGCGCATCGCCTGGCGATGCGGTTGCTGGTTTGGCGCCTCTCCCCGTCGGGAGACGACCCGGGGAAAAGCGTCAGGCGGTTTTTGTGCTGGTTTTTGTCATGACGACGCCACCGCCGGCAAAAAGGCCGGTTATTGTCGGTGTCGCGATGCGGCTGGCGCAGCCCATGACTAATTTCCCTATTGGAAAGCAGGACTTTTCATACTCTGAAATAGGAAAGAGTCAAATGATTTGCAATGCCGGGCCGGGTAGCGACACTTTTGCGCTATGACAGGCTCATTTCGACCCTGCCTCTTGTCGCCCCATGC